>CANJMS010000071.1 GCA_947475825.1 Nitrosomonadales bacterium
CGCACCAAGGCTAAACTGAAAGCCGCAACAACCGAGCACATGCTGACATTGGAAAAATCACCTGAGCGTGTCAAAAAATACTTCCAAGATTCTCGCGTAAAATATGCGGCATGAAAACTTCAAACTTCATCTGGCCGGATCAATAAAGGCCACCTGGTGTTGGATGTCGGCACGGGGACTGGTGTTGTGGCGATCACCGCACGGGGCAGGGGAGCGAAAGTGACGGGGCTTGATCTGACACCATCCATGCTTGAGCACGCGAAGCAGAGTGCCACAGTTGCGGGCATGGATGATGTGATCTGGCAGGAAGGCGATGCGGAAGCACTCCCGTTTCAGGATGCGGCTTTTGATGTGGTGCTCAGCCAGTTCGGGCATATGTTTGCACCAAGGCCGGAAGTTGCGCTGACAGAAATGCTCAGGGTACTTAAACCAGGCGGGACGCTGGCTTTTGCCACGTGGCCGCCAGAACAACTGATTGGACGATTATTTGCGCTGAATGCCAAATATATTCCGCCACCCGGCGGGTTTGCGCCGCCTATGCAATGGGGTGATGTTTCCATCGTGCAACAACGGCTGGCAAATAAAGTTGGCGACATCATTTTTGAGCGCGGCATCATGTTGATTCCAGCGCTCAGTCCGCAGCACGTGCGTCTCTTGCAAGAAGCCAAGGCCGGCCCGTTTGTGCGTATGGTGCAGGCTCTCACGAAAGAACCCGCGCGTCTTACAGCCTGGCGCAAAGAGGTGGATGATCTGGTGAGCGGGTATCTGCATGACAATGTCGTTCATCAGGAATATTTTCTCACGCGCGCAGTAAAAATATAAATTCAGTCGCATAGAGAAGCAAACTGCCTACACTATTTAACAATAAACTGCATGGTGCGGTAGGCGGAGAGGCGATACAAATAGGTGTGGCAGAATTTATAGGCAGTACTGGTTATGAAGTGTGCTATTTTTTGGCAGGGTGTAGTATGCTGACAGCTGTAATTTCAGCCATATTTTTTTATCCACTTATTCAGGAGAAAACTTATTATGATTAAAGTCGCGATTATCATCGGCAGCACACGTCCCGGACGCAAAGCAGAGGCGGTCGCGCGGTGGGTGCACGAAATTGCAAAAAAACGCAGTGATGCAGTTTATGAAATTGTAGATATTAAAGACTACAACCTGCCGCTGCTCGACGAACCGGTGCCACCTTCAATGGGGCAGTACAGTCAGCCACACACCAAAGCGTGGTCGGCTAAAATTGCCGCTTACGATGCCTATGTTTTTGTTACGCCTGAATACAATCACGCCACTTCCGGTGCGCTAAAAAATGCAATTGATTATCTCTATTGGGAATGGAACAATAAGGCGGCGGGGTTTGTGGGATACGGCAGTGTGGGTGGTACGCGTGCGGTGGAAAATTTACGCTTGATTGCGGGTGAGTTGCAGATGGCAGATGTGCGTTCGCAAGTGGCACTTTCTTTGTTTACTGACTTTGAAAATTTCACCACTTTTAAACCCGCAGCCTTGCATGAGACATCGGTTAGCGCGATGCTCGATCAAGTGGTGGCTTGGGGTGGTGCGCTGAAGACGTTGCGCAGTAAATAGCAAAGAAGCGCATCGAGTGCGAAGAAAAGGTTGAGTCACTGCGCGGCATCCGGGGGTGTCCTGAGTTTTGTGTAAATGGAATTCAGGACACCCTCCTTGTGTGTGCAATTATGTTTATTTTTTGCCGAATACTTCTTTCAAAAACATTGTCGCTTGCTGCCAAGAATCCTTGTCTGCCTCTGCGTTGTAAGCCAGTGGAAGTTTGAATTTTTTGCCCAGTTCGTCCGCTTCGGTATTGGTGAAAGCATGTTGTGCGCCGGGATAAACCACCACCCGGTAGTTCGCTTTGGCGTGATCCATTTCCTTCTTGAATGCGGTGACTGAATCCGCCCCTATCATGGGATCAGCTGCGCCAGAAAATGAAATAATCCGAGCTTTGATTTTGCCAGGTTCAGCGGGATTGCTGGTGCCCAGCGAGCCGTGGAAGCTGGCTACTCCTTTCAAATCCTGCCCCATACGTGCCATGTTCAGCACGATGCTGCCGCCGAAGCAATAGCCTATCGCCGCCAGCTGATCGCCATCCACGGTTTTGTGATCGCGCAATAATTTCATGCCCGCTTCAAAACGTACCTTGGCCATGTCCATATTCTTGCTCACCTCGGTGGCAAATTTCCCCGCATCATCGGGGTGGTGGGCTTGCTTGCCGTCGCCGTACATATCCACGGCCAGCGCGGTATAGCCCTGTTCTGCCAACATCCGCGCGCGCTTGCGCGCATATTCGTTGTGTCCCCACCACTCGTGCACCACCAATACCGCCGGACGCTTACCCTTAAATGCATCGTCATAAACGATATAACCTTTGAGCGTTACGCCCCCGGCCTTGTAGTCCACCTCGTTGCCCTGTAATGCCGCTTGCGCCGTTGTGCTACCTAGATCACAAATAATCAAACAAATTGTCATTACCATTAAAAATCTTCTCATGACTGTTCCTCCGTAATATTAAAAAAATTGCAAAAACCAGCCGGTTGAATAATTCAGATGAATGCTGGTTTTTAAGCATCCTACTTTACTGTGCCGACATTTTCAATTTGACGTGATTGCCACGTATTGCACATTTTCAAGTATTGAGCAGCTTACGCTGTTCTGGTAGAAAGCCGCACAATTTCTGGAGAGAGTACTTGGATGGCCTGATAGTGCGAGAGAAAAATTTTGCCACTCAAGCAGCATTTCCGTGCGCTGATCGAACGCAGACACCTGAACCAGCATGGCAGCGGACGCGAGGTCTGGTACGAACTGCGCTGATTTCACTCCCGCCATCTTGGAGACGGCGTTTTTTGTGTTGCGGCAAATCCTGCGCGCCCATCGCAGACCGAAAATCACATCAGCCAGCGTCTTTTTATCAACAAGTAGGAAAGGTAAAACATCAACGATCCCAAAAGAAATAAATAGACCCAATCAAAAGTCATGTCCACCATCCTGCCGTCTTCCAGCAGTATGGATCGTAGAGGCTGATACAATTGGTAGGACGGCAGAAAAGGCGCAACGGCAGTCAGCTTTTGCGAAACATCGGACATCGCAGAAGGAAGCAGGTGCGGCAAATAAAAGATAACGCCCAGCGTTCTGGCGCTTGCCTGATTGCGGCAGAGAAAGCCTAGGAAAATCCCGTAGGCACTGAAACAATAGCTGCCTGCGACGATAAAAGCGATGTAGTCGAAAAGATGTACCGGGCCGAATTTACCCAATAGATGAAGAAACAGGACGGCAGTGATAATCAGAACCATTCCTAGGATTAATTTGGCAATCAGCCACTGGACTTCATGTATGGGAGTCTGAAGTAGCGCAAGGAGCAATTTTTTTCTTTTTCCTCGGCTACTTGCGCTGGGAGAATAATGAAACCGATAAGCAGGATCAGCATCAGTATCCAGGTAGGCAAAGTCTCTCTTTGAACACCACCTTGGTGCAGTGATTTGATGTCGGTGATCCAATCCGGGCCATTTCCTTCCGCCGCTTTCTGCAAAGCAGAGATATTCTGCACAATCGCAATGGTATGGAAAGAATCTTTTTTTAAGACCAGCAGTGCAAGGCTGCCGGGTGCTTTTTCATTCCTGGTTAAAATTCCGTCTATCTTGTGTTCCTTCAATAGAAGCACGCCCTCCTTCTCGTCTTGAACCCATGTTACTTCAATAAGTTTTTCGGCTGCGTTGACACTTCGGGTGATCTCGGGCGCATAAGTGTATTGCTGAATCAGACCAATTTTGACTTTGCTTGAGTCCGAGTTGACCCGGTCTACCAAATTCAAGGAAACAAATACAAAAAGAGCTCATGATCAGTTTCAGTAAGCATAGGGGTTGCAGCCAGATAATATTTAGGTTGAACGCGGAAAATTTAATTCGCTCGGGAGCTTACTTGCTCAATTTCTGGTGCAAGCTCATGCATGGCCTGATAGTGCGTGAGAAAAATTTTGCCACTCAAGTCGCGTAAAAAATGGGTATGCTGCAGTTTATCCATTACCGGGCCTTTGATTTCGGTCAGGTGTAATGTAATGCCAGCTTCGCGTAAATGCTGGTTGAGCGACTCCAGGCTTGCCAGCGCGCTGGCATCAATGTCATTGATTGCCGAGCACTGTAAAAGCAGATGCTGAATTTTCGGATTGTCGGCAACTGTTTGATTGATGCGATCTTCCAGACTGCGTGAATTCGCAAAATACAGGCTACCGTCAACTCGTAAACTGACTACTTGCGGACTGACCAGCACATCATGGCGCAACACATTCCTAAAATATTCTGTGCCCGGCACTAAGCCGATTGTAGCAATGTGCGGCTGACTGGTACGAAAAATAAATAGTGCCAGAGAAACGCCGATGCCGACCAGCAAGCCTGCTTCCACCCCCACCCATAAAGTCACCAGCAAGGTGGCGACTACGGAGGCGAAATCCGATTTTGAATAAGCCCAGGTTTTTTTCAAAATGCCTATATCTACCAGCGATAAAACCGCGACCATGATGGTTGCGGACAGAATTGCCTGCGGCAGGTAATACAGAGCAGGGGTCAACAGCAGTGCGGCGAGCATGATGCCGATAGCGGCAAATCCGCCTGCTGCGGGCGTTTGCGCGCCAGCGTCAAAATTAACGACGGATCGCGCAAAGCCGCCAGTAACGGGAAAGCCGCCAGTGAACGATGCTGATAAATTACTCGCGCCCAACGCCACCAGTTCCTGATTCGGCTCGATGCGCTGACGACGTTGAGCGGCCAGTGTTTGCCCGATAGATACCGATTCCACAAAACCTACCACGCTGATGAGCAGGGCAGGGAGAGCCAATTCTTTCCACAAAGCCATATCCCACAATGGCAGGGTAAAAGGCGGCAGACTTTGCGGAATCGTGCCTACAATTTTCACGCCTTGCGCTTGCCATTGAAAAATCCAGGCTAGAAGAATGGTGAGGGCAATTAAAAAAACTGGGGCGGTGCGGGTGATGCCAGTGGCAATTTTTTCGGCGATGCCCCAGCGCACTAATAATTGTTTAAATCCTAATCTGATTGCCAGCAGGAATAAGAGTGCAAACACACCGATCATGAGCGTGAGTCCATGAGTTTGTGGAATTTGCCGCATGAGTGAGGTGATTAATTCGATGAAATTATTTCCCTCGGCAGCTACGCCCATGAGGGTCTTGAGTTGGCTGGCCGCAATCAGCAAGGCCGAGGCAGTGATGAATCCCGAGATAACGGGCGTGCTCAAAAAGTTGGCTAAAAATCCCAGACGGAAGATGCCCATGAGGAGCAGTATCGTGCCGGAGAGAAAAGCCAGGGTGAGGGCGATTGACCAATACATGGGTGATCCGGCAGTGGCATGGCTACCAATGGCAGTTGCAGTCATCAACGACACAACCGCTACCGGGCCCACTGCCAGCACGTGGCTGCTGCCAAAAATGGTGTACAGCAACAAGGGTGCGATGCAGGCATAAAGCCCCACTTCGAGCGGCAAACCGGCCAGCATGGCATAGGCCAGACTTTGCGGGATGAGCATGATGGTGACAATGAGTGCGGCGGTTAAATCGCTCGCCAGTGTTACTCGGTCATAATGCCGCCCCCAATTTAATATGGGTAGAGTGGGTAACCATTGCCGCCAGGATTTTGTTGGGGTCATCAGGGGCTTTTTTTAGACAAAGTTAAGATGCGGTTTTTCTGCAATAGCAGTAAATAAATTTTTGCACGTTACCCGATGGTGTGAGGTGATCGTCTTTTTCGTGTTGCACCAATGTGAACGGATTGCCGAAAGCTGCGTGCAATGTTTCGGCAGAATAGCGCATGACAGGTAAGCCGCTGCATTGGAGTGGTCCATCTTCGGCAAAGGTCGAAACGATTACATGACCGCCCGGTTTGACGGCGCGCATCACGGCAGCAACGTAGGCGTGGCGTTCTTCCGCGCGGGTGAGAAAATGAAACACGGCGCGGTCATGCCAAACATCATATTGATGTATGCCCAGCGGCGCATCGGTTACGTTTGCTTCTATCCAGCGAACGAGAGTTGCACGCTGGGCTAAACGCTTCTGACTGGCGAGCAAGGCGGATGCAGACAGATCCAACACGGTGAGTGCTGTGTATCCCTTATCCAATAAATCATCCACCAATGTCGATGTGCCGCCGCCCACATCTATTATTGATGCGGATTCTGGCACACCTGTTTGCGCAATTAAGCTCAATGAATTCTCAGCATGTTCTTGATACCAACTGACGGCATCAGCAGATTTGCTGGTGTATACATTTTCCCAATGCTGTTTGGGTTGCATAATGATTCCTTTGCTGTGTGCAAGTTGAATAAAATTAGCGGGGTTTATGTATTGTGCGCTGTGCCAATTCATACACAATCATGCCGACCAGCATGGCTGCCGCAAATGTTATAGCTTCTGTTTGCCCGGAGGCCATCGACACCAGCGCAGGTCCCGGGCAATATCCGGCAACACCCCAGCCTGCGCCAAACAGCAGCGCTCCAATGATTAGTCGTTTATCGATGTGATTATTTTTTGGTAAATGGAATGCTCCGCCAAAAAAATTGACAGTGCGTTTTTTGGCGAGTGCAAAAGAAAACATGCCCACAGCAATCGCACCGCCCATCACTAAGGCTAACGATGGATCCCACTGCCCGAATACATCTAAAAAGCCGATGACTTTGGCGGGGTCGGTCATGCCTGAGAGAATTAGCCCGACTCCAAATATTAACCCAACCATAAATTCGCTGAATCGTTGCATGTTGATTCTCCTTAAAGTATGTGGCGAATTATATAAACGGTGGCAAATCCTGCGACCATAAATGTGCCAGTCGCGATCAATGATCGTAAGGACAGGCGCGACAAGCCGCATACACCATGGCCACTGGTGCAACCGGAACCATAGCGCGTACCAATCCCCACCATTAAACCTGCCACGATAAGCATGGTATAACTGGCATCGATGCGTGGCATCTGCATAAATCCGGCAGGAGCCAGCGCGTTGAATGCCAAAGGCGCAGAGAATAGACCCAGCAGGAAGGTGATGCGCCAAGTGGCATCACCCGCACTGGGAGGCAATAAGCCACCCAAAATGCCACTGATGCCCAGAATACGGCCATGCAATAAAATAAACAAAGCCGAGGCGACGCCAATTAAGATGCCGCCTGAAAGCGATGCCCAAGGGGTAAAGTGTGCCCAATCAATCATGTTTATTCCTCAATTTCTGCAATATTGTTTGTATAGAACTTGCAACACAGCCAGTGCTTGCGGGCTGGCTATTTGATAGTAAATATGTTTTCCTTCGCGCCTGGTGTTTACCAGTGCTTCATCGCGCAAAACAGTCAGTTGCTGGGACAGGGTGGGCTGGGCAATGCCCAGCATTGCCTCCAGCTCACCGACGCACTGCTCGCTCTGCGACAGCTGGCATAATAACAGCAGGCGATCGGGGTTTGAGAGGACGCGCATGAGGCGACATGCCTCATCGGCAGCCTCATGCATCTGGGATAGCTCTACTTTTAAAGATTTCATTATGAGTGTTCTTCATTGAATTACCTTTAACATTATATTGACTGATATATTGTATGTCAATATAATGTTGGTGGATATATTATTAAACGGAGCCCATGCAATGCTTACTTCAACCAGTCGTCCTCAAGTTCACGGTATATTTGATTCCGGTACTTGGACCGTTACTTATATAGTGTATGAATCGGTCGGGTCAGCCTGTGCCATTATTGATTCCGTGTTGGACTATGATCCCAAATCCGGGCGTACCAGTCATTCGTCAGCCGACCGGGTGATTGCCTTTGTGCGCGAAAATAAATTGCAGGTTGAGTGGATTCTAGAAACACATGCGCACGCTGATCATCTTTCTGCCGCGCCTTATTTGAAAGCTCAGTTAGGTGGAAAGACGGCCATAGGCGACCACATCACGGAGGTGCAAAAAGTATTTAAAAAGATTTTCAATTTGGAGTCTGCCTTCAAACAAGATGGCTCGCAGTTTGATCATCTTATAAAAGAAGATGAAGCGATACGCGTCGGTAATTTGGTTGGTCGAGCACTTTATGTACCTGGACACACCCCGGCGTGTATGGCCTATCAATTTGGCGATGCGGTGTTTACCGGGGATACTTTATTTATGCCGGACGTGGGTACGGCGCGTTGCGATTTCCCCGGCGGCGATGCCAAAGCGATGTATGCTTCAACGCGAAAATTATTGAGCCTGCCCGCAGAAACGCGGCTGTTTATGTGCCATGATTATCCGCCTGATAGTCGGGAGATTTGCTTCGAGAGCACGGTGGCCGAGCAGCGTGCAAAAAATATTCATGTACATGACGGTATCACCGAAGCAGAGTTTGTAGAGATGCGTACCCAACGCGATGCCACTTTGGAAATGCCCACGCTGATATTGCCTGCGGTGCAGATTAATATTCGTGCAGGCGAGTTGCCGCCAACCGAGAGCAACGGTGTACCATATATTAAAATTCCGCTGAATCAATTTTGATTTCTAATTTATTCGCGTTTTCTTGCAATGACGTTTTAACTAACTTAAGGAGAGGTTATGCACTACGCAATTTCTACAACTTGGGGTCCAACCGATATTACGCGCGGCGCGCTACCATTCATTTTTGCGGCTTCCGCTTTACAGGCCGGTGATACAGTCATGATCATGTTGTTTCATGATTCTGTGACCATTGCGCTGGATGGCGCGCATCAAAAAATGATCCCATTCGGTCCGCCCTCTCGTTTTGAGGAGGTTTTTGCACACCCGAATGCCAAAGTGATTGTATGTAAACCGTGTGCCGAAGTGCGTGGTATTCAGGAAAATATGCTGGTTAAAAATGCAGTCTTTGGCGGCATGAACGATCTGCATGCCCATGCTTCCCGTCCGGATGCCAAAGTGATTAATTTTTAATCTGACTTTTTAAATCTGCGGGCTTGCATTGCCGCTGAGGCGCACGCTGGTCAGGAGTGTTATGATTCCGAAAGTTTGGCAATCATGAATATTCAAGGCAATATGGCAGAAATAAAGTTGTTGTATTTTTCATGTGCAGAAATTGAATGGTGATTCGTCACGCTCGCTCATTCAGTAGCGTCTTGGCTATTTTCCTCGCATTGGGTTTTGCCGCATGAACTTGCTTAAAGCGCTTTCCACCATCAGTGGCATGACCTTGCTCTCGCGTGTGCTGGCTTTTGTTCGGGATATTTTAATCGCGCGTATATTTGGTGCGGGTATGGCGACCGATGCATTTTTTGTTGCATTCAAGTTGCCTAACATGTTGCGCCGCCTGTTTGCCGAAGGTGCATTTTCGCAAGCATTCGTGCCCATCTTCAGCGAATATAAAAATCGGCGCGGGAATGATGAAACCAAATTAATGCTGGATCATGTAACCACGTTACTGGCATTAATTTTATTTGTGGTCACGTTGATCGGCATTATTGCCGCGCCGGTACTGGTGTATATCAGCGCGCCAGGTTTTGTCGCCACACCCGATAAATTCAAGCTCACCGTGCAGCTGCTGCAAATCTCCTTCCCTTATATTTTTTTTATTTCACTGGTGTCAGTCGCTGCGGGCATACTGAATACCTATAATAAATTCTGGGTACCGGCATTCACTCCGGTATTGATGAACATTTGTTTTATTGCAGCCGCGCTGTGGCTTGCACCGTATTGCAATCCGCCCATTCTGGCCTTGGCGATAGCGGTATTTGTGGCAGGCGTAGTGCAACTGCTTTTTCAAATTCCATTTCTTAAAAAAATTGGCATGATGCCGCGCTTCAGTATTAATTTTAAAGATGAAGGCGTGCGGCGCATATTAAAACAGATGGGCCCCGCGATATTTGGCGTATCGGTTAGTCAAATCAGCTTGCTCATCAATACTATTTTTGCTTCGTTCATGATTGCGGGCAGCGTGTCATGGTTGTATTACGCAGATCGTTTAATGGAATTTCCATCCGGCCTGCTCGGGGTGGCACTGGGTACGATACTGTTGCCGTCTCTTTCCAAGCTGCATTCAAATGGCGACACCGCAGAATATTCAAAAATGTTGGATTGGGGGCTGCGCCTGATTTTTATGCTGGCGCTACCCGCCGCTCTGGCACTCGGTTTAATCGCCGTGCCATTATTGGCAACATTTTTTCAATATGGTGCGTTTGGAGTAAATGATGTGCAAATGTCGCGCAATGCGCTGGTGGGATACAGCGTCGGGCTAATTGGCATATTGTCAGTTAAGGTTTTAGCGCCTGCATTTTATGCACGACAAAATATTAGAACGCCAGTCAAAGTTGCGATAGTGACCTTGCTGGTTACGCAGGCTTTGAATCTCTTTTTTTTCATGTTTGTCGAATCATTGCAACACGCCGGACTAGCACTTTCCATCAGCTTGGGGGCGTGTTTAAATTCTGGAATTCTGTATTATTTGCTGCGTAAATATCAGATTTATCAACCGCAGCCAGGCTGGTTCAAATTCTTCACTAAATTATTTGCTGCGTTAATTTTACTTGGGCTGACTTTGTGGTTTGGCATGGGCACCGAGCAAAGCTGGTTGGCTCGCACAGGCTGGGCGCGTGTCATTCACTTATCCTGGTTGATCACTGCGGGCATCGCAATATATTTTGCTACGCTTTGGGTACTTGGATTTCGCCTGCGTGATTTCTCCAAGCGCGGGGTGGGTTGAGTTTATTGAGAAGTACCGGGGCTTGCAGAATGGGAAGCAGATTTGGCGCATGTTCTGTTTCTGGTCGTCTTGGACTCAAGAGAGGTTGATATCCGAAATCAACTGCTGTGCCCGGCGTTCGAACAGTTACAAACCGGAAGTTGAGAAATGTCTACAAAAGCTGAGGGAGTTCAAATTACTCGCTCAGACTCATACATGGACGCCCACTTTTGCCAAGTTTTCAATCGATGATTTTGAGAAGGTAAAGATTGCAGCCATACATCCGGATTTTTGTTGAAGCTTTCGCCTCTATCCCTGATGGAATTCGCTGAGAAGCTCCTTATCATTTCAAC
>CANJMS010000072.1 GCA_947475825.1 Nitrosomonadales bacterium
AATCTGAAATACTGCTTTTGCCAAATCGATGCCTATCGTAGTAATCTTCATTTCGGATGCCCCTTTCTATGGTTAGTGGTAGTAAAACAACCACTACTTTGGCACTTAGATGCCGTATTAGGAAGTGGGCGTCCATTCCATTATTTCAGATTCTCCCCAAACGCACTGTACTGCCGTGCAGCCCCACTGGGGTGGAAGCAATAGATTCGGTCTTAATTACATTTCAAATTTATTAATGCCAGATTGTTCCTTCTGGAGCAGGACTGTGAGAAGGCACAAGAGTATAGCGGGCAAATAATTTCGGATATCTTATTCCATTTCTAGTTATATAGTGCGTTAATTATCCATGGCCATCCTGTAATCCATCGTGTGCGATTAGGGGATTTTTAAAAGTCGGCCAGTGCCTGATCAAGGTGGTTTTCCAGAGACGTGATGCTGGCTTGAAAACAGGGGCGCGAATTAGCTTATACAAAAATTTAGCAACAATTTATTCCGCTGGAGGATTTTCTGGCTTCGCTATTTACCTCCCCGCCTGTGCGTGTGTCCGGCATCGCAATTTTTATGCGCGGCGAAAACGAAATCACAACAAAGTGCTGCACGAACGCATCGTTTTTTTGACGGTGCATATTCTTGGCATACCCTGGGTCGCTGCCGCAGACCGAATTCAAGTACGTGAATTGCGGGCGGGCTACTACCAACTGGACATCCGCTACGACTTTAAGGACGAGCCGGATATTCCGCTGGCACTAACCCTTGCAGCACAACACGGGCTGCAATTCGAAATGATGGAAACTTCGTTTTTCATCTCGCGCCAGATATTTATTCCCACCGCGAAATCGGGCTGGCGCAAGTGGCAGGAGCATCTGTTCAGTACCATGTCGCACAATAGCCGCAATGTCACGGATTACTATCGCATACCGAGTAATGGGGTTATTTCGCTGGGCAGCCAGATAGAAATCTAGCTTTGATGAAAATTACTGGAGGATACAGCGCCGAATTAAATCTCGGCTCGGAATGTAAGTCGGGCATAGCGACAGACACCTATATCAACTGCGCGCCCCTGCTGTAAATCACCTTGCGTTGCACCCCTTGGTTAACCTCTCATGCAATCAAAAAATAAAGCCGACTTACCTTTGTTTGCAAGAAACTGCAAACAAAGGTAAGTCGGCTTCCATTCGCCAGTAGTAAAATTTTACAGCTATCAAACACGATGCGTTCCGGTCAGAGCGCAAATCCCAATCTGCTACACTTGATGACCCAATACAGTGTATATCCAACTAAGTTCCGGTCACTTTGTATTTTCGGCCTATTGATAACCTCAAAAACGATAGATACCAAGGAGATACCAACCATGCCCCATCACGGCATTTGTCAAGATTCAACAAGCTCCAGCGCATTATCATCCACATCACGGCAAAACAAAGCGCGGCGACCCGACTTGCTGATGCTATATTTAATGCTGGCAGCATCCAGTTTTTTCATCAGCGCATCCAGATTGTCCACCGCCATTGCAACGTGACGATCCCGCCCGCCATGTGCGGGTCGTTGCAATCCTTTTTCGGGATTAGGCAGTTCCATGAGGTGAATTTGCTGCGCGCCTACGTCGTACCACACGCCGGGGAAGCCCATTTCATGGCGCTTTTCATCCAGGTGCAAGCCGAGTACGCCTTCGTAAAAATTTCGCGCTCTGGTTAAGTCTGCCACCAGAAATGTTGCATGTAATAGCGCGGTGATTTTCATATTTAGCGTTTCAATGTTGATTTGATTTTGTGACTGCCCCATCCAACTGGTCAATAAATTTTTGCAATTCTTTGGGTAGCGCGGCCATCAAGCGCAGCGGCTCTTGCGTGATAGGGTGCGTGAACGCTATGGCGTGCGCATGCAGGAACATGCGCTTTAATCCTTGTCCATTTAATCTTGGCCGGGCAATTTCCTTATTGCGTGAAAAATCGCCATATTTGTCATCTCCCGCAATGGGAAATGTCAGGTGGGCAAGGTGCACACGAATTTGGTGGGTGCGCCCGGTTTTGAGTTGAGCTTCCAGCAGGCTGAAGTCTGCCCAAGCGCGCTGCAACGCAAATACGGTGTGCGCTGTTTGCCCATCTTCACGCACCGTCACACGCTTTTCTCCCTCGTCGTTGACCATTTTATGCAGTGGTAATCTCACATGCTGGATGGCATTTTTCCACTGTCCCAACACTAAACACAAATAACGCTTATCCGTTTTGCCCTCACGCATTTGTTCATGCAATCCGGTCAGCGCGGAACGCTTCTTCGCCAGTAGCAACACGCCCGAAGTTTCCCGATCCAATCGATGCACCAGCTCTAAAAACTTGGCATCGGGTCGCGCGCTACGCAATTGTTCGATCACGCCAAAGCTGACTCCACTCCCGCCGTGTACAGCCACTCCTGCCGGCTTGTCGACTACTAGCAGGGCATCATCCTCATACAGGATAGGGAACTCTGCCGCTACCACATATTTTTTCGGGGATGCTTCTGCCACTCGCACGGGTGGGATACGCACCAGGTCACCCAACTGCATACGGTAAGTTTGATCGACCCGCTTTTTGTTCACCCGCACTTCGCCGCTACGCAAAATGCGGTAAATGTGGCTCTTGGGTACACCTTTGAGCAGCTTGCACAAATAATTGTCAATCCGTTGATCGCAACTGCCTTCATCTATTTCGGTCCAAATCACAGACTCTTTGCGTAAATCATTCATTTTGCATATACTTCGCATCAGTGCGTGTTGGTTTAGTGAAAAACGGGGTGTTAGTTTCCCCCTCGAAATCAAGAACCGGGTACGTGTGCTGGCAGAAATGTGCCGCCGTCCCGCTCCAATCGCAATCCGGTTAATGTCACTCACCGGGACAAGCAGTGATAGTAAATGATTATCGCGCTCTAAACATACAGAATTTTAGGCTCGCTAGATTTTGGGCATACGTGAATTTTACCGGAATGCCAACAACTCAATCAGCGAACCTTTTTTAATTAACAACAAGAAACTACGAGAACAATATCTTGAACAACCGTCGATGCCGTAACAATATTTACCCGACCCTTATTCATTTTCTTGCACGCATAACCACCTGCGCGTAGTCTTGTTCTACCCGTGTCTGAGCGCGGGAGAAAAATAAAATGAAACGCATGTTATTCAATGCGACACAGCCGGAAGAACTCCGCGTCGCCATTGTTGACGGTCAAAAACTCATCGACCTCGACATTGAATCAGCTGGCAAAGAACAACGCAAAAGCAATATCTACAAAGCCATCATCACCCGCATCGAGCCAAGCTTGGAAGCGGCCTTCGTCGAATATGGTGGAACCCGACACGGGTTTTTGCCATTCAAAGAAGTCTCCCCTGATAACTACTTGAATTACTCGGGCAACGGTCGCCCCAGCATTAAAGAAGTGATGCGCGAGGGGCAGGAACTGTTGGTTCAAGTGGAAAAAGACGAGCGCGGCAACAAAGGCGCAGCACTCACCACATACATCAGTCTGGCGGGTCGCTACATTGTCTTCATGCCGAACAATCCCAGTGGTGGTGGCGTATCGCGCCGCATAGAGGGTGCAGATCGCAACGAATTGCGAGATGTGCTGGCGCAGCTTGAAGTGCCGCAAGGAGCTAGCATTATTGCCAGAACAGCTGGCATAGGGCGCGACTTGGCGGAGCTGCAATGGGATCTGAATTATCTCAAGCAATTGTGGGATGCGATTCACAATGCGTCTAAAACAGAAAAAGCACCGTCGCTGATTTATCTGGAAAGCAGTTTGGTGGTGCGCGCCATCCGTGATTATTTCCATCCAGAAATCGGCGAAATCCTAGTCGACACCGATGACATCTACCAGCAGGCGCGTGCTTTTATGAGCACCGTTATGCCTAACAATGTGCATTGCATCAAGCGTTACCTTGACGACGTTCCGCTATTTTCACGCTTTCAAATCGAGCATCAAATTGAATCGGCGCACGCGCGCCAGATCAACCTGCCTTCGGGTGGCGCGATTGTTATCGATCATACCGAAGCACTGACGGCGATTGACGTGAACTCGGCCCGCGCCACACGCGGGGGAGACATTGAAACCACCGCGCTCAATACCAACCTCGAAGCAGCAGAGGAAATCGCCCGTCAAATGCGGCTGCGCGATCTGGGTGGCTTGATCGTCATCGATTTTATTGACATGGAAATAACGCGCAATCAGCGTGAGGTCGAAAACCGATTGCGCGATGCCATGCATCATGATCGCGCGCGCATCCAAACCAGCAAAATTTCGCGCTTTGGGCTGTTAGAACTGTCGCGTCAACGTTTACAACCCAGCCTGGAAGAATCCAATCACAGCACTTGTCCGCGCTGCAATGGAATCGGGCATATCCGAGGCATCGAATCTTCTGCCTTGCACATCCTGCGTATTATTCAGGAAGAAGCGATGAAAGAACACAGCGCAGCCATTCATGTGCAATTACCAATTGATGTCGCCACGTTTCTGCTGAACGAAAAGCGCACTGAAATTCATCAAGTTGAATCGCGGTTAAAAGTTAGCATCATGCTTATTCCTAATTTGAATTTGGAAACCCCGCACTACACTGTCACCCGTTTGCGTGCGGACGATTTGACGGCTGACACGCAATTAGCCAGCTATAAATTGGTTTCCTCTCAGGAAGAAAGCAAGAGTGCCAGCGCAACACAAGATGCCAAGCCACAACCAGCACGCGCGCTGGCTGTGGTGCAGGGCATCACTCCCGATCAACCTGCCCCGATGCGTGCAGCCAAGGTTGAAGCCGCACCGCCTTCTATTTTCAATAAATTATTTGGCTGGCTGATTCCGAGCACGGACACCGCTACTTCTGCGCGTCCACAAGCAGCCGCATCACCGCGTGAGCAACATCGTCCGCATCGTGAACCGCGTATCGAAGGACAAGGTGGCGAAGGTGGTCGCCCAGAGGGAAGTCGAGATAACAACAGGCAGCGCAATAAACCGCGCCGTCCACGTGAGGATGCAGCCCCGCGCACCGATCAACAACATGACAGGTCTGCTCCTAGCGCTGCAAAAACAGACGAGCCACGTACTGATCGTCCGCCACGCCCGGCACAAGCTAAACAAGAGCGCACTGTGCCGAAACACAAACCTGTGGCGAATAACGCGAGTCCGAATTTGGCTAACCAAAATGCCCCACAAGGGGACAATGAATTAGCCCCCACTGATTTGGCGCTGGAAAGCTTACCGCTGGATATTATCGATCACGACCATTTGCCACTGGATAAATCCAGCGCAGCCCCACAAGGGGACAATGAAAGCGTACTACTGGCCGCCACAGATGCAATATCTAGTGAAGGTGCAGCGCATGGCGGACGCAAGCGCGGTCGGCGTAGTGGTCAACGCGTACGTGGTCGGCGCAACCAGCAGGCTACGGCGCAAGCAGCCAATGAAGAGATGCAGGGTAAGGAAAATGCCCCCTACTCCAATGAAGGGCATGCTAAAAAATTGCCAGAACATACTGAATTATTTGAAGCATCCACTTCAATAGAGGCTTCCGCTTCGAGTGCTGCACCACAGCCACCAAACGTATCCAATGCCATGGCAACCAATACCGTTACATCGTTCATTGACAACGACCGTGCCATCAGTCTGGTGCAGATTGAAACCAGCCCTGAAAAACTGGTCACCCTCGCGCCGCCTAAAGAAGCTGCATCGCCACATGGCTCACGCCGTCGTTCCCGCCCGCGTGAAGTTTACACGGCAGAAGATAACGAGCCGCTGGTTCAAATAGAAACACAATCACCCAATCAGCAACCCTGATCTGACAATCACTCCAATCTAAAGAAATGTAGTGGCCAAGTCATTTCGGGCAAGGTAAATTTTATGACGTTGGGCAACCTGCTCGATATGCCGTACATCCAGCCCAGATTATTGGGTTGGCAGAGCGCAGGTTCGAGAAAATATCCTATCAACATGCGCAAGAGGATAAACGTTGCCGCCGAGGGGGACTTGCTGCGCTGAATGGAATTTTTAGTCTCAGCTTTAAAGCAATGCTTGATCTGAAATTGCTGCAATTAATCGAAGATCACAACCACGGTATATACAATTTTTTTAGAAACAAAAATGGGCTCAATAACCACCACTCATATGATTATCTGGTTAATCCAGTAGTGGGACAGCCAATTGCAGATTGATGGAGTACCCCAGAAAATTGCAATTAGAAAATGAAATTTAATTCAATGCCGGAAACAAACCCTTTATTCCTCCAGCAATAAATTCTACCGAAATGGCTACCAATATTAATCCCATCAGTCGGGTGAATACATCAATGCCGATTTTCCCCAAGCTGCGCGCCACCCACGGTGCAATTAAAAAGGTCAGCCAAACGGTTAAGCTAAGCAAAATAATTTCCAGTCCCATGATTAAATAATGTTCAATCCCCCGCGCCTTGTTGGCGACCAATATCACGGCACTGATTGAGCCAGGACCTGCCAGTAATGGCGTGGATAGCGGCACGATGGCATGTACAGGACTGCTCCGGCTACTGGTAAAATCATCTAAAGTCTGCACCGATTCTCGAAAATTACCACTCAACATTTTGAAGGCCAACACCATCAGCAAAATACCCCCTGCTACGCGAAATGAATGGATGCTAATGCCAAAAAATTCGAGCAACGGTTGCCCGATTAACAATGCGACCAGCAATATTCCACAAACTGCGAGGGATGCAATACGGCCCACTTGAGCGCGCTTTTGGTCGCTCATACCTGCGGTGAGCAGGACGATGATCGGAATGATGCCGATCGGATCAAGAATCGCAAACAGGCTGATAAAAATCTTAGCGTATTCGGTAAAGTCGAGCATGATTTTTACACCTAGAGAAATTTTACACTTAGATAAATTTTATATGGCTGACTTTAAACTTAAGTTAAAGCCCGAATGATTACATTATTTTTTGCCGTTCCAGCACGGCGGCAAAAAATCCATCGGTGTTGTGCATCTGCGGTGAAAGTTGCAAGTAGTCGCCAGCCTTTAGCGGAATTTTTTGCTGCGCCAGTAGCTCGCCAGCAGGGCGCAAAATAAAGTCCGGGTGTTGTGCCAAAAATGTTTCCACGATGGCCTGATTTTCTTGCGGTAAAAAACTACAGGTCGCATAAACCAAACGCCCCCCCACTTTGAGCAGCTTGCTGGCAGCAGCCAATATAGCGGCTTGCTTGTATGTGAGTTCAATCACGCTCTGTGGCGATTGACGAAATTTAATATCGGGGTTGCGGCGCAGTGTCCCTAAGCCACTACACGGCGAATCAATTAACACGCGATCAATTTTTCCAGCCAGCCGTTTTACCTTGGTGTCATTCTCATGCGCGATTAATTGAGGATGCAAATTAGACAAGCCGGATCTTTTCAAGCGCGGCTTGAGATTAGCGAGTCGTTTTTCGGAAGTATCCCACGCATAAATTCGTCCCTGAGAATTCATCATCGCGCCCAGCATCAGCGTTTTACCGCCAGAGCCAGCGCAAAAATCCACTACCATGTCATTGCGTTTAGGCGCGAGTAAAAAGCCGAGTAACTGACTGCCTTCGTCCTGCACTTCAATTTTTCCGCTGAGAAAAAGCGGGTGGCGGGTGAGTGAGGGTTTGTCTTTCAAGCGTATGCCAATGGGTGAATAGGGCGTAGCTTGTGCGTGCATGCCCTCGTCCAGCATAAGTTGTAAAACTTCATCGCGATTGGCAAGATGGGTGTTGACTCGTATATCCAACGCAGCGGGCTGTTGCATGGAGCGCCCTAATTCCAGAATAATTTCGTCACTAATGGTTTCATCGCCAACAGTTTTGCTATTGGGGGCATATCCTGCACGCAAATGATCAATCACCCATTGCGGCAACTCGGCTTGAATAGCCAACGACAATTCGGCAATGTTGATGCCTTTGACTTGCTTTAACCAGTCCGCCTCATCGCGTTTAAGCAACGGTGTGATTTCGCGCAAATTATAGCCGCTGAATTTTGTCCAGTAGGCCAGCACGACGCGACGCGGTGTCGCACCCGCAGAAGATTCTCCGGCAGGATTATTCAACGTGCAGGCATGTTCCAAAAATAAAAGGTGGCGCAGCACGCCAAACATAGTTTCAGCAACCAAGGCACGCTCGTTGGAACCGATGCGCTCCTGCTGAAAAAAATACCGCAGCGTGCTGTCGGCAGGATGTTCGAGTGGCAACACCAGTCGCAATGCGTGGGTGACGAGGTCAAGCCGATATTCGGTAAGTAGCATGTAAGTGTAGTCGCGGTAAGGGTTGTTCCAATTCTTGATAAAAACAATCACTGTGTTGGCTGCGTTTTCGGCTCCTGATGAAATAACTGATATAACCACTAGCCATTTGACTCAGTTCGCAAGGGGGGAAATCGTTGATTATAGTCGCACTCAATTGTACTGCCTTCACCTGCAAGCACTAAAAGTACGCAATCCGCTATGGGCTCAAGCCCATGCGGAGTTGTCAGGGGTAGACCGTGGTTGTAAAAACCGATGCATCGGTAACAACCACGCACTGTTGTCTCATCCTTGCCACCGTATGCCCCCTTTATGTTGGAAATTGAAATGTTAAATTTAATGCGGTGTAATTTTGAGTTTGGTTAAAACTTGAGTAAATTTTTTGCCATCTGAATCGGTCAAAATCATTTTGTATGGAAAATTTCCATGTTCGGGCACGATCCAAATTTCGGATCGCCTGGAATTATTTTGCGGCAGACTGCTTAAATACGTTGCCACAAAGGTGCCCAGTGGTGTCGTCACGCTTTGGTTGGGCATAATGTTATAAACATAATCTGTAATCTTATTGCCATTAGTCATACTGAAAGTATGTGTGGTCGCCTCTTTCAGCGATAAATGGAGAAATTGATACATGGAGCTGAGCCTGTCCTGCGTACCTGCGGGCAATGGCACGGTGAGCGTGCCGGATTTGTCTTTTAGCATGACGGTTTGAGCGTCCCAATTAAAATCAGCATATACATTGCGCTGAGGATCGAGTTTTCGAGTCTGGCTATATGCTGTGGGGCGCAAGCCGTTTGCGGTGACAATGCCGGTGCTGACTGTGTGAATTTTCTCAGGCTTGAGCATGGCAGCAAAGCCTGTAGCGACACTGTGATTTTCGATGTGATAGGTATTTTGATTGCGGGTAAAGTTCTCGGTCATAGTGACAATTTTTAAGCCCTGAAACAGCACATGATATTGCGCCTGCACGGAATAAATGTTTGTAAAATACAAAGGCGGTGAAACGGGTACTTGAGCTAATTTATTATTAGCAGGATTAACTGCTGGTAAATTTTCTATAGGTATGGGTGTTGCGGGTGGGGCGGGTGGGGCAGCCAGCGGCGTAGTTGAAGCAAGACTGGTCAGCAGCCAAAAAATATTTCGCCCTCGAGTGAGATAAAGTCTGGCGTACATAATGTTGCTCAAATGCACATGCATTAATTTTTTGATCATGAATCAATACAGGCTAGGGGAGATGAGCGCGCAACCTGGCTGTTTCACGCGATGCAGCAACACTCGCCCATCAACAGTCAGACTCAGAAAATCTTCGCAAAACCAGTGTATGGCCTGCGCGTAGATGCGATGCTCTTGCAGCAACACGCGCGCGGCGAGGGTTGTCGAAGTGTCGTGCATCAATACGGACACGGCAGCTTGAATGATGATCGGGCCGCGATCCAAATCGTTGGTAACGAAATGTACTGTGCAGCCATGAATTTTTACACCATCACGCAATGCCCGTGCGTGCGTATCAAGGCCACCATAAGCAGGCAGCAAGGAAGGATGAATGTTTATTAAGCAACCCAGATAGCGCGCCACAAATGCAGGGGTAAGGATGCGCATAAAGCCTGCCAGTGCGATGAGGTCAGGTCTGTATTGATCTATGCAAGTGGCGAGTGCAGCATCAAACGTTTCGCGATCTGCGAAGTCGGTGTGCGACACAACGGTGGTCGGCACACCATACTGTCTGGCAATCGCCAAGCCTGGCGCATCGGCGCGATTGCTGATGACCGCCACAATACGGCAAGATAATTTGGCTTTAAGCAGTGCCTGCATATTGCTGCCGCGCCCCGAGATAAGTATCACTATTCTTTTCATGATGGCCCAATACATTAAGCAATTTAACAAAGCTGCATTTTTGTAAAACTGAGTTTAAATAAAATTTCGGTAATTATATGCTTGACTGACCCATGAATTACTATGTAATCATATTTAACTACTCAGAAGAATCGATTCTGGAGAATAGTTATTTCACTTTTTTGTCTTAAGGGGTAATTGCGCAGGGTCGTTTGCACGCTCCCCGCTGGATAAAAAATAGAGGTATCCTAAATTTTGTGTAAACTGGAATTCGTTTAATGCTGCGGGATCCGTTCCTCGAACTGGATAGTAAAGCGATTCAGAGCAGCTTTCCAGTCCCAGATAATCTATAGACTCGGCACGATGAAGTTTGAACTTTTGTCGCGCATTTCAGTCCGATACGCATGGACAAAGAAGATGCTAGATTTCAGACATTGGAGCGGTTGCACGAGAGACGCAAGCAGGTCGTGCGGCTGCATCGCAAAGGAATTGGT
>CANJMS010000073.1 GCA_947475825.1 Nitrosomonadales bacterium
AATACTGCTTTTGCCAAATCGATGCCTATCGTAGTAATCTTCATTTCGGATGCCCCTTTCTATGGTTAGTGGTAGTAAAACAACCACTACTTTGGCACTTAGATGCCGTATTAGGAAGTGGGCGTCCATTCCATTATTTCATATTGGAAAAGGCGGGCTGTTGCACTTCAAACTTGAATCCGCGTATAATTTACAAGCGATTACAATTCTCGTTTGCGCGTGGTTCTATTTTACGCGTGATGATATCCAGACAAGCTCGAAATTAAGCTGTTTTCGGCAAACTGAAATCAATGAGATAGGGTTGGCAAATGGCTTGAGTGTGCGTATATCGAGGCTCTACTCACAGATGTAACCATTCGATTCGGAATCATCACATGGAATTTCAGGAGGAAGCATGACCCCAGTAGAGAATTTAGTTGAAAACTCATCATATAAATGGATAGGTGCTGTGCTAGGAGCATCCTTTGTATTATTACTCAGCGCGTGTGCATCTTCTCCGGGCGAAAAGTTCGCTGGAGTTGCTCCGCTGGATGCTAAATATGGCGATCTCTATCTTTATCAAACCAAGAATTCTACTGGTACGGCTAGGGAAAATGGGGAATATGAAGTTGTACTAAATGGGAAAAAAGTGGGGGCACTTTACAATGCGTCATTTTTGCATTTAAGAATTCCGCCAGGAAGGTATACTTTACAAGTTTATCCGGCGCATCATGCGCGTGAGGGCTATGAGTCAATTGAAGTTCAGGCTGGCAAAGTTACCTATTATCGATATCAATTTTTTCCGGATCATCTAAGGCAAAACGTCAGCCGTTATCGCTCGTTAATCCAATTCAAAGCAGCTGATGAGGCTGTATCGGAATTAAAAGATTTAAATTCTGCTACGAATTAGTTTCAATCCAGATTGTCCCACGCCGCCTATCTCTTCAAGTCTCCACATAGCAGGGAAGGGGCGGCGTGTCATTTGATTTAATTTAGCTGATTTCTCTAAATTAAAAAATTGTAACAATGTTACGTTGCCAGTTTTAATGCTACATGAGCAAGGCGTTTGCCCAGTGCAATACATAATTTTTTCTCTGCCTCAGTAATAGCTTGATCGTTGGCAAGCCCCGCAACATGGCTAGCTCCATAAGGTGTGCCACCTTGCTGGGTGGTGAGAAGTTCCGGCTCAGAGTAGGGCAGGCCGACAATCACCATGCCGTGGTGCAGCAGCGGTAGCATCATGGAAAGCAATGCACTTTCTTGTCCGCCATGCATGGTGCCAGACGAGGTGAACAGCGCAGCAGGTTTGCCAACTAAAGTATGTTGAATCCACAGCGGACTGGTGCTATCCCAGAAATATTTCATAGCGGCGGCCATATTGCCAAATCGCGCCGGACTACCCATTGCAATGGCTATGCATTCCTGTAAATCTACATGCGTGGCGTAGGGTGCACCCGTCTCTGGAATTTCCGGCGCAACCGATTCAGCAACAGTAGAAACCTTTGGTACGGTGCGTAGCCGCGCTTGTACGCCTGGCACTGATTCCACGCCACGTGCAATTAATTGCGCCATCTGCCTCACCGCACCGTGCTGGCTGTAATACAGAACTAAAATTTCTTTGGCAGTATTGTCATGCGCGGAGTTTTCTTTAGCAGCCATTATGTTAGGTGATAGTTTTTTACCTGATGTCAAGTCGGGTATCATGTGCATATTGTATTTCAGTTCCTTTCCTACGCAAAATTTTTAGCTGAAAATTCTTTAGCCGTGAAAAAAATAAATTCCATGCATTTCCTGCGCTTTTTGCGCTTCCTGATAACACGATTCAATCAGGATCGCTGCCTGGAAATTGCAGCCAGCTTAACTTTCACCACACTGCTGTCGCTAGTGCCGTTGGTTACTATTGCGCTCACATTGTTCTCAGCATTTCCAGTGTTCTCTGAATTTTCCAGTCTTATCAAAAATTTCATCCTGACTAACATGATGCCGGAAACTGGCGGCAAAATAATTTCACGTTACATGGAACAGTTTGCCGAAAGTGCGGCCAAGCTCACCGCTGTAGGCATCGGTTTTTTGATTTTTACTGCCATGTTCATGATGCTCACCATAGACAATTCTTTCAATATGATATGGCGCGTGTCGCGTGCGCGGCGACCCGTGCAGCGTATTTTAATTTATTGGGCGGTACTGACTTTAGGGCCGATGTTTATTGGTGGCAGCCTGTCTATCACCTCATGGCTAACTTCGCTTTCCGTTGGATACGGCAAACAGATCCCAGCGTTTGGCCTGACTATGCTGGGCGTTGCGCCATTAATTTTGACCACACTTGCATTTACTTTGCTGTACCGTATCGTGCCCAATCGATATGTGCCTTATCGCCATGCGTTTATCGGCGGAATGATTGGCTCATTGGCATTTGAAATGATGAATCGTGCCTTCGCCTTTTACATCACCAATTTCCCCACTTACAAATTGGTATACGGCGCATTTGCCAGCGTGCCGATATTTTTATTTTGGATATATTTATCCTGGCTAACGGTACTGGTTGGCGCGGTGATCGCCTCATCGCTATCACATTGGCGTAGTGATTCCGATAAAGAAATTCAACCTGCCGAGCAACTGTATTATGCGATATGTATACTCAAAATGATGGTTGCTGGGATGCACAATAGCAACGTGCAATCACTGCCCGTTTTCTCCAAAAAATTGCATATCGGGTTTGATTCTGTGGAGAGAGTTCTGGACAAATTAGCACTCGCGAATATCGTGCGAAAATTAACAGGAAACGGCTGGGCGTTGATCCGTGATGCAGAACACATCAGAGCCAGCGAGCTATATGGCTTGTTTGTTTTTAACCCCGATATACTCACAGATAATCATGGCGATGCTGAGGTAAAAGCATGGTTGATGAATCTCAGAGACTATTCCAGAGGTAAGGCCGATGTTACATTGAGTCAGCTTTTTGCCAAAGGCGAGCATCCCGCTCACACCGAACATTCTGCTGCTCAGGACAATAAATCAAACAAATAACAAATAGATAATTGCCGCAATGCGCTTAATTTTTTTGCCACGCGGCGTTAACTAAATTAGGGTACTCAGGTTTACCCAAGCTGCCGTTATAGCGCCCCAAGGCGCGATATAGATCGCCCTTCTCCATATCCAAATAATGGCGCAAGATCGTGCAGCCGTATCGTACATTTATATTCGGATGGAAGAGATTGTCTGTGGGTGTGCCGATTAATCCCACCCAAAACGGCATAACTTGCATAAACCCTCGCGCTCCCGCACGCGACACCGCATATTTTTTGAAACCACTTTCAACCTTAATCAATCCCAGCACCAAGCGCGGATCAAGCCCTGCGCGTGTAGCTTCGTAGTGCACCATTTTAAGAAAATCCTCGCGCATATTTGCATCAGGGATACGTTTCTCAATGCCAAAACGCTGCGACATGCCCTGCACCCACTGCGCCTCTTGCACCTGCAAGGTAAACGCTGATTTAATTGTGCCTTGATCAGAGACAGAGTGACGCAATGCAGACCGCACGCTGGCTGATAAGGGCTGATACATCTGCGCGCCCGCATGGACAACGCTGATGCCCTGCCAGCCTATAAGAAACGGGGCAAGCAGGGAGGCAATAAAAAATTTGTTGATGTGTCGTGGTATCATTCCTTCAACCATCCTTCAATCAGCAGATAGCTTTAATTGTACAAATTTCAATAAATCTGACAAGGGAACCAGCTGCGCTGCAGAATCTTTTCTTCCCTGATATTCCACTTGATTTTCTTTTAAGCCGCGCTCGCCAATCACAATGCGATGCGGTATGCCGATCAGCTCTAAGTCTGCAAACATAATGCCGGGACGCTCGTTGCGATCATCTAGCAATACCTCAACTCCTGCGGCGCATAATTCCGCATAAAGCTGCTCGGTGGCTGCGCTTACCAATTCACTTTTTTTGCTGCCGATGGGAGCCAGCGCAATTTGAAACGGAGCTATCGCCTGTGGCAACGTAATGCCACGCTCATCATAATTCTGTTCAATCGCCGCCGCAACTATGCGCGATACACCGATCCCATAACAACCCATTTCCATTTCTTGCGGCTTGCCTTGCTCATCCTGAAAAGTCGCACCCAGCGCATTCGAATATTTAGTACGTAACTGAAATATGTGACCGACTTCTATGCCGCGACAGAGTTCCAGCGTACCTTTTCCGTCAGGTGAGGGGTCGCCCGCGACGACGTTGCGGATGTCGTGAAAATCTTTGTCGCTTAGTTGAAAATCAATCCCAATATTGACCCCCGTATAGTGATGTCCATTCTCATTTGCGCCACAAACAAAATCAGTCATGGCAGCAGTGGCATGATCTGCAAACATACTTATACGAGAATTCACTGGCCCGATATAACCGGCACGACACCCCATATTTTTTTCAATTTCTTCTTCAGTTGCGAAACGAAAATTGCCCAACGGAGCAATTTTACTTGCTTTAATTTCATTCAAGATGTGATCACCGCGTAACAACAGCAGGGCAAAGCCGCCTGCCTCGTCTATTACCGCAATACATTTTAAAATCTGTTGCGGAGTCGCATTTAAAAACGCTGCCACCTCCTCGATACTTTTTTGCCCGGGCGTGACAACCTTTTGTATGGTTTGTGTTGTAGCGGCGCGTGATACAGCAGGTGCTACCGCTTCTGCCAACTCGACATTAGCCGCGTAATCAGATGTTGGGCAAAACGCCAATCCATCCTCCCCCGAATCGGCCAACACATGAAATTCATGCGAACCACTGCCACCAATCGCGCCCGTGTCAGCCGCCACTGCTCGATATTTCAATCCAAGACGGGTAAAAATGCGACTGTAAGTTTCATACATCACGCGATAGGTTTGCTCCAGACTTTCAAAATTGGCGTGGAAAGAATACGCATCCTTCATTAAAAATTCACGCGCGCGCATCACACCAAAACGTGGTCGAACTTCATCGCGGAATTTGGTTTGTATCTGATAAAAATTGATCGGCAACTGCCGATAACTTTTTATTTCGCGTCGCGCAATATCGGTAATGACCTCCTCGTGCGTCGGGCCAAAGCAGAAATCATTCTCGTGCCGATCTTTTATTTTTAACATCTGCGGGCCGAACACTTCCCAGCGCCCAGTCTCTTGCCACAACTGGGCAGGCTGCACCACTGGCATCAGCAACTCCATCCCGCCGCTTTTATTCATCTCCTCCCGCACCACGGCCTCCACTTTGCGCAACACACGCAAACCTAGTGGCATCCAGGTATACAAACCACTGGCCAATTTCTTAATATATCCCGCACGTAACATCAGACGATGGCTAATTAACTCAGCTTCTACGGGCGCTTCTTTCTGGGTGGAAATGTAAAATTGTGAAACACGCATGATTTAATTTCGGAAAAAATGGAAGCGCAATTTTACAGCGAACCAGGCCATGATGCTGCCTAAGATTTACAGACTGAAGCTGAGATCAATATGAAATTGTAGTTAGGTGCAGCCAATAGCAAAATTTGTAAGCAATTAGATATTTTGTGGTGAAGCGGAAACTAGCCAGCACCCGTCTTCAGCAACCTGTCCATCAGTGCAATATGTATTGGCGAAAGACACAGCCTATACGATCCTTCACTTTACCGTGTTAGCATGGCGCACCTATAATCTACCAAATTTTTCACTTAGCTAGCCCTGCACTGCTAAATTGGCACAGCCGCTCTACCCACTTTTACTGTGATCACATTATGAAATTTTACCTATTGCTTGCCAGCCTGACCTTAACTGGATGCGCTGCAAATCCAACCCACATTCAAGATCCACTCGAATCGTTGAATCGCAAAGTTTACCAGTTCAATGAAGTTGCTGACCGAGCCGTGCTCAAACCTGTCGCTAAGGGTTATAACGCCGTGGTGCCAGAATTTGCAAAGCTCATGGTGACGAATTTCTTCTCTAACCTTGAAGACGTTGTCACAACAGCAAATGATCTGCTGCAATTTAAATTTTCCCAAGCCGCTTCTGATGGTAGCCGCGTTCTTTTTAATTCAACTTTTGGGGTATTGGGTTTGTTCAATGTGGCCGACGGGCTGGAAAAACACAGGGAAGATTTTGGTCAAACGTTGGGCTTCTGGGGCGTAGGCAATGGTCCGTATATTATGTTGCCAATCTTCGGTCCCAGTGCATTGCGTGACAGCGTGGGGCTGTATGCAGATACAATATCTAACCCTGGTAACCATATTCAAGACATTCCCACACGCAATCAATTATATGTGCTGGATAAAATAAACATCCGTGCTGGATTGATCGCTCAGGAAAAGCTTCTGGATACAGCGGCACTAGACCGCTACTCCTTTCTCCGCGATGCGTATTTACAACGACGCATTAGCCAAGTACATGATGGAACCCCCCCTCGTGTGAAATTTGAAGATGAAGATTTTTAGTAGCAACAACTAAAAAAGGGCTTGCGTTTAGGCAAGCCCTATTTTCTGGCAACCGCTTATTATACATAGCGTCATAAATCGTAGCGAGCGGATGAAGGGCAAGGCGTGCGGCGCACAGGAGCCGGAGTGTACATAGACGTACATGAGGACTCCGAGCACCGTGCAACACAGCCATTCATTCGTGCAGTAGTTTTATGTCGCTATGTTTAATTTCCTGAACGTAGTGCCTGTATGCGCTCCTCCAAGGGAGGATGCGTTCTAAAAAGAGACATCAACTTCCCATCGCCGGAAATGCCAAACGCGGCAATTTGCTTGGGTAACGTCGCTTGTTCATGATTAACTTTTAGCTTTTCCAACGCGGCAATCATTTTCCCACGACCCGCAAGCTTTGCACCTCCGGCATCTGCACGGAATTCACGTTGCCGTGAAAACCACATCACAATGATGCTGGCCAAAACACCTAGAACCAGTTGCGCGATAATGCTGGTGATGAAAAAAGCCGGGCCTTGACCACGCTCTGTTTTGAACACGACACGGTCAACCAGATGACCAATGATGCGGGAGAAGAAAATCACAAAAGTATTCACCACCCCTTGAATCAAAGCCAAAGTAACCATGTCACCATTAGCTACATGGCTAATTTCATGCGCCAGGACGGCTTCAGCCTCATCGCGGCTCATGGCGTGTAACAGACCAGTGCTGACTGCCACCAGCGCGTTGTTGCGATTCCAGCCAGTCGCGAAAGCATTCACATCCGGTGCGTCATACACAGCCACTTCCGGCATCCCTATGCCCGCTGCCTGTGCCTGACGGCGCACCGTTTCCAGTACCCAGCGCTCGGTTGGATCCGTCGGGCTAGTGATTATATGTGCGCCGACCATGCGTTTGGCTGACCACTTCGACAAAAGTAGTGAAATAAACGAACCCGCAAAACCCATCACTGTGGACATGATTAGCAATGATTGAAAATCAATGCCTCCACTTTGGTTCAGCATCGTATCCACACCCAAAATACGCAAGGTAATACTGATTACTAAAAGCACTGCCACGTTTGTCAAAACAAACAAGAAAATTCGTTTCATGCCCTCACCTCCATTAAACAACGCTCAACAATAAATTAAAACGGCGCGCAGTTTATCACTTCTATACACGCTGTCACTGCATATGGTGCAGTTTATTAAAATTTCAAGAACCTGCCTTACACCATCCGCGTATTGGGACATTTTTGACGCCATAAGTTGCCTGCTATTTCCTGCAAACCAGATTCAATGAAAATATTGCATTTAGTACTAACTAGTAGCATAATGTAATGCGCCGAAACCAACACACTTAATTTTATATATCATGCACGGAAAAACATCATGCACGGAAAAACTTTTCTTCCTGCCTTACGCGAGATTGCCAGAACTTATCAGGAAATCGGCTCCTACTCGGCGGCTCATATTCGCACCTTAGGGCTGACCCCTTCTCAGTTTGACATCATTGCCACGCTCGGCAACACCAGCGGCATGAGCTGCAAAGAGCTAGGTCAGAAAACTTTGATCACCAAAGGTACGCTTACTGGGGTGATTAACCGTCTCGAAGCAAAAAAATTTATTAGTCGCATACCTTCGCCAAGTGATGCTCGCAGTCAAATTATCCAATTAACGCGAACAGGTGAAGCCCTTTTCACACGCACCTTTCCTGCACATATCAAACATTGTGATCGCATATTTACTAATTTTTCCCAGTCCAATCTGGATAAGTTAACCCGCGATTTGCAGAAACTGCGGCATGCTGTGATTGCTGCCTGTGTGAATCAAAAATCGAACAATTCCTAAAATCAATCAAACCAGTAACGGAGAAAAATAAGTGGATATATCTGTACAACAATGGTTGGATCATCCCGCAGTGCAGAGCGGTATCATTCCATTTATGGTTGCACTGCTGGTGGCAGAATTATTGCGACGGGTGCGACTAAGCGGCTTAGCAATTGTTGCCGGATACGCCGCGACGGTATACATCATCAGCGATTTTTCCTTCTCTCCGCTTACCTCAAACCGCAAAATTATATTGTTGTGTGCCGTCTCTACCCTGATCGCCATTCCGTTCATTAATTTAAGAGGCATGCGTCTGATGCTGGCAATTGCCGGCGGCGTAGCAGCGATATGGACTGTACAGCGCATCCTACAACAGCAGGAATTACAAAATATGTTGCTCTGGGGTGCGGGGTGTGCCGCATATGTTGGCTGGTTAATCTATTGGATGGACACTTTACAGCAATCACCCATACGAGCAGCCAGCGCAGGCATGGCGCTTGGTTTCGGGACAGGTATCGCCACATTAATTGGTGCATCGGCCTTTCTTGGGCAGCTAGGCTTGGCACTTGGCTCGGCGGCCAGCGCCTATTTGGTCATCATGTCGCTAACCAATCGCCCTCTGCCTGCGGGTCGCAGTCTCACGCTGCCGCTGTCGCTGATAGTCGGCCTGCTGGGATGTGTCGGTGTATTGGCCTCTCAACTGCCTTGGTACTCTCTGCCAGTATTAGCACTTATTCCGATCATGACCCAACTGCCAGTTTCCGAGAAATATGCGGTTTGGTTACAAAGCACACTGTTCACCGTCGCCACGCTAAGTTGTGCGGCAGTGGCTGTGTATCTAAGTTGGCGTGTTAATGGCATGCCACCATTTTAAATTTTAAATTACGGAGTTATACCACTATGAAACGTTGCTCATTATTTGCTTTACTTATTGCCAGTAGCCTTCCGTTAAGTACCCAAGCGGCAGACTCTTTCACCATTGATCCCGATCACACCTTTCCGCACTTTAGTGTAAACCACCTTGGCTTTTCTACCATGCAAGGACGATTTGACGCGAGCAGCGGCAAGGTCACGTTGGATAGCGCGGCCAAAAAAGGAACCTTAGAGTTCAGCGTTAAGTCAGCTTCAGTCAACACAGGCCATGCTAAGCGTGATGAACATCTGCGCTCCCCTGATTTTTTTAACGCGGCTGAATATCCATCGATTACATTTAAATCGACTGCCATTAAATTCGAGGGTGATAAACCTGCAAGCGTAGAAGGCAATTTGACACTGTTAGGCGTGAGCAAGCCAGTTAAACTGAACATTAGCGCTTTTAATTGCGGCTTGCATCCTATGGATCCAACCAAGAAGAAATTTGTATGTGGCGCAGATGTCAACACGCAGATCAAACGTTCTGACTTTGGCATGAAGTATGGCGTGCCAGCAGTGGGCGACGATATTAAGCTGGTATTTGAAGTCGAAGCAATCAGAGACTAAACTTTATCAGCCAAATAAAAACGGCAGGCTCTAAGCCTGCCGTTTTTATTTGCCAAGCTATATTTTAACCGAGATTTTCCATTAGAGCCTCATCAAGGCGAATAAATTGGCGTAAATTTGGCTGGCAAGTCGAATATTTTTGCGGCATCCCACAAGCCTTGCATCCATACCCGTTGTTGCATTGTCAAAGCCAGATTCAAGATGGGCTTTCGACTTTCGGTGGTGATGTAAGCCGCCTTGGCAAACAATTTGTAGCGCAGGGTTTGCAGCGTATGTTGCACGGTGCTGGAAGAATGTTTTACCGCGCTGGTTTTGAGCAACACCTGTCGCAATAAACTCATCAGGTTATAGGCCAGCATCACCGTGTTGAGCGTCGCCTCAGTGGCCCAGAAATCCTTCATATTGAAGCTGTCAGCGGCAAAATCATATTTCAGTTCTTTAATCCGATTCTCGCAATCGGCGCGCCCTCGATAGGTGCGCCAGATGACTGTTGCCGGCAAATCCAAATCGGTCACCAGCGCAGAAAACCGCCACTTGCCCATCACCGGATCATCGGCAAATAGGTTCAACGTCTTGCCCTTGGGGGCGGCACGTTGCTCGATGTGTTGCCGTATGCCGACCACCCAACGTGGTTTGTTCCAGCTGTTGGCCTGATAGCTAAAGCGCGTCAACTCGATGCCTTGTACCGGTTTACCCTGCTC
>CANJMS010000074.1 GCA_947475825.1 Nitrosomonadales bacterium
TCCATACTTGGGCTCTTCAACGGTGTTGAGATGCTTGCGAACCGTTGGGCGGGAGAGTCCCATGCCTCGCGCAATTGCCGTGACCGTTTGTTTTTGTACTAAATGCCGCCTGCGAATTTCGTAAATGATGTCCATATAAAACACTCCAGATACCTCCGGCTAAAACGCCGGAGGGTGACACACTGAGGTGGAAACTATTGGACGCCGTTTCCACCCCTAATCTGGAAAGTTTTGCACGCTGTTTGACAGTATCGAAATAAACTCTATACGTGGATTTTTTCTGACAAAGACTCTGAATACTTCGTTAGCAAAAGCCTAAAAATCGACACCACAAATTAATAGCTATATGAAATCTGTGTGCCCACCCCAAAATTTGGACTGGCATCAGACAGACCAAAAACCGTGTAGGTATTTAATGACCAGCTTGAGTCTATTCTCCAATCCCAGTAAGAACTGACTTCGCTAATAGCGGGTACGCGTGCAGACGTGGGCTGACGGAAGTCATAAATCAAGCCAAATTCCGTATCCCCATCCCACGGGAACGACAAACCGACTGATCCCAGCCACACGTTATTAAGTTTGGTTTGCGGCAAGTCGCCCTTGATGCGATACCCTAGGCTACCAAACATGTCCACGTTATTAATAAGTGGTTGGTATACACCTAACTCAACCGTGTAATCATTCGAGCCAGTTCCTAAGCCTTTAGTCTCATCTGCTGTGGCCAGCTTTACTTTTCCGGTCAGGTTAAAATCTGTATCCAAATTTGTCATGGTGTCAAACCTGTATTGGGCGCTCGCAATAAGATCGCCCATGCCGCTCACATTATTTTGTCCCGTTTTGTTGGTAATAAAATCTCCACCAATTAAAACCCCGCCCGCCCCCTCCTCAATATACAAATGAGCCGTCGCCAACTTGTATGTCCAAACATCTGTTCTGTAGCGGACACTGAAGGGTACAACCAGCATATTGGTGTTATCCACCCGCCCATAATCACCCGTGCTGTAGTCTACGCCGGAACTAACCGTGACCGTGTCGGCAGCATGAACTGTGCCGCACAACAACAAACCAAAACATAAAATAAATAACTTGTGGGATGCAACAAATGTGCGGGATGCTTTAGGTTTGATTACATATGAGTGTTGCATTTTTGTTTCTCCATTAAGGTTTTTAGCTGATTGACCAAATACGGGTAGATCACGCCATAACTCAACTGCATCTTTAAATTAGTGGCCGCAATGCATGCAACAACGCACCCACCAAAGCAGGGGGAAAGCGTGATCAACGTATTCTGTGAAATTTTATCCATGGGCAATTATATCTTGACGTGGGAAAAAATACCACGTATGTTTCAGTCGTGTGATATGATGATCACACATGTAGTGTTGGAGTATCATCTCTCAATGCATGATTTTTCCAGCATAAACTGTCGTGTCAATGTCGAATATAAATAATGGAGGCTTAAAAAATGTTTAATCAAAAAGCAGTAACAATGATGGTTCTGGGTATGGCATTGGTGAGCTTGACTCCCCTAGTTGCTATAACTGATGTAAAAGCACAAACGGTCATAGATGACCAAAATCGTGGCGCCACTCCTGCAACCCCCGCAACCCCCGCAACCCCCGCAACCCGAACAACTCCAGCCACTCCGGCCACTCCGGCCACTCCGGCAACACCCAAACTACGCGGCGATGGTAGCGTGGATGATTCTCAACCGGGTGCTTCAGGATCAAAAGCTGACAATGCTTCTGATCGTGGTCGTAACCGTGGTCGCCATCAAGGAAAAAATCACACAGGTCGTGATGGGGATCGTTCTGGACATCGTGAAAAAGCAGATCGTCCTGATCGTTCAGGTCGCGAAGATCGGGGCGCACGCGCAGAGCGTTCGGAAAGAGGTGAGCGCGCAGGACATAATTAAGGTTTTACCTTTTCAGCCATATGTTTTGATCTGAGATTTACCTAAAACCCCCGGAAAAATTCTGGGGGTTTTTATTTGTGGAAGCGCAATGCAACAAGGCCTATCAATTATCACGACGCAGCTCAAGCCGGAAGCGTTTATTCCGCAATCCGGTTTCAGGTAGAATGCGCGATTGAATTTACAACCTTGAAAGGCACGGCCATGTACAAAATCGCACCCAGTATTCTTTCCGCCAACTTTGCCAAGCTCGGTGAAGAGGTTAATAATGTTATCGCCTCCGGTGCGGACATTATTCACTTTGACGTGATGGACAATCATTACGTACCCAACCTGACCATCGGCCCTTTGATCTGCTCCGCGATACGTCCAGTGACAACCGCTGTTATTGATGTGCATCTGATGGTAAAACCTGTAGATCGCATCATTCCAGATTTCGCAAAAGCGGGCGCGAACATTATTTCTTTTCATCCAGAAGCTTCTGAACACATCGACCGCACGCTCAGTTTAATTCGTGAGAATGGCTGTAAAGCTGGTCTAGTGTTTAATCCGGCGACCCCGTTAAGTTTTCTGGATCATGTGATGGACAAGATCGATTTGATTTTGATAATGTCGGTGAACCCAGGCTTCGGCGGCCAAAAATTCATCCCCGAAGCGTTAGCCAAACTGCGCATTGCACGCCAAAAAATTAACGACAGCGGACGCGACATCATGCTGGAAATTGACGGCGGCGTGAACACCGCCAACATCGCTGAAATCGCAGCGGCAGGTGCGGATACCTTTGTGGCAGGCTCTGCCGTATATGGCGCGGGCAAAGATACTGATCCGCATCGTTATGACTCCATCATTGCAGCTCTGCGCGCGCAACTGGCGACAGTTAAAAAATAATGGTTAAAGTGCAATTCCCGCTCCCCGTTTCTGCGCTACTGATTGATCTGGATGGCACGCTGCTGCACACCGCACCCGAGCTGGCTGAGTCAGCGAATCGTATGTTGCGCGACATGGGTCGCCCGGCTGTGTCGCAAGATTTGTTGATGAGCTATATTGGCAACGGCATCGTGTGGCTGGTTAAACGTGCGTTGACGGGTGACATGCATGCCGAGCCGGATGCAGTGTTATTCGAGAAAGCTTTGCCCGTTTTTGAAAAGCATTACACCGAATTATTATTGCAAAGCAAACCGTTTGATGGCGTGATAGACGGCCTGAATGCCATGCAGACGGCGGGTTTTCGATTGGGCTGTATCACCAACAAAGTGGCGCGCTACACTGAACCGTTACTTAAAGGCGTGGGCTTGGCGAAATATTTTGAGATCGTATTGGCAGGTGACACCCTGCCGGAAAAAAAGCCACACCCGATGCCGCTGTTACATGCTGCAAAATTTTTTGGTGTGCCAGTTGAAAAATTACTACTGATTGGAGATTCATTAAGCGATACCACTGCGGCACGTGCAGCGGGCTGTCCGGTGGTGTGTGTGCCGTATGGTTACAATCACGGCGAGCCAGTCGAAACACTGGATTTGGATGCAGTGATTCCAACCTTGCGGGATGTGCTGAAATTAATTAAACGAGCTTAATGAATGACTGAAATTAACAACCTTCTGTGGCTATCAAATTATTGGCGATGGTGCTGATACGATTGTAAGGGCGTATGGCATACGCCCGCGCCTGATAATTAGGGACGTATGCCATACGCCCCTACGATTTAACACCGGAGATTTTCATGTCACACCCCATCACAGAACAAGAGTTTAACTACTTGGTCGAGCAAGGCTACAACCGCATCCCGCTGGTCATAGATACCTTTGCTGATCTCGACACCCCGCTGTCACTTTATCTCAAATTAGCCAATCAACCTTTTTCGTATCTGCTGGAATCGGTGCAGGGCGGCGAGCGTTTTGGTCGTTATTCGTTTATAGGACTGCCTAGCGATACACGCCTGACGGTGCGCGGCAAGCACATCACGCTCATCACGTCAGATGGCGAAAGTACTTATGACGCGGTGAATCCGCTGGAATTTATCAAGACCTATCAAGCCCAATTCAACGTTGCGCCGCTGTCTGGTTTGCCGCGTTTTATTGGCGGCCTGGCTGGTTATTTCGGCTACGATACGGTGCGTTACATCGAGCCGCGTCTGGCGCATTTAGATAAACCAGACATGATCGGCACACCTGATATTTTGCTCATGCTGACCGAGCAACTGGCTGTGGTGGACAATCTTTCCGGTAAACTCACCTTCATCGTCTATGCCAATCCGCAGCAAAAAAATGCTTACGCAATAGCACGGCAACGCTTAGATGAACTGATGCAAGCGCTACGCTTGCCGGTAACTATTCCGGCCTCCCCCGCATTCCCAAAAGAAGAAGCGGTGTCTGAATTTGGTGAAGCGGCTTACAAACTCGCCGTGGAAAAAGCCAAGCGTTATATCTTCGAAGGCGACATCATGCAAGTTGTGCCGTCGCAGCGCATAAGCCAACCTTTCCCTGCTGCACCGCTCAATCTGTATCGCGCTCTACGCTCTATTAATCCTTCGCCGTATATGTTTTATTACGACATGGGAGATCACCATGTAGTCGGCGCATCACCCGAAATTTTAGTGCGTCTAGAAGGTGAAACCGTTACCGTTCGCCCCATTGCCGGCACACGCCCGCGTGGCAAGACAGCGCAGCATGATGCCGAATTAGCGCAGGAATTATTAGCCGACCCCAAAGAATTAGCTGAGCATTTAATGCTGATTGATCTAGGTCGAAACGATATTGGGCGCGTGGCAAAAAGCGGTACGGTAAAACTCACTGAAAAAATGGTTATCGAACGTTACTCGCATGTTATGCACATCGTCTCCAACGTAGAAGCGCAGCTTAAACTTGGACTAAATGCAATTGATGTACTTAAAGCCACCTTTCCGGCAGGCACGGTGAGCGGCGCGCCCAAGGTGCGCGCAATGGAAATTATCGCCGAGCTGGAACCTTCCAAGCGCAGCATCTACGCTGGCGCAGTCGGCTATCTAGGCTTTAATGGCGATATGGATTTAGCCATCGCCATTCGTACCGCAGTAATCAAAAATAAGGTGTTGTATGTGCAAGCAGGCGGCGGCTTAGTGGCAGATTCTGTACCTGCCAACGAATGGACCGAAACACAGAACAAAGCGCGTGCAGTGCTGAGAGCGGCGGAAATGGTGCTCGCTGGGTTGGATGTGGAAGTACATCGTTAGCTAGCGGTTAGGATAATGACACCAATGAAATTTAAACTGGTTAAATACAATTCCCTAAATTCGCGTTAACAAGGAAAACTTTAATTTTTAAAAGGTTTCTGCTGTCCTTGCTGACTATGGCTTCGTAACCATTCGTCTCAGCGACGATTGGCAAGGCGCTGATTTTGTTGCCTACCACATAAACGGCGAAACATTTCTTAAGATTCAATTGAAAGGCCGTCTTACTGTGGATACAAAATATAAAAACAAAAACATTTGGATTTGTTTCCAACATCGAGAAGCATGGTATCTCTTCCCTCATGATGACTTCTTGAGTTGGGCATTAAGCAACCTAAATATCGGCACTACTAACTCTTGGAAAAAAGGTGGTTATATCTGGCCATCACTCAGCAAATATATTTTGTCTTGGCTTAACCAGCATGAGTTAAAGTCTGCGCGAAAAACTGCTTAACGTGATTAGCTCAAGATCATGCTGCGCTTAACCGAAATCAAACTGCTGTTCGGACATCTCAGCGATACTCAACAGGTGAAGGTGCTGGCTATGCGGGGAATACTGTCGACAGCGGTGGACGACATTGAAATTGTCGAAACGGAGGCGTTGAGCCTGAGCTCATGATCTGACATTGCATGATCTGGCATTGCATAAACGTACATTCCGTGAGCGGATATCCGAGTGTCGGGTATCTGGGTTGCAACAATCTGCAAACGCGAATAGACTAACTGCTAGCTAACCTGAGACTTAACTTAATTCCCCCATTTTAATCCGAGGAGCCGCCATGCAAGTCGTCAACATTCATGATGCCAAAACCCAGTTATCCAAACTGCTGGAACTGGTGCAGTCAGGCACCGATGTGGTGATCGCCAAATCGGGTACGCCTATCGCTCGGCTGATTCCCTACGCTCCCGTAAAACGCAAGATCGCCGCGCCCGGCGCGATGGCGGGCAAGGTGTGGATCGCCGACGATTTCGATGCGCCGCTGGACGATGCGTTTGATTGCCTCAACGCGGATGCCGCGTGAAGCTGTTGCTCGATACGCATATGGTGCTGTGGTGGGAGGCGAACCATCCACGCCTGCCAAAAGAAGTTTTGCGATTGGTACGCAACGAGGCGGATGCGGTGTTTGTGAGCCGCGCATCGCTGTGGGAAATCAGCATCAAACTGACGATGGGTCGCCTGAAACTGGACTTGGCGCTATTTAAGCGCAATATCGAAAAAGGCGGATTCGAGTGGCTGGACATCAAGAACGAACACCTGCTCGCCGTCGCCGCGTTGTCCACTTTCGACGATCATCGCGACCCGTTTGATCGGCTTCTGGTGGCGCAGAGCCTGACCGAACCGCTGCTGTTGCTGACCGCTGATGCCGCGCTCGCGCGCTATGGCTCTACGATTCGCGTGGTTTAATCCAGCAAGATTTTTTGCCAATCTGATATTTTATTTGGAAATATTATGCTACTAATGGTCGACAACTACGATTCTTTCACCTACAACATCGTGCAATATTTTGCTGAGTTGGGAGAAGAGGTGATCGTGCATCGCAATGATGAAATTACGTTGGAACAAATTTCCGCGCTGAATCCGCAACACATCGTTATTTCGCCGGGGCCGTGTACGCCGAATGAAGCGGGCGTATCGGTTGCTACGATTAAACAGTTCGCCGGAAAAATTCCTATCTTGGGTGTGTGCCTCGGCCATCAAAGTATCGGCCAGGCATTTGGTGGAAAAATTATTCATGCAAAAAATTTAATGCACGGGAAAACTTCCGCCATTTTTCATAACAGTAGCAGCGTGTTTCAAGGATTGCCCAGCCCCTTTACTGCGACACGCTATCACTCGTTGGTGATTGATCGTTCAACGTTGCCAGACTGCTTGGAAATAACTGCGTGGACGGATGACGGCGAGATCATGGGCGTGCGCCACAAAACGTTAGCGGTGGAAGGCGTGCAGTTTCATCCTGAATCGATTCTCACCGAGCACGGCCATGCCATGCTGAAGAATTTTTTGGGCGGCATAAAAACATGAATTACGCACAAACTTTAAGCAAGCTGATCGAGCGTAAAGACCTGCCATATGCAGAAATGCGCGAGTTGATGGAAAGCATTATGGGCGGACAACTAACGCCCGCGCAAATTGCAGCGGTGTTAATTGCGCTGCGCGTCAAGGGCGAAACGGTGGATGAAATCGCGGCGGCCGCACAGGTGATGCGCGAACTTTCTACCAAAGTAAATGTAAAACCAAGCTCTCATTTAATCGACACCTGCGGCACGGGCGGTGATGGCGCGCAGACTTTTAATATTTCTACCGTCAGCGCATTGGTGGCTGCCGCTGCCGGGGCGCAGGTCGCCAAACACGGTGGGCGCTCGGTCTCCAGCACTTGTGGCAGTGCCGACGTGTTGGAAAAGCTCGGTGTGAATGTGAATCTCACGCCGGAACAGGTCGCGCAATGTGTCAACGAAATCGGCATCGGCTTCATGTTCGCCCCTAACCATCACAGCGCGATGAAACACGCAGCACCGGTGCGGCGCGAACTGGGTGTGCGTACATTATTTAATTTGCTCGGCCCGCTGACTAATCCAGCGGGTGCGAAAAATCAGGTGATGGGAGTTTTTCATCGCGACCTCACCACCAAGCTCGTACAGGTATTGCAACAGCTCGGCAGCCAGCATGTGCTGGTGGTGCATGGCGCAGATGGCATGGATGAAATTTCGGTCAGCGGCGCGACCTATATTGCGGAATTAAAAAATGGAAAAATTACTGAGTACACCGTGCAGCCGCAAGATTTTGGTCTGCACATTTCACCGCTGGATAATATCCGCGTAGCCAATGCCGATGAAGCGCGCAGTATGTTATTAGCCGTGCTGGATAACCAAAAAAGTGCGGCACGCGACATCGTACAACTCAACGCTGGCGCGGCAATTTACGTGGCAGGCTTGAGTGATACCTTACAAGAAGGTGTAAACAAGGCGGGCGAATTTATTGCTAACGGTGCGGCGAAAAATAAGTTGGGACAGCTTGTTGAGTTGAGTGCCAGCTTTAAGGTGTAGCTTCAGCTTATGTTGTTTTGTGGATCACATTGTTAGCTACTCTATGCTGGAAGGAATGCCATGCAGGAGCGTGAGGTGTCGGTCAACCATACGGAGATCAGTCACTGAGAGATTTGTTTTCTGCCAACAAGGAAGGACATACCATCAACTTTCTTTTCAGGGCACAACGCGATAAAAATGCAGAGATGAATCATCAATGCAACATGTATTGGAGCAAGATAGGCTGAGTATTTTCCAAATTAGAAATGCGTCTGAACGAAAATTCTATGAAAAACACCCCTAGGCCACACAGTTCATTGGGATAAAAACCGAGCCTGCGCCAGAAGCCATCATCAACATACCTCCGCAGAATTTACACTCAATTATCCACTGAAGTATGATGCAGATATTCTCTCAACAAGTGGTACTAAATTGGCAGCAGTTCACATATAATTTACACTCTGATGCAGAGGATATGGAATGAGTATTATAGATACCAATCAGAATTAAACAGTCCATAGTTTTCATCGTGGAATAGATATGCCAAGATATAAGTATATTAGATACTCACAAGGCCAGACGATGGCAAAACATTGCGACCACATTCACAGTATATTTCAAGAGACATCATGGTGATACCATCGATTTTTTTATCCTCAATATGATCAACCCTGTTAAATTAAATCCGGAATCCGTCACACGTTCGTGGCGTGGGCGTGGTAGGAGAAAATTATGAAAGTGGATGTCATCGAACTGTTTCCTACAGTTGTTATGTCTTTCAATCTGAATAGAGACCTATATCAGAGTGAAAGTGATGTAATTAATAAAGAGTTGCAGAATACCGGAAGGAATGAGGGCAATTGGACATCAATAGCCGATCAGATTTTTGAAGAAGATGGTATGCAATCTCTTAGCGCCGATATAATGAAAATGGCATATTTATACTTTGACCACGTTTTCAAGTCTAAAAACACGCCTGAGCTTTACTATGTCCATTCATGGCTCAATGTAACTCACAGCGGTGAATTTCACCATGCACACTGCCATACAAATTCATTTCTTTCCGGGTGCTATTATTACAAAGCGGAGGAAGGAGATTGTGTAAGATTTCATAATCTTGCAGAGCAAAATAAAATGCTTTATTTTCCTCCAAAGGAAAATACAAAATACAATGCCAGAACGAGGTTGGTGCCGATAAAGAGTGGTGATGTTGTAATATGGAAGTCGGAACTCCATCATGATGTCCCTCGTTTAGAGAAAGAGAGACAATCACCAAGGATCTCGCTTGCTTTCAATATATTCCTAAAAGGCAATATAGGCGAACCTGAACTTAGAACTGGTCTGCATATAGGATAAGGCGTAAGCGACAACATTTGTAAGTAGGAGCCTTACACATGTTGCCATTGTTTGATTTTCATGGGTGTCTATTTTAAAGACGTTGCGGATGTACCACCACTTTATTGTTACCCCTCAGACTTTCCGGATACACGGCTACTTGCTGCGTAAGGATGTCCAGATCACGCATGATAATTTTTATTTTACCCATTGATGGCGTAGCCATCCAGCGATCCAGCTTATCATTTCCCATCAGCAGAATGCCGGTATGACTGAATCTTTTTGCATCCCGCACAGGGTCGGGACTCCAAAAACCTAGTCTGCGGCGCAGTGCATCAATATCATCTTTTTCCCCGGTAAGAAAGGTCCAGCCCGGTCTGGCACCAACGCTTTGAGCATATTTTTTCAATTCCTTCGGAGTGTCCTTTTCAGGATCCAGTGATATCGAGTAAATATGCACGTCACGCCCGAGTTTTTTGCCCAGCTTTTTTTGTAACTTGGCCAAGTTAGCCGCTACACCCGGACATTTCCCATCCTCACAATTGATGTAGAACATGTTAATCATAAAAATCTTGTCTTTAACCAGATCCTCGTACAGCCTTACCTTCTTGTTATCCTGCGTGAGCAAGGTTATTTTTGGCAAGGTAGACGAAACCGCAGCTATCCCTGGCGCGATACGCCGACCCGTTTCCGGATCTATTTCCCAGGTATCGGGGGATGCCATTGCGCCCAGCATAAAACAAGCGGCAATACCGGCCACCATCCCTCTACACAGCGCTTTCAACATTAATTTTCGGTTCATGGCTTTAGTGTAAAACTCCCCAGATCAATTACAATAGATCAATTACTATTAATAAATATATAACCCAGATTGCCCATTAGCGCA
>CANJMS010000075.1 GCA_947475825.1 Nitrosomonadales bacterium
ACATACGTTCTATTTGCATCTGAAAGAAACTGAATATCGTTTTAATCATCGTCGTGATAATCTTTACCTTGAACTACTCAAATTATTGAGATTGAATCCGCTTTAGCTTCCTAAGACCCTAAAAAATTATTCCTGACATATCAAACGATATGCGTCGCCATCATTACTTTGTTATTCCAATTTCTGATAAACAGGAGCACAAGGCGGCAAGGATGAGGCGACGAAAACAGTACATTTGAGTACGGCTATAACCAATGACTTGCCCAGCGTCTTTTGCTGGGTTAGTCAGATGACTAGTTGTTTCACTCAGGAACCGAAAACGAAGCCAACACTGTGATCGTTTTTATCAGGAATTGGAATTGGAGACTGGTTTGGTTGGTGACTGGCCTGGCTTAGCAGCTTGAATCATTAAAGGTATCCTTAGATGCACAGTTCATTTGCACCTATGTTGCAAACACAAAGCCTTACCGTTGCGATAGGCGATAAGGTGATTTGCCGCGATTTAAATTTAACCATACAACCTGGCGAATGTTGGGGCGTGTTGGGACAAAACGGCGCAGGCAAAACCACTTTGCTACGCACCTTGGCCGGATTACACGCGCCGCAATCCGGTACAGTCAGTTGGCAAGGTGAACCTTTGCCTATCCACACTCGACGTGATTTGGCACAAAATATCGGCGTATTGCTGCAAAGCGAAAACGGTGAGTTTTGGGGTAGCGTGCTGGAATATGTTTTGTTGGGTCGCTTTCCGCATCGCACCACCTTATTTGGCTTTAACGCAGATGACGAAGCCATCGCCCAGCAAGCACTGGTTGCCGTCGAATTGGTCGATTGGGCACAACGTCCGTTGAATACCCTGTCCGGCGGCGAGCGGCAACGTGCCGCCATCGCACAAACGCTGGCGCAGCAAGCGCAATGTTATTTATTGGACGAACCCTTGCAACATCTGGATTTACGCCACCAAGCGCAAGCCATGCGCGTATTCAGCCAGCTTCAGCAACAAGGACGCTGCTTATTAATGGTGTTGCACGACACACTATGGGTGCAGCGCAGTTGTAATCGCTTATTATTACACTTTGCTGATGGACAGGTGCGTCATGGGTTGGTGCAGGATTTATTCACACTGGAAAATTTAGAAGCGCTGTATCAATGTCGCTTGCGTGAGTTAAGCGTGGAGGGGGAACGTTGCTTTGTGCCGAGGACATAACGCGCTTGAATTTTCCTAACCCAACTGCAATTTTTAAGTTAATAGGTGTGCCCACGCAGAGTGTATGAAATATTTGCCGCGTGGGGGGTAAATCTCGGCAATTTTTGCCCCGCACAGCCATTTTCTCTCGTCAAGTCTATTTTCTCCCGTCAAGTCCATTTTCTCTCGTCAAGTCCAGCGGAATCTCTCTCAGCCCAAGCTGATGGGAAAGGAGTAAAATTATCACTTCATGTCGCAACTGATTGCGACATTTTTATTGTATTAGGAGCAAATGATTAAAAGATTTTTTAAGCACATGTTTGGCAAGGCTGCCCAGATTCAGATTATTGGCAGATGTCATATCATTCCCTTTGAGTTGCATAGCGTGAGTCGTGAGGGGATTAGCCCCGCAGCACGGCGAGTGGCTGAGGAATTGCAGGCTGCCGGATTTCAGGCTTTTGTGGTGGGGGGAGCGGTGCGCGATTTGCTGCTGAATAGGTATCCCAAGGATTTTGACATTGCTACAAATGCCACGCCAGAAGCGGTGCGTAAAGTGTTTCGCCGCTCACGTATCATCGGGCGACGCTTTCGCTTGGTGCATGTGATGTTTGGTTCGGATACGGTTGAAGTGTCGACTTTTCGCCGCGCCATTGAACATGATGAAGCCGAGACCGACGAGCATGGACGCTTGCTGCGTGACAACGAATTTGGCGATCAGGAGCAGGATGCCGCGCGCCGTGACTTTACCGCCAATGCCATGTTCTACGATCCCACCACGCAGGCCATTTATGATTATCACCATGGCTATGAAGATATACGCGCCAATACTTTGCGTATGATCGGCGATCCGGCGGTGCGTTATCGCGAAGACCCAGTGCGTATGCTGCGCGCAGTGCGGCTATCGGCCAAACTCGGTATGCAAATCGAAGCGGCGACGGCCGCGCCCATTTCGCAGTTGAAAGATTTGCTGGTCAATGTACCGGAAGCACGGTTGCTGGATGAGATGCTGAAACTGCTGCTGTCTGGTCATGCCTACGAGTGTGTTAAAAAATTACGCAGTATGAATTTACATCATGGATTGCTACCGATGTTGGACGTGATACTGGAGCAGCCCATGGGCGAAAAGTTTGTCATGCTGGCGTTGCAAAATACCGATAAGCGCATCAGCGAAGACAAGCCTGTTTCCCCCGCATTTTTATTCGCGGCATTGTTGTGGCATGAAGTGTTAGCTGTCTGGACAGCCCGTCAACAAAAAGGTGAACGACCCGTAGCAGCACTGCACGAAGCAATGAATGAAGTGTTGGAAAGACAGCGCGCGCAGCTGGCCATTCCGCGCCGATACGATACGGTCATGAAAGAAATCTGGCTGTTGCAACCGCGTTTCACACAGCGCAGCGGGCAACGACCATTGCGTTTACTGGCGCAGGAGCGCTTTCGCGGTGCGTATGATTTTCTGCTGTTGCGCTGCGAAAGTGGCGAAATCGATATGCAACTTGGCGCATGGTGGACAGAGTTTCAAGACACCAGTGAGGAGCGTCGCACTGAAATGTTGCAGATAGATGAAGCACCTAAAAAACCGCGTCGTCGGAAAAAGAAGGCCGCTCCTGCCTCCGGCGATGTTCAGGTAAATGAAACTGGGCAGGATGAAACCAAGTCAGATGAGTACATGCAGGCCGAGTTTCCCTCAGATTAATGAAGCATACTGTTTTTGTAGGTCTGGGCAGCAACTTGAGCGGTAGCGAGAGCGGCAGTGGAGGCAACCCGCAGACTAACGTGCTGCACGCGCTGCAAGCGTTGAAAAAATTGCCTAAAAGTCGAGTAATCGCTTGTTCTTCGCTGTATCGTAGTGCGCCTATCGGATATTTGGCGCAACCCGATTTCATCAACGCGGTAGCTAAATTAGAAACTGAATTATCGCCTTCGACACTGCTGCAAAATTTGTTGGCAATGGAACGAGCGCAAGGTCGATTGCGACAATTTAGAAATGCCCCGCGCACGCTTGATCTGGATATGCTGCTGTACGATGATTTACAGCATCATGAGCACGGCCTGACGCTCCCGCATCCGCAAATGCATTTACGCGCATTTGTGTTGCAGCCACTGTTGGAAATTGCGCCGGACTGTGTGATTCCCGGCATCGGTTCAGCGGCGGAAGCATGGAATTATTGTCAGGAGCAGAAATTGGAAAGACTGATAGACGAAGCCGGAAAGGCTGATTAATGCTGTTCGATAAATATCGTTATGTCGTGGTTGAGGGGCCGGTCGGTGTGGGCAAAACCAGTCTAGCGCGCCGTTTGGCTGAATATTCCGGAGCAACCATGTTGCTCGAAAAGCCAGAAGAAAATCCATTTCTGGCACGCTTCTATGAAAATCCTACGCGCCACGCCTTGTCCACGCAGTTATTTTTTCTTTTTCAACGCATCAACGAAGTACGTGAATTAACGCAAATGGATTTGTTTCATTTGAGTACTGTGTCGGATTATTGTTTTGAAAAAGATAAATTATTTGCACGCCTGAATCTCAGCGATGATGAGTTTTCACTGTATCAAAATATTTATCAGACCTTGGCGCCGCAAGCACCTACGCCAGATCTGATTATTTATTTGCAAGCATCTCCGGCTACGTTGGTCGAGCGGGTACACAAACGCGCCGTTGATTATGAGTTGCCAATTGTGGACAATTATTTAGCGCGATTAGCGCAGGCTTATAGTGATTTTTTCTATCATTACGATGCGGCTCCAGTGTTTATAGTGAACAGTGAAAATCTCAATTTTGTGGATAATGACGATGATTTCTCTTTGCTGGTGCAACGCATCGAAGGGATGCGCAGTGCGCGAGAATTTTTCAGCATCGGGTCGTAGAAGTTAATTTCTTAAAGGATTTCAGTCATGCGTACCACCTTAACTCATTTGCGAACCCTGCGCGACAAGGGCGAAAAAATCGCTGCACTCACTTGTTACAGCGCCAGCTTCGCCACTTTGCTGGAAAAAAATGGCGTAGATATTCTGCTGGTGGGAGATTCGCTTGGCATGGTGCTGCAGGGGCATGAAACCACGTTGCCAGTAACTTTGGACGACATGATTTATCACACTGCCTGTGTGACTCGTGGTGCGCAGCAAGCATTTATTTTGTCCGATATGCCATTCGGTACTTCTCAGGTTAGCCCGGAAAAAACTTTTGAACAGGCTGCACGTTTGCTGGCAGCAGGCGCACAAATGGTTAAAATTGAAGGCGGCGAAATCATGGCCGAAACCATCTTGTTCATGAGCCAGCGTGGCATTCCAGTCTGCGCGCACATTGGGCTGACCCCGCAATCGGTGCATCAATTGGGTGGTTATCACGTACAGGGAAAAAATAGTGCTGACGCGCAGCGGGTGTTGCAAGATGCCGTAGCCGTAGCAGAAGCAGGTGCGAGTATGTTGTTGCTAGAGGCGATCCCGGCGTTACTGGCTGCGGAAATTACGGCCAACGTAGCCATCCCGACCATCGGCATAGGCGCGGGAGTGGGTTGCTCCGGGCAGGTGCTGGTGCTGGATGATATGCTGGGAATTTACCCGGGCAAGCCCGCGCGCTTCGTAAAAAATTATATGCAGGGCGCACAAAGCATTGCTGACGCGGTCGCGAGTTATGTGGCTGATGTGAAGGCGGGCACTTTCCCCAGCAAGGAACACAGTTTTTGATGCAAATAATTTCAACCATTACAGCGTTACGCCATCGCTTGCGCGATGAAGAGTCAGTTGCTTTTGTGCCAACTATGGGAAATTTGCACGAAGGTCATTTGGATTTAGTGCGAGTGGCGCGTGAACATGGACGATGTGTGGTGGTCAGTATTTTTGTCAACCCGCTGCAATTCGGTGTGAATGAGGATTTTTCAAAATACCCACGCACACTGGAGCAGGATTGTAAGTTGTTGGAACAATGCGGAGTTGATGTGGTGTTCGCGCCGAGCGAGCAAGATTTATACACGCAGCCGCAGCAAGTCATGGTCGATCCCCCCGCGATTGCGAATGAATTGTGTGGTGCATTTCGCTCGGGACATTTTCGTGGTGTTGCAACGGTGGTGCTTAAATTATTCAATATCGTGCAGCCGCAAGTGGCAGTATTTGGAAAAAAAGATTATCAACAACTGCACATCGTGCGGCAGATCGTGGCGCAACTTAATTTGCCGATAGAGATAATTGGTAGCGAAACAGTGCGGGCGGCGGATGGTTTAGCACTCAGTTCGCGTAACCAATATTTGAATCCAACCGAGCGAACTGAAGCGGCGTTTTTATGTCGAACGCTGGCGAATATGGGGAAGGCCATGCGGGATCAAGCTGCGTTGAATCAGGCCAAGTTGAATCAGGCCAAGCTAAACAATCTGCGAGATTTTTCCAGCTTAGAGCAAGAGGCACGAGATACCCTCAACGCACGCGGGTGGAAAGTTGAGTACATTGCGATTCGCTGTTCCAGCACTTTGTTGCCGCTTACTGCGGGGGATAAAGATGTAGTGATACTGGCAGCGGCATGGCTGGGGAAAACCAGGCTTATTGATAACCTGGAGATGAATCTTCAGGATGGTTTGTCTTAAGGGGTGCACACTTATATTATAATGCGCGTCCTTAATTGTATTTCGCTTTTTTAGTTATTTTGATTCTCCGTAGAGGAATAACATCATGCAGAGAATAATGCTTAAGTCCAAATTACACCGCGTACATGTCACTCACTCTGAGTTGCATTACGAAGGCTCGTGCGCGATCGATGAAAATTTACTGGATGCGGCGGATATACGCGAATATCAACAGATTGATATTTACAATGTGACCAATGGTGAGCGCTTCACCACGTATGCTATTCGTGCGCAACGCGACTCCGGTATTATTTCAGTGAATGGTGCGGCAGCGCATAAAGCTAATCCTAGCGACATTTTGATTATTGCATCGTATGCAATGTATTCCGAGCTGGAGCTACAAATATTTCATCCCCGGTTGGTTTATGTCGATGAGCACAATTGCATTCTGGAGCAGCGGATCAGCATTCCAACCCAAGCAGCTTGAGTTAGTTTTAAGGTCTGGCGCACACCGCGCATTCCTTATCTTTGCGTAACGCAAGGGTACGCATTGCAAAGTCCAGTGCGTTTATTACCAGCAACTTTCCACTGAGCGAAACACCTATTCCCATTAAAAGCTTGAGTGCTTCAGCCGCCTGCATACTGCCTATGATGCCCACCAACGGGGCGTATACACCCATCACGGCACAGCGGGCTTCTTCAGCTGTATTGTATTCCGGGTATAGACACTGGTAGCAAGGGCTATCCCCGGTTCGCAAATCGAACACTGCTACCTGTCCGTCAAAGCGTATCGCCGCACCCGACACCAGCGGTTTTTTTAGTTGCACACACGCCAGGTTGAGTGCGTAGCGCGTGACGAAATTATCGCTGCAATCCAGTACTACGTCTGCCACCGCCACTAATTGCAGCAGTCGAGTTTGATCGACTCGTTCATTCAGCGGGATGATATTTACTTCGGGATTTATTTCGGTGAGCGTGGCATGGGCAGAGTCTACTTTCGCCATACCGATGCTGCGGGTGCGATGCAGAATCTGACGTTGCAGATTGGTCAAATCAACCGTGTCGTTGTCGCATAATGTCAGCTTGCCTACGCCGCTGGCTGCCATGAACATGGCCGCCGATGAACCTAATCCGCCTGCGCCGATGATGAGCGAGCGGGCATTCAGCAATTTCTCCTGTCCTTCTATGCCAATCTCAGGCAGCAGAATGTGGCGGCTGTAACGCAATAATTGTTGGTCGTTCATACGTTCAGATTTTGCTCGAGGCATCCTCGGGCTTTAATATTAATTCTTCTTGTTGCTTTCACCTTCGGCTGTGACAGTATCTGTGCTTTGTATCACTGGTAAACCTTTCAGGAAATTTAATGCCTGCGTAAGTTGATAGTCATCTTTAGAGCCGAATTCAGTCGGGGTGCGTTTAGTATCCCCTTCATCTTCAACTTTCGGAGTGGCTTTGGGCGGAGATTTTGGTTTTTCCGGACTCGTATCATTGCCAGATTGCTGCCCATTTTTAAGATGGCGATCCAGATCGACTTCGCGGATGTGCAATGCATTGTCCCGCCCTTTGTTTGCAGGGTCTTCCACCAGCATATCCGGCACGATACCAGTCGCTTGAATAGAACGGCCTTTAGGGGTGAAGTAACGGGACGTAGTCAGCTTGATCGCGGTGTTATTACCCAGCGGCAAAATAGTTTGCACCGAGCCTTTGCCAAAGGTTTGTGTGCCCATGATGAGTGCGCGCTGGTGATCTTGCAGTGCTCCAGCAACAATCTCTGAAGCTGAGGCAGAGCCACCATTGACCAGTACCACCATGGGGACGGATTTAACGGTAGCAGCCAAGTCAGTTAAATAATCCAAACGGTTTTCACGTCCACGTATATAGTTTTCGGGTCTCGCGGTTAATTTCATTTGCGTCTCATCGGTGCGTCCTTCGGTGTATACCACCAGCGCGTCTTTTGGCAGGAATGCAGCGGACACACCCACTGCGCTGTTTAATAAACCACCGGGATCATTACGTAGATCAAGTACCAAGCCTTTTATGCTGGCAGAGTCTTGCTTGAATAAATTATTCAGGGCAGTCGCCAGATTTTCACCTGTATGCTCCTGAAATTGCGTAATGCGAATAAAAGCGTAACCAGGCTCGACTACTTTGGATTTCACGCTTTGCACTTTAATGACCGCGCGGGTGAGTGTGAAGGTGAGTGGCTTGGGCGTATTTTTACGGATGACAGTTACAATAATCTGGCTACCCGTTTTGCCGCGCATACGCTTGACGGCATCGTTTAGCGTTAGACCTTTGACGAGTGTGTCATCCAGTTTGATTATGAGATCGCCGCTCTGGATACCTGCATGAAATGCTGGCGTATCTTCAATCGGCGAAATAACCTTGACCAGGCCATCTTCCATGCTGACCTCAATGCCCAGACCGCCAAATTCGCCTTGTGTGCCGACTTGCAATTCTTTAAAGGCATCTGCATCCAGATACGCAGAGTGAGGATCCAAGCCATTAAGCATGCCGTTTATGGCTTCGGTGATTAATTTTTTATCGCTGACTGGTTCGACGTAATCACTTTTAATTCGACCAAAGACTTCCGTAAACGCGCGCAGCTCTTCGATGGGCAAGGGAGAGGCATCTTCTTTGTCAGCGCTGGCAGGAAAGTTGAGACTGACCAGCACACCAGCGATTAAGCCCACGGCAATTAATCCAAATTTTTCAATACGACTACGCATATTCGGCCTTTGAGTAAGTAATTTTGTTATACCGCTTTACCAATGAACTTTACCTATGAATATTTAGGGAAAGCTAAAAGTTTGAAAATTGCAGTACCACATGGTTAGTAATTAAGCAGACGATATTGTCTGTGATTGCCTGCATTGGAAGGGTAAATCTTTCAATAGTTCAAACGCCTTACGGTTACTTACCTTCATTATTTAATTTACTGATGGCTCAATAAATTAAAAGCAGAATGACGTGACCTCAGTGTGCCGATTGTTTCATGGGATGTATCCATTCCATAGGATCGAGCGGTTTGCCCTTGTGCCGCAGTTCGAAGTATAAACCGAAATCTTCATTTCCGCCGCTGTTGCCCACCGCCGCAATTGTGTTACCACTTTGCAGTGCGTCGCCCACTTGTTTGTATAGTGTTTCATTGTTCGCATACAAACTCATATAGCCATTGTCATGATCGATAATCAACAAATTACCAAAGCCGCGCAACCAGTCGGCAAACACCACGCGGCCTGCTGCAATCGCCTTGACCATCTGGCCGCTACGTGCGCGAAGCTGCAAGCCTTTCCATTGCAGGGTGCTGTCGGGTCGCATATCGCCAAATTTGTTGGTCACGATGCCGTTAACTGGCAAACTCAAACGCCCCTTTAATTTCTCAAAATCAGGGTGTTGTTCAAATGATTCAGTAGTTGCATGACTGTCGGATTGTTGTGATGCAAGTAACTCAGCCAGTCTTTTTAATAATTGCGCAAGGCGCGCTTCATTTTGTTGCAGCCGGTTTATTTCGCGGTGTTGCTGTTTAAGCTGTTGCGCGTATTGCTTAATTACCTGTTGTCTTGCTAGACGTTCTTTTTCCAACTCGCGTTTTTGCATTTGTTCCTCGCTATGCAAGGAGATAATCTCAAGGGATTTTTGCCGTTGCTCTGCCGTCACCTGATTTATATGCTGGAGATTTTTTCGCATGGAGTTCAACCACAGTGCGCGGCTGCGCACGACATACTGATAATACTTCAAGTTGCGCATGGTTTGATTGGGGTCGTTGAACAGCAGTTTCACCAATTCTTGCTGCTCCCCCGCCAGATATTGTTGATACAGCAACTGTCCGAGCATTTCCTGTTGTTCTTGCAGATCACGTTCAAGGTGACGCGACTGTTGTTGCAGATTTTGTTGGGAGAATATAGCGGATCGTTGTTGTGTGGCTAATTCAGATAGGCTGCGTTTATTTTTGCTGATCGCACGCTCAGATTCGCGCAAGGCATCGGCAGCTTCGGATTTAGATGCACTGGTTTTTTCCAGGTCTTGTTGCAGATTGGAAATTTTTTGGCGCAGATTTTCCAGTTCCGCCTGCTTGGCTTGCTGCACATCGGGCGTGCCTGCGCCCAACACGGGCAGTGATAGCAGTAAAGAGAAGCATAGTATCCATCGCGTATATCCCATTCTATTTTTACCTCAATAGTAAAATTCTGCTCCCTCATCCCAACCCTTCTGATGAGTGGACCTAGCCATAAAATTAGACACGCATCCCCTCAATACCCTTGTAATACGCTATTTTAAAATCGACTGGGCTAACCCAACCCAACCCAACCCAACCCAACCCAACCCAACCCAACCCAACCCAACCCAACCCAACCCAACCCAACCCAAC
>CANJMS010000076.1 GCA_947475825.1 Nitrosomonadales bacterium
TACGCACCAAGGCTAAACTGAAAGCCGCAACAACCGAGCACATGCTGACATTGGAAAAATCACCTGAGCGTGTCAAAAAATACTTCCAAGATTCTCGCGTAAAATATGCGGCATGAAAACTTCAAACTTCATCTGGCCGGATCAATAGCGCCGTAGCAATAAACATTTTGTTCATTGTAAATTACCTCTGAGATTAAAAATTCCAGTTTGTTAATTTGTGATTTAAAGTCGATGGTATCAGAGCGCGCAGCACCAGATTAGAACCCACATGCACTGCTGTCCTAACAACAGGCACAGCCACAAAAAAGACAGCAGTATTGCAACATCCATTTTCTGCTTGTTTATCCCTCCCCAAGTTTAAGTGGGGCTATTTACGTGCTGTAAATAGCCGCGCACTCTACCCCAGAATTTGTCAACAGGCTTGTCCCACCTGTAATGCGCTCTATGCCGGACATATCGCGCACCGAGCAAATAGCCGTGAAGCCGGCCTGATAAAATAAGTCTCGAACGCGCTCTGCCTGGTCATAGCCATGTTCCAGCCATAGTTGTCCGGGCGCTTTTAAGTGCGCGTGAGCCCGAGTAATGATTTTTCGCATATCCTGCAAACCATCCGCACCGGAAGCCAGAGCAGACCTTGGCTCAAAGCGCAGATCGCCCAATTGCAAATGTGGATCATCCGCCGCAATGTAAGGTGGATTAGATACAATTAAGTCGAAGCATTGTTCACCGAGTTCAGCATACCAATCACTCTGCACAAAATTAACATTTTGAATATTTAAACGCTGTGCATTTGCACTTGCAACTGCTAATGCCGCACTTGAAATGTCGGATGCAACAATGTTGATGTGTGGGCGGTGATGAGCGAGAGCCAGCGCGATTGCGCCGCTTCCCGTGCCCAAGTCCAATACGGAATAGGCATTTGAGGAAATAATTTGTAAAGCCTGTTCTACCAGTAATTCTGTTTCAGGACGCGGAATCAAAGTGTGGGTGTTTAACTGCAAGTGCAATCCAAAAAATTCACGTTCACCCAAAATGTAGGCGATCGGTTCACCGCATAAACGGCGTTGTAACCATGCGGTATATTGCGCGTACTCAACTTCATTCAGGCTCCGCTCGGGATGGGCGAATAAATATACACGCGACACTTTAAGGGACTGTTGTAATAGGCACTGCACCTCGATGCGCGCAGTAGCGATGTCAAGCCCCAGCGTCGCAACGATCTTTGCGCTGTCTTGCTGGAGTCGGTTTTGAATGGTGCTAGACACTCTCCGCCAATGCCGCCAATTGCTCCGCCTGATATTCCGCCATCAGTGCGTTGCATAATTCACCAATCGCGCCGTCCATGATGTGCTCCATCTTATATAAAGTGAGATTGATGCGATGATCGGTGACGCGACCCTGCGGAAAATTATACGTGCGTATGCGCTCGGAACGGTCGCCGCTTCCCACCAGAGATTTACGTTCAGCCGCTTGCTTGGCGTGCGCGGCGCGTTCTTCTTTATCCTTAATGCGTGCCGCCAAAACGGATAATGCCTGTGCTTTATTTTTATGTTGCGAGCGACCATCCTGACATTCCACCACCGTGCCTGTAGGCAAGTGCGTGATGCGTACCGCCGAGTCTGTTTTGTTAATGTGCTGCCCACCCGCTCCCGAAGCGCGAAAAGTATCAATGCGTAAATCGGCGGGATTTAAAATGACATCGCTCACCTCATCTACCTCGGGTAAGACCGCCACAGTGCAGGCTGAGGTGTGGATGCGGCCTTGAGTTTCAGTGGTGGGTACGCGCTGTACGCGATGCGCGCCAGACTCAAATTTCAATATGGAATACGCACCTTGTCCGACGATGCGCGCGATGATTTCCTTGTAGCCACCTTTCTCGCCCGGGCTTTCGGAAATGACTTCAACCTGCCAGCGATTGCGTTCAGCAAAACGCGCATACATGCGAAACAAATCGCCACAAAATAATGCCGCCTCATCGCCACCCGTGCCAGCGCGCACTTCCAGAAACACGTTGCGATCATCGTTGGGGTCTTTGGGTAGCAATTGCTTTTGCAAATCCACCTCAATTTGTTCTAATCGCTCGCGTCCGTGCTTGATTTCTTCATCAGCAAATTCGCGCATCTCAGGGTCACCAGTCATGGTCATTGCGGTGGCAATGTCAGTCGCGCAAGCTTGATGTGCTTCGTATAATTCTACGACAGGTGTGAGCTCGGCGCGCTCGCGATTGAGTTTGCGATAATTGTCCATATCGCGCGTGACATCTTCACTGCTTAACAGGCGATTAACTTCACCCAGACGCTCGCCAAGCTGGGCGAGTTTTGCGGCAATGCTGGGTTTCATTGTAGAAGGTTCACTTAGGGGAATGCCATTGGGAGGGAAGCCGAGACCAAAAAATTATTCGTCAGAATGCAGATGATAAATTCGGCGTATGCTTTCGAGTAAGGCTTCGCGGTCTGCGCCCTGCACTTGATTTAATGCCTGCGTAGGGCCGTGCAGTAATTTGTTGGTTAGCCCTTTGCTCAACAACTCTAACACTTTTTCAGGCGACTCCCCTTTAGCCAGCATCGCCAAGGCTTTTTCAGTTTCATGGCGGCGCTGCCGCTCGGCTTGATCGCGCAGAGCGCGTATGGTTGGCACGACTTCACGTGATTCCATCCAGTGCAGAAAATCAGCCACGCCCGAATCAATAATGACGCTTGCTTCTTGCACCGCGCTCTGGCGCGCAGCCATGCCATCTTGTACCAATTCAGCCAGATCATCCACGGTGTAGAGAAATACATCATCCAGCTCTGCTACTTCCGCTTCGACATCTCGCGGAACGGCCAGATCAACAATAAATAGTGGGCGATGTTTGCGTGCTTTCAGTGCGCGCTCCACCATGCCTTTGCCGAGAATGGGCAGTTGGCTGGCGGTGCTGGTTACAATAATATCGTGCAGCGCCAGTTGTTCTGGCAGTTCGCTCAGGGTTATCGCATGACCATTCACACGCCGCGCCAATATTTGCGCGCGCTCCAAGGTGCGGTTAGCAACGGTGATATGACGGGGCGAGCGCGCGGCAAAATGTACGGCGTTCAGTTCAATCATTTCTCCGGCTCCAATAAACAACACACGTTGCTCGGTGATGCTGGGAAAAATGCGCTCCGCCAATTTCACGGCGGCTGCGGCCATAGAGGTTAGATTGGTGCCGATTTCAGTCTGAGCACGCACGTCTTTGGCGACTGAAAAAGTATGTTGAAATAATTTGTGTAGTAAAAGCCCCAGTGTTCCGGCCTGCTCGGCTTGCTTCACTGCCAGTTTCATTTGCCCCAAAATTTGAGGTTCACCAAGCACCATAGAATCCAAACCGCTGGCCACGCGGAACGCATGTTTGACGGCCTGCTCTTGCGGCAGCATGTATACATACGGTTCGATTTTGCTGGGCTGTAGATGATGATAGTTCGCCAGCCAATTTACAATTTTCTCCGGCGCGTTCGTACTGCAATATACTTCGGTGCGATTGCAGGTAGAAAGGATGGTGGCTTCCTTGGCTGCTCCGTGGCTAACCAGATCGCGCAGCGCAGGCTCAGTCGCTTCCGTATTAAAAGCAACCTGCTCGCGCACGGCAAGTGGCGCGGTATGATGATTTATGCCAAAGGCAAATAAATTAGCAGTGTTCAAAATCGTCCTGGTAGGGCATGGATATTAAGGTGCTGCTCGGGTCAACATTCCGATCCTGCAATCGTAGTAATGAGCAGTGGGACGCAATTATACGGCAATACTAAACGAGCCGTCACCGGCACGTCGCTTTGTCAAACCAATCAATCAGCCGAACCATCTTGTCTGCCGAAGCATTCGGCCTGCCGGGCAGATTCCAACTTCGACTTGCTACTGGCGGGCAAGTTTCTGGTTAATGATATTTTATGTCCCATCATTGAGTGATGCGTTAGCGAAGCGCATAGGAAATCAGTTACACTCATTCCAATCAAGCAGCCATCTAACCATGAATAAACCACAGTTACCCGTTACGCGCGAGCGGCTACGTTTTTATCTGGCTGCGGGTTATGCATTGTTTATTTTATACGGCAGCTTGTCACCATTCACTGGCTGGCAAGATCAGGGTTTGAATTTTTTAGAGGTTATGTCCGTGCCTCTGCATCTGCAATATACCTGGTTTGATTTCACCATTAATCTGCTGGCCTACCTCCCTTTAGGTTTGCTGCTGGGACTTAGTTTTCATACGCGACTAGCAGCAACTTGGTGCGTGCTGCTGACACTGTTGTGTGCAATGGGTTTTTCGGCCACGATGGAATACGCGCAAATGTATCTACCTTCGCGCATTAGTTCTAATTTGGATTTTGTCGCGAATTCCCTAGGCGCACTGACAGGCACATTGTTGGTGGTCAGCATGACTACGCGGACAGTATTAATCGCACGTTTGCAAGCGCATCGAGAGTACATTTTTATAGCGGGAAATGCTGCTAATTTCGGTTTAGCGTTGGTTGCGTTATGGATGTTCGCGCAAATTAATCCGCTGTTACCTTTGTTAGGCCATGTGTTTCCGCGAGATGTGGCGCATCTGCCGTTGGCCATGACTGCGCCTGCACCCTTTCAATGGTTGGATAGCATCGCGGTGTTAATTAATCTGCAAATGCTGGGGTTACTACTGTTAAGTTTATTGATTCAGCAACGGCATTTGCTGATTACCTTAATGCTGGTGTTATGCGCGGTTGTTTTTGCTAAATTTATCACGGCAGCAATCTTGCTGAAATCCTGGGCACTGTTGTTGTGGATAAATAGCGAAGCGTTGCTCGGTATATGTGCGGGCATATTCTTTCTGATGTTGATTGCAAAAAGTTGGTCGCGGAAAAATATTTTGTGGGGTGCAGCCAGTGCAGCACTCGGCTACGCGCTGCTAACCAATTGGATTCTGGATAGCTCCACGCCATTCGCTATTCGTCGTTTGTATCAATTCCAATATGGGCACTTGTTTAACTATAACCAGTTGTCACAAGCGGCCACTTATATTTTTCCGGTGCTATTGCTCATCTATATATGGCGCAGCAGATAGGCCAATTTTAGTTCCTGATGAATCGGCAACAACCCCATACCGTCGCCTGTCCTCGCCGCTTTGCGTCCCTTTTTATCGGGAACTGAAATGTTGGTTCAACAGAAAAAATAATGATGCGCGGTATAATTACGCATTCCACTAGAGCAAATGATATGAGTTATTACAAACGACACGTTTTTTTCTGTACGAACCAGCGCGACGATGGCGCGGAATGCTGCCAAAATTTTGGCGCGCAAAAAATGCGCGACTATGTCAAAGGAAAGGTGAAGGCTCTGAACTTGCCCGAGCATAGCGTTCGTATCAATAGCGCGGGATGTCTGGATCGTTGTTCTGAAGGCCCCGTGCTAGTGGTGTATCCAGAGGGCATTTGGTATACCTACATTGATGAAAAAGATGTAGATGAAATTATCTCGGAGCATATATTGCATGGGCGGATTGTTAAGCGGTTGCTCATATAATGCCTAAGCCTGATTCCATTATCATCCTCGGTGCGGCTGGCGCGCTGGAAGTCGTTGTTCATATGTCCCACGCGACACCGCATGCCATCGCCGTCATCGCGCATCCGCTGCCTACACAAGGCGGCACGATGGAGCACAAAATTGTCACCACACTGGCTAAGACTTTTACCGAACTCGGCTTTGTCGCACTGCGCTTTAATTTTCGAGGAGTGGGGGCGAGCGTGGGCACTTACGATCACGGTCAGGGCGAAGTTGAAGACGCGATTGCAGTAGCAAACTATGCGCGCACAGCGTTTGGAAATTTACCGCTGACACTATCCGGTTTTTCATTCGGCGGATACGTGCAGGCGTGTGCGGCACAGCAGCTCAATCCGCAACATTTGGTGCTCATTGCGCCCGCCGTAGTACGTTTCAAAATGCCGTCTGTGCCGGATCACACACTGGTCATTCATGGTGAAGTTGACGAGGTTATTCCGCTGAGCGCAGCCTTGCAGTGGGCGCGCCCGCAACATTTACCGATTGTGGTTATACCGGACACTGGACATTATTTTCACGGGCAGTTACATAAAATTAAAGAGCTGGTACGACACTATTTTATTGGCCACAGTTTATGACCGTCGTCATTTCCGTGCAGAACTTGCACAAATCATATGCCGGGCACAAGTCGTATGCCGGACAGTCGTATGCCGGGCACAAGGTGATCAACGATATCAGTCTGTCCATCAATAAAGGTGAATGCTACGGCCTGCTAGGCCCGAACGGCGCGGGAAAAACGACAACCTTACGGCTCTTGTTGGGTTTGATTGAGCCTGCATCCGGCACGATAAATTTGCTTGGACATCCCATTCCGCAACAGGCCAGCACAGCACGTTTGCGTGTAGGGGTAGTGCCACAGATGGACAATCTTGATCCTGATTTTACAGTCGCGGAAAACTTATTGGTGTATGGCCGTTATTTCGGCATGACCGATGCCCAGATTACATCACGTCTGCCGATGTTGTTAGAGTTTGCCAATCTTGCCAGTAAACGCGATGCAAAAATTCCGACCTTGTCCGGTGGCATGAAGCGCAGATTAACCTTGGCGCGGGCATTGGTGAACGATCCTGAAGTGATATTCTTAGATGAACCGACTACTGGTTTAGATCCGCAAGCACGACATTTAATCTGGCAGCGGCTACGCGAACTCACCGCACAAGGAAAAACGCTGTTGCTGACCACACATTTTATGGATGAAGCAGAACGGCTCTGTCATCGTTTGGCGATACTCGATCAAGGTCGCATGATCGCACAGGATTCACCGCGAACACTTATCCAGCAACATATTGAAGCGCAAGTAGTAGAAGTATTTGGCGAGCATGTTACTGCGTGGGCAGCGGAAAACGCTGCGACATTTGCGCCTCGTTTTGAAGTGAGCGGCGAAACGGTATTTTGTTATGTCACCGAAGCACAGCCACTGCTGACACATTTACAAGAACATGGCGAGTTGCGGTATTTACATCGCCCGGCGAATTTAGAAGATGTGTTTCTAAAATTAACTGGGCGGGAAATGCGCGAATGAAATCTCAATTACTTGCACTGCCACACTTAAGCCTTAGATTTATCCCCATTTGGCGGCGGCATTTTTTGGTGTGGAAAACGATGGCGGTCACTTCCATATTAGGGCATTTGGCCGACCCCATTATTTATATGCTGGGGCTGGGATATGGCTTGGGAAGTATGCTGCCGCAAATGGGCGGGACTTCGTATTTGGTTTTTTTAGCGGCGGGCACGATCTGTTATAGCACCATGAATAGCGCGACGTTCGAGGCATTGTATTCCGGTTTTGCGCGTATGCACGAACAGCGCACTTGGGAGGCAATTTTAAATACGCCGATTACGCTGGATGATATCGTTGTATCCGAAATTCTGTGGGCAGCCAGCAAAAGTTTATTGTCCGGACTGGCGGTGCTGGTTGTCATCTGGATGCTGGGGCTGTCCAGTTCGATATTGTCCTTGTGGCTCATCCCGCTATCGCTGCTAGTGGGATTGTGCTTCGCCGCGCTGGGTTTAATCATGACCGCACTCGCACCCAGTTATTATTTTTTCATGTACTACTTTACCTTGGTGATTACGCCGATGATGCTACTATCCGGCGTGTTTTTTCCGGTCGAACAGTTGCCGCCCATGCTGCAAATCGTCGCCGCAATTTTGCCGCTGTCCCATGCGATTGATTTGGCGCGACCGCTGCTGAATGGCCTGCTGCCCTCAGCCATGTTGCTACATATCAGCGTGCTGGCGGCTTACACCGTGTTTGGTTTTTATACCTCACTGGTGTTGTTCCGTCGCCGCCTCTCTCAATAGGGGAAATTGAAATGTTATGGATTAAAGCCTTTCACGTAATTTTTATGGTGACCTGGTTTGCCGGATTATTTTATTTGCCACGCTTGTTCGTCTACCACGCGATGTGTAGCGACCAGCCGGGAATAGATCGCTTCAAAATAATGGAGCGAAAATTGTTTTACGGCATCATGACACCTGGTGGCGTGCTCACCATTATTTTTGGAATGTGGCTGTGGTTAGGTTATGGATTTTCTGGCGCGTGGCTGCACGCAAAATTAACATTGGTGGTAGTGTTGATCGCTTACCATTTATATTGCCTGAAATTGCTGAACGGTTTTAAGCATGATCGCAATACGCGCAGCCATATTTTTTATCGCTGGTTTAATGAATTCCCTGTGCTGCTTATGATCGCGATTATTGTTTTAGTGACCGTTAAACCTTTTTAATTTAAATACATTCCTCACACACTATGCCGCAACCAGAAGCAAACCAGAAATTTTTTTCACCCTGCCCGCGCGGGCTGGAAAAATTATTAAGCGAGGAGCTACACGCCTTGGGCGCAGAAAAAATACGCACCACAGATGGCGGTGTACATTTTTCGGGCGATTTTATTTTAAGCTATCGCGTCAATCTGCACAGCCGCCTTGCCAGCCGTGTGTTATGGCAAATAGCGGTGGCAGATTATCGCCACGAGCAGGATATTTACGACACGGTGTACGCGCTGCCGTGGAATGAGTTTTTTGATAATCAGCGCACCATACGAGTCAATGTCACGGCCATTAAATGCCCGCTGAAAAGCCTGAATTTTTCCACGCTGAAAATTAAAGATGCGCTATGCGATAAATTTCGTGCGGTGACTGGCGAGCGTCCCAGCGTTGACACGCATACGCCGGACATACGCATTCATGCCTTTCTCGAATACAACCACATGACGCTGTATATCGACACTTCAGGCGATGCCTTATTCAAGCGCGGCGTGCGGCAATATACTAATCTGGCGCCGCTACGCGAAAATTTGGCGGCGGGCATTTTGCTGCTGGCTGGCTGGAAGCCCGGCACTCCTCTACTTGACCCGATGTGCGGCAGTGGTACATTTTTGCTGGAAGCCGCACTGATGACCTTGAATATCGCGCCCGGCATCAACCGAAATTTTGCGTTTGAAAAGCTGCATAATTTTAGCGCGACCGCTTGGCAAACATTACGCGCAGAAGCTCAAGCCGCACAAAGTTCAGTCACTGCTTTGCCTATTTTTGGCAGTGATTTATATGGCGATGAATTGAAGGCTGCACGACTTAATTTAACCAACGCTGGCTTGCTGGCAGCGGTGTCACTGAATCAAGCCAACGTACTGGAAATTTCTGCGCCTGCGGAGCACGGCATATTAGTGGCTAATTTACCGTATGGCGAACGCATGGGTGAGTTGGAAGAATTGGAAGAGTTGTATCCCAAACTGGGTGACGTGCTCAAGCAAAAATTCGGCGGTTGGAACGCTTATTTGTTTACCTCAGATTTGCGTATGCCAAAATTCATCCGCCTCTCCGTGTCGCGTCGCACACCGCTGTTTAATGGCGCTATTGAATGTCGCTTGTTTGAATACAAAATGGTGGCAGGGGGCAATCGTAAAGAACGTGCGGAGGTCTAGTAGTCACGGAGGGTGTGCCGATGCGCGTAAGAGCACCCCACTGTGTGGTAATGATTGTTACGATTATCATGAGATAGCTAAATATGTAACTAGTTCTCATCCATAAACACCCGAATTTTCAGCACTGACCGATGACCATTTTTGGACGGACGCTGTAAATCGAACATTTTTTTCGTTATAGGTAGACGAATTCGCTACCTTGATTCGTCTATCCTATTTTTCACCCTTTTTGGCGCGA
>CANJMS010000077.1 GCA_947475825.1 Nitrosomonadales bacterium
ACCATGTACCGATCCGGCATGCTTTCCTAGCGCTCGACCAATATCGCTTAACGATTGCCCGGTCTTCCATCTTTGCCACAGCTCCGCCTTTTGTGAGGCAGAAAGCCCAGGGCGTCCCATTTGTGCCATGTACACCACCTTTCAAAATTAAATTAGAACAGATGATGTTGCATCGACCGGTTGAACCTGCCCCGCCGAATGTACACATACAGTGCAATGCGCTTCGCTTATTGACACCCTACAAACTTCGGTGGGGTGGGTACGCAGTACCCACGCGATTTTGACTTTTGTTTTCATCCCCTGTGCGCCGCCTCGATCAGGCGCAAGCAGGCGGAGGTTTAGGCGAGCAATGTTCGAGTCCCGCAGTGGGGCGTGCGCCCCACCAGGTCGAGTTGCGCAGCCCCGCTTGCTTGCGACTGATCGAGGGAACCGCGCAGCACCCGCAAGGGGTACGCCGTGGTTGTAAGGGGCTAATAACAAAGTCAGGCAATTTGCTACTCAATAAATTGAGTGCAAAGTTGACACAGCCCCAACAACACACGTGACGGCGGTAAGCCGGGGTCGCCTTTTAGTTCCGGCATAACATGCTTCGCATGTGAGCCTGCACTGCAACTTCGTTGTCTTTGGTTACTTTCTTTTTGGCGAAGCAAAAGAAAGTGACTTGCAGCGGGTAACCCCCGCGACTGTCAGTTCGACGTGTCCGTCCGTCGCGCAGTGCTTCAGCTTGGGCTACCCACTTGTCTTTCATGCGAAGCCGGGCCAGCGGGGTGCCGATTATGGCGTTGAAAGTCTTGGCGCAATCCCGGCATTTAAACCGTTGCAACCTATCTGCCGTCCCGTTGCGAACCACTGTCTTGCTGTCACAATGAGGGCATTGTGGGTCATCTGCAACACCCTTATCAATCAGAGCAACAGCGGTCGCCTTACTTTCTCCAGCATTCAGCTCAATAGCCACCTGACGGCGTTGCAGCGGCGTCAGCCGCACCAACTCAGCAATCAATTTCGACAGTTCACGTTTACGTATTTCAGTTCTCCCAACAGTTGCGCCCGGTCATCGGACACATGTAGGTATTGTATCGCCAGCTAATGCAACTAAAGCTTTAAATAATTATAATATAAATAAAATCAATTGGTTGCAAGAGAAGTCCGACAGGCTGCTAGTGACAGTCCATTTGACGAGAAAAAATCAGAAAAAACTTCTACGAAATGTCTCTTAGCTCATATAGTTACTAAATTAGCATCTAAAACTGGACAAACCACGACTATTTACGGCAAACTGCGCAGGTGAAAAATATTTTAGTCATACACGGACCTAATTTAAATTTACTCGGTAGCCGCGAGCCGAGTATATATGGCTCGGTTACGTTAAAAGAAATTAACGAGGAGTTACTGCAATTAGCCAACAAAAAGAGTGCTGGTTTGCAGCATTTCCAGAGTAATGCTGAGGCGGATTTAGTTAATCGAGTACAACTGGCAGCACAAGAAAAAATTGACTTCATCGTTATTAATCCGGCGGCTTTTACCCACACCAGCGTGGCACTACGCGATGCGTTAGCTGCGGTTTCCATCCCGTTTATTGAAGTACACATTTCTAATGTGTTTGCACGCGAGGCTTTCCGCAAGGAATCTTATTTTTCTGACATTGCAGTTGGGGTAATCAGTGGCTTGGGTACTACGGGCTACCAACTTGCCGTGCAATACGCTTTAGGCCTTCCTGTTAGGAGTTAAATATGGATTTACGCAAAATAAAAACATTGATTGAGCTGGTTGAAAGTTCTGGAATCGCCGAACTGGAAATTAGTGAAGGGGAAGAGCGGGTGCGGATTAGTCGATCAATCGCGCAACCTCAGCAAATGTATGCCCCGCCACCGCAAGTGGCTGCAAGTCCACCGCCGCCTGTAGCAATACCTGCTGCGCCAGTTCCACCAGCCATACCGGAGGGACACATTGTTAAATCGCCGATGGTTGGCAGTTTCTATCGCTGCCCTTCACCGGGTGCTAAGTCATTTGTTGAATTGGGTCAGGCCATTCAGGAAGGTGAAACGGTGTGCATTATTGAAGCAATGAAGTTGCTGAACGAAATTGAGGCGGACAAGAGTGGCACGATCAAGGCCATTTTGGTTGAAAATGGTCAAGCCGTGGAATACGGTCAGCCTTTGTTTATTATCGGCTGAGCCAGGTTCGGTAAAGACCCCATGTTTGATAAAAAACCCGTGCTTAATAAAAAGTCCGAACCGCGAATCGTCACAGATAAGTCTAAAGCCGGGCTGTTTAAACGCACTATTATGCGTGTGGCTGTGCCGTCGGAGACCCCAAAAATGTTTGAGAAAATTCTCATCGCCAATCGTGGTGAGATTGCGTTGCGCATTCAGCGCACTTGTCGTGAAATGGGAATTAAAACCGTCGCGATTCATTCCGAAGCGGATGCTGATGCCAAGTATGTCAAGCTGGCGGATGAGTCGGTTTGTATCGGTCCTGCACCCTCCTCGTTGAGTTATCTCAATATCCCCGCCATTATCAGCGCAGCCGAAGTAACCGATGCACAAGCCATACATCCTGGCTATGGCTTTCTGTCAGAAAATGCGGATTTTGCTGAACGGGTAGAAAAAAGCGGCTTTGTTTTCATCGGCCCGCGTCCAGAAACGATACGCATGATGGGCGATAAAGTTTCCGCCAAAATCGCCATGATTAAAGCGGGTGTTCCCTGCGTGCCGGGTGTGGAAGGTGCGCTGCCAGACGACCCGGCAGCCATTTCAGCGATTGCGCGCAGCATTGGTTATCCGGTGATAATTAAGGCATCCGGTGGTGGTGGCGGGCGCGGAATGCGGGTTGTTCATACCGAAGCAGCACTGCAAACAGCAGTGTCCATGACGCGGAACGAAGCACAGGTGGCGTTTAATAATCCGACTGTGTACATGGAAAAGTTTCTTGAAAATCCGCGCCATATTGAATTTCAAATCATGGCTGATTCATACGGCAATGCGGTGTATCTGGGTGAGCGTGATTGTTCCATGCAACGACGACATCAAAAAATCCTGGAGGAAGCGCCTGCGCCGTTGTTGAATACTAAGTTGCGCGACAAGATAGGCGAACGTTGTGCAGAAGCCTGCCGCAAAATTGGTTATCGCGGCGTTGGCACATTTGAATTTTTGTTTGAAAATAACGAGTTTTTTTTCATTGAAATGAACACGCGCTTACAAGTCGAGCATCCGGTCAGTGAATTCATTACTGGCATTGACATCGTGCAACAGCAAATTCGTATTGCTGCCGGAGAAAAACTCGGTTTCCGACAAAAGGACATCGAGTTTAAAGGCCACGCGATCGAATGCCGCATCAACGCGGAGCACCCATTCAAATTTACCCCTTCACCCGGACGCATTACTACTTGGCATCCGCCGGGCGGCCCCGGGATTCGGGTTGATTCACATGTGTACACAAATTATTTTGTACCGCCGCATTATGACTCCATGATCGGAAAAATAATTGCCTACGGCAGCACACGCGACCAAGCCCTTGCCCGGATGCGCACCGCACTGTCAGAAATGGTAGTGGGCGGTATTGAAACCAACATTCAGTTACATCAGGAATTAATGCAGGATGCCGCATTTATGCAGGGTGGCACCAGCATTCATTACTTGGAGCACAAGCTGGCCAAGCGCGCTAAAGGCTTTTAAAATGGCCTGGCTTACGCTGGCGATTAGTGCTTCAGCAGATCAAGCAGAAATTTTGAGCGACAGTCTGTTGGATTCAGGTGCGTTATCGGTAGACATCAGCGATGCCGAAGCGGACATGCCCGGCGAGCAGGCCATTTTTGGCGAGCCGGGCGAACCTGAACCCCTGTTGTGGTCACAAAGCTGTGTCACTGCCATGTTTCCCGCCGATGTAGTAATGGATACCATCATTATTGAAGCGGCGCGTGCTATAGGTTTACAGCAACTCCCCGCCTACCGCATACAACCATTAGCCGATACGGATTGGGTGCGTTTGACGCAAGCGCAATTCAACCCGATACGCATTTCCGAGCGGCTCTGGATCGTGCCAACCTGGCATACACCAACTGATCCACGTGCCATTAACATTACGCTTGATCCCGGTTTGGCATTTGGCACGGGTAGCCATCCCACTACGCGCTTATGCTTGCGTTGGTTGGATAATAATTTGCAGGCGGGGGAATCGGTACTGGATTACGGCTGCGGTTCGGGCATCTTGGCCATTGCCGCACTTAAGCTGGGTGCGGGCAGTGCTATCGGGATTGATATTGATAAACAAGCAATACAAGCCAGCCGCGATAACGCTGCTGCCAACCAAGTTGCCGCACAATTTTTTGTGCCGGAAGATGCGCCGCCCATATCCGATCATGTCATGCAGGCGGATATAGTCGTGGCAAATATCCTGACCAATCCACTCAAAGTATTAGCACCGCTACTGGCATCTGCTGTGCGTGAGGGAGGGCAACTGGTGTTATCGGGCATATTGAGCAAGCAGGCGACAGAAGTGATGGATATTTATGCCCAGTGGTTTAACCTAAAACCGCCAATAGAAGAAGATGGCTGGGTGTGTTTGCCGGGCGTCAAACAGCCCAATGTGCACGAACAAGGAAAACACCATACGGAGGCAGTGTCATGAGCACTGTTACGTGTTGTCCACAATGCAAAACCGAATTTCAAGTCGCGCAGGAACAGCTGGAGGTGTATCAGGGTATGGTGCGTTGCGGACAATGCCAAACAACTTTCCATGCAGACTCGTATTTGCACGACAAAGAACCCAGCCCGCAACTTACCTTGCCGATTTTGCAGGATCTGAGCGAACCACCTGTTTTAAAAAGCGCGACCGGCACAAAATATAAAACCCTCGCAGAAACCATCAAGGTAGATTTGTCTAACCCCGCCGCATGGCCCCACAAGGGGACAATGAAAGAGTCGCGCACAGGGAAAAAACATTTTGGAAAATCCAATTCTGGCGCATCCACAGCGCCATACAATAATAGATTGCCAGAAAAATCTGACCCAATATGGCTCGGGCTGATAGCAACATTAACGGTAGTTTTGCTCGCACAAACAGTCTATTTCTTTCGTGTCGAAATAGCTGCGCGTTTACCCGGACTTAAACCCGCATTCATCGCGTACTGCGAGTTATTGCAATGCAGCGTCCCATTGCCACAGGAAGCCGACCAGATGAGCATCGAGTCGTCCGATCTGGAAGCCCATCCAGTGCGCGCAGGGGTGGTGACACTGAATGTTATCTTACGTAACCGCGCATCGTATGCTCAGGCCTATCCGCATCTGGAACTCACGCTGACCGATACACAAGACCAGACGTTGGCACGACGTACTTTTTCGGCGGCAGAATACTTAAAATTCCGAGAGGAAGAAATCAATGGGCTGGCTGCAAACCGTGAGTCCAGCATTAAGCTCTATTTAGATACAAACAATTTGAAGGCCGCAGGCTATAAATTATTTTTGTTTTATCCAAATAGACAATCCTAAAAATCACGTAATCACTTTTTTAAAAAGGTGACTCATGACACTGCACCCTGAATTTCCAAAGTCTTCCTACGCTGAATTGCTGCCAGCCCAACGAGTAATTCCAATTCGCGTTAAAAACGATAACTGTGTTGGCATCGTCTTCGGTTCCTGGCCGTACTCAAATGTACTGTCTTCGTCACCTTATCCTTGCCGTCTTGTTCTACTTTTTAACGCGAGCTGGAATAAGGTTAGATTGTGATCGCGAAGCGAGGCGCTGATGGGCGGAAAAAACCAGCTTGGCATAACGGACGATGAGACTAAAGGAAAGCACACTGTTGAGGCAAAATTTACTGACCTGCTTACCAGCAATGGGGAGAGTGAAATTGTGATTGATTCCAGCACACCCAACACGGCTCAACCCAGTTTTGGTCAGATCAGTTTTAAGCTTAACACTACCGTTGCGCCAAGTCTGCGACGCAGTAAGAGTGGCGAATTTGCAGAGTTGTCCGGCATCCTGATCCCGATGCAAATAACCGGGCCGTATACTCACCCCTCTATCGAATTTGATCTCGGCGCGGCTGTAGGAGGCAACATCGCGAAGTTGACGCAGAAAAATAAGGCGCGCATGAACCAACCTCCAGCAATTATTGCTCCAGCAAATATAAATCCCGCCCAGGCAAACAAAGCAGCGTCGAATAAGGTTAAATCACCTGCGCCGTTTGCCGGGAGTGCTAGATAGCGTCGTCACGAAATATTAGCCCATAGGGCGATGCAGCGAATGTGAACAGCGTCTCCTACGTGGGCTAAAGAGCCTCTGCGGAGGCTTTTTTTATGGTTGCAGGGAGAGTCGCTCATCGACAATCAAGCGCGTGGTTTGGTAGGTTGGTGCTGAATGAAAAGAAGCCCAACAATCGAATTTAGAAAATTGGTAGTGAGATACAGAGTAAATAAATATTGGACTTCGCAGACTTAACCCCAACCGCCCATGCTTGCGCTTAGACAAATATCACATCCGCGTGTCAAAGTTAGGCAAACAACAGCTTGTCCCAGAGCGCATAGAGGCGATTCATGAACGTTTGAAGCTCCTTCTTTGTCACCTTTCGATATTCGGCATGTGGTAAGAAGACGCTGTTGTCCAGCTGGATATATGTGTCACCGTTCTCATGAGTCCACCAGCGTCCATGCACATACTTGTTCCGAAGATCGTTTAGCTGCTTGAACTCGTCGATGATTGCGTCGTATTCCGCACCCTTGCTTCTGTTATGCCAACTTCGCTCGAGTAAATTGCGCATCAGATCAATCCGAATCTTTTGATTAACGACCGCCGTGAACAAGAGTCGGGCTGTATCCAAAAAACTGCCTTCTTTCACACCCAACAGTGCGTGAAAAACCGAAATCATCTCGTCCTCGAAGTGAGGCCATGCGACGTAAATACGGCCAAGAAGCTCCAAGATTTCCTTGTCCTCGATTGCCCCTCGCTTTTGACCTTCCGGTGAGGTCTTCGACCGCGGCGTATTCTTCCAGCGGCGAGGTTCCTTGCTCACGGGACTGGTAACTTCACTACTGTTGGGGCATAACTTGAGATAAATTGCGAAACCGCAGCATCAACGAGCAGTTCTAACTGTGTAATCTTGAACATCACCGCCCCCCATTTGATTTTAACAACTAAAACATCTGAGCAGGGTCACTATACCCGCCAGGAAATATTTTCCTTACCCATCAGGCATCCGTCACCGCGCCCAGGCTGGCACTGGAAACCAGCTTGGCATACTTCGCCAGAACGCCACGTGTGTAACGTGGAGCAGGTGGTTTCCATAGCGCACGGCGACGCGCCAATTCGGCATCGCTGACGTTGAGCTGAATGAGGCTGGCATCGGCGTCAATGGTGATGGAATCACCCTCGTTCACCAGTGCGATCGTGCCGCCGACTGCGGCTTCGGGTGCGACATGGCCGACCACAAAACCATAAGTGCCGCCAGAAAAACGACCATCGGTAATCAGCGCGACGCTGTCGCCCATACCCGCGCCCATCAGCGCGGCAGTGGGCGATAACATCTCGCGCATACCGGGGCCGCCTTTTGGACCTTCGTAGCGAATGATTAAGACTGCACCCGGTTTTATTTTTTGTTCCAGAATCGCTTGCATGCAGTCTTCTTCAGAATCAAACACCCGTGCTGGTCCGGTAAATTTGGTATGTTTAATGCCGCTGATTTTCGCGACCGAACCTTCGGGGGCGAGATTGCCTTTGAGAATGGCCAAGTGTCCCTGCGCGTAAATTGGTTTATTGAATGACCGTATTACATCTTGATCGGCACGCGGTTCGGTGGGTACATCGCGTAGCGTTTCGGCGATGGTTTCACCTGTTATGGTCAGGCAATCGCCATGCAGCAAGCCATGTACCAGCAACATTTTCATTACTTGTGGAATGCCACCTGCGCGATGCAAATCGGTCACGACATAGCGTCCGGATGGTTTCATATCGGCAAAGACTGGTACGCGCGAACGCATCGCCTCAAAATCATCAATCGTTAAATCAACTTTCATGGCATGAGCAATCGCCAGTAAATGCAGGATGGCATTGGTTGATCCACCCACCGCGATGACGACAGCAATCGCATTTTCAAAAGCTTTTTTGGTGAGAATATGTTCAGGCAAAATTTGTTTGCGTACCGCATTGACCAAAACCTCGGCGGAACGCGCTGCACTGTCTGCTTTTTCAGCATCTTCCGCTGCCATTGTGGAAGAGTAGGGCAAGCTCATGCCCATTGCCTCAAACACCGAAGACATGGTGTTAGCGGTGAACATGCCGCCGCAGGAACCCACGCCGGGACAGGCTTTGCGCTCTACAGCAAGCAGTTGCTGGGCATCAATGCGATGTGCGGAAAATTCGCCAACCGCTTCAAAACTGCTGACGATAGTTAAATCTTTACCATTCAAATGACCGGGTTTGATCGTGCCGCCATACACAAAAATGGCCGGAATATTCAGCCGCGCAAAGGCGATCATCGCGCCCGGCATATTTTTATCGCAGCCTCCTACCGCCAGAATTCCATCAAGACTCTGCCCGCGACACACCGTCTCAATTGAATCCGCAATCACTTCGCGGCTGACCAGCGAACATTTCATGCCCTCTGTACCCATTGAAATGCCATCCGAAATCGTGATCGTGCCAAACGTTTGCGGCATCGCTCCTGCTGCCTTGGCCGCTGCTTCGGCGCGTGCGGTCAAACCACCCAAGCCGGCGTTACATGGCGTAATGGTGCTATGTGCATTCGCAATACCGATCACCGGCTTATCAAAATCACCATCGGTAAAACCCACGGCGCGCAACATGGCGCGATTGGGAGAACGTTGCACCCCTTGGGTGATGGCTTTGCTTTTTAAATTGGCCTGATTTGTTAAATGATTGGGCATAACTTTCCTTATTGAGTTAACTTTGTTGTATGAATGGTAAGGCCAGAGAAAACTTCACAGCACGGCAGACTGCAAATGGTAGCAGAAATCATATGCTGGTATTAGGCTCAGTAGCGTGGGCTGTCGCAAGCATTTGATCTGTCCGGTTGTCATTGTTGCCATAGGAGGGCGATATGAATCCGACACAAGTGCTACAGGAGATAAGGAAGATGCGATTTGAAGAAGCGTATGAAGGATGGAGCGAGGGTCGGCTGACGCAAGCTTGCGCGGCCCGAATACTGGGTGTGTGTGAGCGCGGTTTATTCGACTCGAACCAGGCTTTGTTGTTATGGGTGCTTATTGATCCGGCCAGATGAAGTTTGAAGTTTTCATGCCGCATATTTTACGCGAGAATCTTGGAAGTATTTTTTGACACGCTCAGGTGATTTTTCCAATGTCAGCATGTGCTCGGTTGTTGCGGCTTTCAGTTTAGCCTTGGTGCGT
>CANJMS010000078.1 GCA_947475825.1 Nitrosomonadales bacterium
CAATTCCTTTGCGATGCAGCCGCACGACCTGCTTGCGTCTCTCGTGCAACCGCTCCAATGTCTGAAATCTAGCATCTTCTTTGTCCATGCGTATCGGACTGAAATGCGCGACAAAAGTTCAAACTTCATCGTGCCGAGTCTATAGTAGGCATGGTGGCCTCCGATAGGCTTGGGATAAAGGCATCTCTAAAAATTCAACTTCCGTCACCATCATTTTTTGCTTGCGTTTCACCATAGCTTAGCAATGTAAATTTTTTAGAGATACCCTAAACTGTGTTCAGGGTGAGATATTAAGTCTTTCGACTAAAACAGTAAAGCAGTAGATTTATGAAACGAGCTTTGTGTTTAAAAAGCCAAAGAATTACTATAATTACTCGTGGTCAGCGCAGGAGTGTGGCGGGAAGACTGTGTATACCATTGCTGCTAGAGGCTGAAATCGCGTGATATAATCGCGCCGTTCTATTCTTAAAGAATGGGCGAAAGTGGCGGAATTGGTAGACGCACTGGATTTAGGTTCCAGCGCCGTGAGGCGTGAGAGTTCGAGTCTCTCCTTTCGCACCAACTGTATTCATTATTAAATCTCAAGGAAATTTAGTATGTCGAACGTAGAGTCTATTGGCGTGCTAGAGCGTCGTCTGAATGCATCTATCCCACAACAGCAATTGAATGGCGAGATTGAAGTGCGGTTGAAGCGTCTAGGTCGTACTGCCAAGGTGCATGGCTTTAGACCAGGCAAAGTGCCACTGAATATTTTGCGTCAACAATATGGCGCGCAAGTACATCAAGATGCCATCGGCGATGCTTTGCAACGCTCATTTGTCGAAGCGGTGAATCAACATGGTTTGCGTGTGGCCAGCCGTCCGGATTTTGAAATTAAGTCGATAGATCCGGCGACTGAGCAGATTGAATTCAGCGCGACCTTTGAAATTTATCCCGAAGTGGTATTGGGAAATATCGAGGCTGAGTCGGTGCAGCGCGTCACATACAGCATGACCGAGGCGGATGTGGATCGCACTATTGCCACATTGTTGAAGCAACGCGCAGTGTTTGAAGTGACTGACAGTGCCGCAAAAAATACAGATCAAGTAACATTAGATTTCAACGGCACGCTGGACGGTGAACCATTTGAGGGTGGACAAGCTAAGGATTTTAAGTTGGTGCTAGGTTTAGGTAGGATGTTGTCGGATTTTGAGGCGGGCATCATCGGCATGAAGGCAGGTGAAACTAAATCATTTGATGTGAATTTCCCAGAGGAGTATCACGGTAAGCATGTGGCAGGTAAGCGTACAGTCTTTACCATCATGCTGCACTTAGTGGAGTCGCCACGACTACCGGAGTTGAACGCAGAATTTGCCAAAGCGATGGGTATAGGTGATGGCGATGTGGAAAAATTGCGTGCTGAAATCCGCAAGAATATAGGCTTGGAAATTGAGCGCCGGCTCAAGCTGCGGAATAAAGACAGTGCCATGGACGTGCTGATTAATGTTGTACAAATGGATGTGCCAAAAGCGATGGTTGAAGCGGAAGCTCAGGGCTTGATGCAACAGACATTGGATGAAATGAAGCAGCGTGGCAGCAGTATGCCGGGCATGACCTTGCCATTAAATTTATTCACCGAGCGCGCACAACGGCGAGTGAAGCTGGGTTTAATTTTGATTGATCTGGTCAAGCGTCATGATTTGGGCGCGACACCTGCGCAAATCCGCACCCTGTTACTGGATTATGCACAAAGTTTTGATCATCCAGATGAGGTGGTGAAATGGCATTACAATAATCCCGAGCGTTTGCGCGAAGTGGAGAATATGGTGCTGGAAGATAATGTGGTGAGCTGGGTGATGAACACTGCCAAGGTTGTCGATAAAGTAGCAGAATTTAACGAATTGATGGGGAATGTAAATGCATAACCACTTTCCGCGTAGCCATGATGGGACAAAAAATATAGCCCCAACGTATGATGTACCGCAGAATATCGGCTTAATTCCGATGGTCATTGAGACCAGCGGTCGTGGTGAGCGTGCGTATGACATCTATTCGCGCCTGCTCAAAGAGCGCGTTATTTTTCTGGTTGGGCCGATTAACGATATGGTAGCTAATCTGGTAGTGGCGCAATTGTTGTTTCTGGAGTCTGAAAATCCTGACAAGGATATTCATTTGTATATCAATTCGCCGGGTGGTTCCATTTCGGCAGGCATGGCAATTTACGACACCATGCAATTCATTAAGCCGCAGGTTTCTACATTATGCATAGGCATGGCGGCTTCGATGGGCGCTTTTTTGTTGCAGGCGGGAACCAAGAGTAAACGTTTCGTTTTGCCGAATTCTACGGTGATGATCCATCAGCCTTTGGGCGGTTTTCAAGGCCAGGCAACAGATATTGAAATTCATGCAAAATATATTTTGAGTTTGCGTGAGAATTTATATAAGTTGATGGCATTGCACACAGGCCGCAGCGCAGAAGAGATTGCACGCGATAGTGAGCGCGATAAATTTCTCACCGCAACAGAAGCGGTTGAATATGGTCTAGTGGATCAAGTGTTGACTAAACGTCCTTAAGAGCGCGCTAGATTTGTCGATAATAGTGTGAGCGAGTATTCGAAGTAATTGGAGGAATTGATGTTGGTGGATAAAGGAAAAGGAGAGAAGCTGCTGTACTGCTCATTCTGTGGGAAGAGCCAGAATGAAGTACGCAAGCTGATTGCAGGACCTTCCGTATTTGTTTGCGATGAGTGTGTTGATTTATGCAACGACATTATTCGTGAAGAGCTCCAAAGTAATGTACCTGTGCAGTTGAAAAAAAATGAATTGCCCGTGCCGCATGAAATTCGCGCACGGCTGGATGAATATGTGATTGGGCAAGAGTCGGCTAAAAAAATATTAGCAGTTGCTGTGTACAATCATTATAAACGCCTTGGCAGTCTAGACACGTCATCTGGCACAAATCAGAATGGGGTGGAGTTAAGCAAAAGCAACATTCTATTGCTTGGCCCGACTGGCTCCGGCAAGACGCTGTTGGCGCAGACCTTGGCGCGTTTGTTGAATGTGCCGTTTGTCATGGCGGATGCAACCACACTAACTGAAGCGGGTTACGTCGGTGAAGATGTCGAAAATATTATTGCAAAACTTTTGCAGGCATGTGATTACGAAGTCGAGCGCGCGCAGCGCGGTATTGTGTACATCGATGAAATAGACAAGATTTCGCGCAAGTCTGATAACCCTTCAATCACCCGCGACGTGTCCGGTGAGGGGGTGCAGCAAGCGCTGCTCAAGTTGATCGAAGGTACAAAGGCTTCGATACCACCGCAGGGTGGGCGCAAGCATCCCAGCACAGATTTTCTGCAAGTCGATACAACGAACATTTTATTTATTTGCGGTGGCGCATTTGATGGGTTGGAAAAAATTATTAAGAATCGTTCCGAAAAAGTGGGGATTGGTTTTGGTGCAACGCTGGCCAAGCGTGATGACAATAAAGGCGTAGGCGATTTACTGCGTGAAGTAGAGCCGCAAGATTTAATTAAATTTGGCTTGATACCGGAGTTTGTCGGGCGTTTACCAGTCGTTGCCACTTTGGAGGAATTGGATGAAGCAGCATTGATTCAGATTTTGACTGAGCCAAAAAATGCTTTGACCAAACAGTATCAAAAATTGTTCTCGATGGAGGGTGTTAGCCTGGAGTTCAGTGAAGGCGTACTTTCGGCTATTGCTAATAAGGCATTGGCGCGCAAGGCTGGAGCGCGCGGTTTACGTTCGATTATGGAACATTCATTGCTAGACATCATGTTTGATTTGCCCTCAATGGAAAATGTGAGCAAGGTGATGCTGGATGCAAATAATTTGAGTGGAGAAATTAGTCCGATAGTCCTATACGCTGAAAACATCAAAGTGGCGTAACATTTAATTTGGGGTGTGATGGCTGCTCTTTAGAATTTCGTTGTCGAATCTGTAAGGTGTGTGGTACAGCACGAGTGCTATTTTAAAAAATGCGGCGGTGCTTGAATTTTCAAGTATTACCCCAATCTACCCGACACAACTGAATACGGCTACAATTAATTTACGGGAGAACTCGATCATGTCAGAGTACGACGATTACAATATCACTTCGAATTTATTTCCGTTGTTGCCTCTACGCGATGTCGTAGTTTTTCCGCGTATGGTCATCCCACTTTTTGTGGGTCGGGTAAAGTCAATTAAGGCGCTGGAGTCTGCGATGGATGCGGGCAAAAGCATCGTCTTGGTAGCACAAAAAACAGCAGCGAAAGATGAGCCGTCAGCCGACGATTTATATCGTATCGGCAGTATGGCCAATATTCTGCAAATGCTTAAGCTGCCTGATGGTACGGTCAAGGTGCTGGTAGAGGGGACACAGCGCGTTAAAGTATTGCGCGTGCTGGATGGAAAAGATCACTTCGATGCGGAGATTGAGGTCGTTCCGGTTGATGTTAATCCGGATCCTGATGCCGAAGCCATGCGTCGTGCACTTGTCAGCCAATTTGATCAATACGTCAAATTGAATAAAAAAATTCCACCAGAAATTTTGACCTCGCTGGCCGGCATAGATGATGCAGGGCGCTTGGCAGATACCATAGCCGCGCATTTGCCCTTGAAGCTGGAACAAAAGCAGGAAGTGCTGGAAATTTTTGATGTACGCAAACGTCTAGAACACTTATTGGGCTTGCTCGAATCCGAATTGGATATTCTGCAAGTGGAAAAACGTATTCGCGGGCGCGTCAAACGTCAGATGGAAAAAAGTCAGCGTGAGTATTATTTGAATGAGCAAGTAAAGGCCATTCAAAAAGAATTAGGCGAGGGCGAGGAAGGCGCGGATATTGATGAGTTGGAAAAGAAAATAAAAGCCGCCCACATGTCCAAGGAAGCTCGTGTAAAGGCTGAATCGGAAATGAAGAAATTGAAGCTGATGTCGCCGATGTCAGCCGAAGCAACAGTGGTTCGAAATTACATTGATATTTTAGTGGGCTTGCCGTGGAAGAAGAAAAGCAAAATTAATGCGGATTTAAAAACAGCAGAGAAAATTTTGGAATCCGACCATTATGGTTTGGAGCGCGTTAAAGAGCGCATTGTGGAATATCTCGCAGTGCAGCAGCGAGTGGATAAAATGAAAGCACCTATTCTATGTCTGGTAGGACCGCCAGGAGTGGGTAAGACTTCGCTGGGGCAATCCATTGCGCGTGCGACTGGGCGAAAATTTATGCGTATGTCGCTGGGTGGCGTGCGTGATGAATCTGAAATTCGGGGGCATCGCCGCACTTATATTGGTTCGATGCCAGGCAAAATTTTGCAGAATATGTCCAAAGTCGGTGTGAAAAATCCGCTCTTCCTGCTGGACGAGGTAGATAAGATGGGTATGGATTTCCGTGGAGACCCCTCATCGGCTTTGCTGGAGGTGCTGGATCCTGAGCAGAATCATACGTTCGTCGATCATTACGTCGAGGTAGAATACGACCTGTCCGATGTGATGTTTGTAGCGACGGCCAACAGCATGAATATTCCTGCGCCATTATTGGATCGCATGGAAATTATTCATGTGCCGAGCTATATGGAAGAGGAAAAAATCAACATTGCTGTGCGTTATTTAATTCCCAAGGCGTTGGAAAATAATGGTTTGAAGCCGGAGGAGATCAACATCACGATTAGTGCCATCCGCGACATTCTACGTTACTACACGCGCGAAGCGGGTGTACGCAGCTTGAATCGAGAGATTTCTAAAATCTGTCGCAAAGTAGTTAAGGCGTTGCTGCTTAAGAGTCGTACTGGCAAAGTAACCGTCACCTCGCGCAATTTGGATAAATACTTAGGCGTGCGGCGTTATAGCTATGGTATAGCCGAGAAGTGTAATCAAGTTGGTCAGGTGACCGGATTAGCATGGACTGAAGTTGGGGGTGAGCTATTAACCATTGAAACAGCTGTTTTGCCAGGCAAAGGTAAGACAACTACGACGGGCAAGCTGGGTGAAGTTATGCAGGAGTCTATCCAAGCTGCACTGAGCGTGGTGCGTAGTCGTACGCAGAGCTTGGGGATTGCAGAAGACTTTTATCAGAAAATTGATTTACACATACACCTGCCCGAGGGTGCAACACCCAAGGATGGACCCAGTGCGGGGATAGGTATTTGCACAGCTATCGTATCAGCACTGACGCATATTCCTGTACGGGCGGATGTGGCCATGACCGGAGAGATCACCTTGCGTGGAGAAGTTTTGCCAATAGGTGGCTTGAAAGAGAAGCTTCTGGCAGCGCTACGCGGCGGCATTAAAATCGTTTTAATCCCCGAGGATAATGTGCGTGACTTAGTTGAAATTCCGGACAATGTAAAAAATAAACTTGAAATTCATCCAGTTAAATGGATAGAGCAAGTCTTAGAAAAAGCGCTAGAGCGCAAACCGGAATTCTTAACGGATGCTCCTGCCGCATTAATTCCTCCACCCGTTACAGACGAGGGGCATGGTGTACTCATCAAGCACTAGTTGCTGCTACGCTTGTTGCATTTGGTACAAAACATAAATATATTTTTAGAATCGCTTGACCAAGCTGGGAAGCCTTGATATAAAGGCTTTACAGGGTTTTCCTGTATTTCTTATCCAAAACTTTTAAGGGGATGCGTAGATGAATAAATCGGAACTGATTGATGCAATTGCAAAATCGACTGACCTTTCCAAGGCAGCTGCTGGCCGTACGTTGGATGCAACTATTGACTCAATTAAAAAGGCTTTAAAGAAAGGTGACCTAGTCACGTTGGTTGGATTCGGAACATTTTATGTGGGCAAGCGCGCAGCACGTAATGGCCGCAATCCACGTACTGGCGCGACTATCAAGATCAAGGCTGCAAAAGTGCCGAAGTTCCGCTCTGGCAAAGGTCTTAAGGATGCTGTAGCATAGCGGGTTGAATTGGGTGCTTAGCTCAGTTGGTAGAGCGTCGCCCTTACAAGGCGAATGTCGGGGGTTCGAACCCCTCAGCACCCACCAAAGGTTTGTGGAGTGGTAGTTCAGTTGGTTAGAATACCGGCCTGTCACGCCGGGGGTCGCGGGTTCGAGTCCCGTCCACTCCGCCAAGATGTAAGATAAGACGCCCTTTGCGGGGCGTTTTTCTTTTCTACCCACGTTTTAACCCGCGTTTCAAAAGTTGCTTGACGTGAGAACCCAGACACATGGTGTGGCAGGTGAGCGGGGACAATCCAACAAAACGCGAAGCGACCACACCTCAACAGGAAGATAACCAGCGCAAACGACCGAGCAGCAAAAGGCGAAGGGGCGGCGAAACACCAGCCCCGTTTTGCTGCCCCTCACCGCAGGTGATGGATGTTGACTTTGACTTGTGTGGCAGCATTTACCCGAAGGGCGCAAGACATAACGGCCTCTTATGCGGGCGCAAGCCGGACAGTGAGCATGATCCACTGCGCATAAGACGCCGTTATGTTGGATGCCGCCACACATACAACCGGCACAGCCGACAATGCCTTAACGGCACTGCAAGGGGGCGCGGCACGTTCAGGCTACCCATACACCAGCAGACTGCGAACGGCAAGCGCTTGATGGCGTAGCGGCCACAGGCTATGCCATGAAGTGCGAAGTCGTGAAGCGGCTGCGGCAGAAGAGCGAAACCAGCGTGTAACAGCGCGCAAGCCGATGGCGGCTTTATGCCTTCGGCGCTCACCCAGACTACCCATGTACTAGCCGACAGCGAACCGCAAGCCCTTGGCGAGGTTCTTTTTGCGAAGGGCGCAGTGGTGAAGCGGCGGCGAGAACGGAGCGGACACACTTGGCAACGGAGCGGAAGCAGAGGGCAGGCTCATCGCCTTCTGCGCTTTGCCAGATGCCAGTGCGATAGCGAAGGCGCGGGGCTTGCGGGGTTTTTACTGCAAGTGCCGTGACTGAGCGGTCAAATGTGGATGGCTAATACCACTCCCCTATAGCGGTCGTTCACCAGGTTCGGCAAACGACACATTGCAGACAGTTGCGTTTCTCTATAGCGGTCAGTCATGGTTGCTATGCAGCCAATCGTTTGGGTTAAATTGATAGCCATGCCGTGCAACAATTCTGGACGCTCTTTCAATGCATTGCAGCTTCCAGGCGATTTTTTTATGGGGATGCTTTTTTAATTCCTGTTCGTATGAAAAAGCAGCATATCTTGATTCAAATAGGCGAACACTTAAAATGTGCCACCGACGTCCCTTTGTCCAACCACTGTTTCCACTTGAGTTATGCTGTTTTATACGAGAGCGCAAATTTGTTGTAGCTCCCAAGTAAATTTCGCCTCCTTCGCTGAGCAATATATATGTCCATGCCGATTGCTGTAATTGTGGTTCATCCTGGCGGAGTGAAAAACCAACTTCGGATAGACGATCGACTAGTTCATTTATGGTAACTCTACCCAGCCAGGGTATGCGTTTTAGGTCGCTTGCAGTATATGACAAGAGCTCATCGACTGTATCTATACCCGCTCGTGCGAGACAATTGTTGGCTCTTTTAGACAACATCAGGAACTCGATGGAACGCTGGGTGGCGTCAACCATTATTTGTATCCAGTGCAGCCATAAGCGCAGTGTTTGCATTGGTGAAATTATCAAGTTGGCCACGAATTCCGTAAGACCACTTGACCCCGTGAAATAGGTTGTTGCGTATCCGGAAAATAACAATGAGAAGAGCAGAGACGGCATCTACGTCGTTCGTGTTCTCTCCCTTGAGCACCGCACCCACCAGATACGGGCTGTCATGCCCGCGCAGATTAAGCCCGCGAAAGTGCTCGGTAAATGTTCCTTGATTGAAATAACGATCCCGGAAATAAGCAAGACTCGCGGCAAAAGGCGCTATGTTCAGACGACCAGTACTTGCCCATTCATGCACAAGCGCAAGGATGCTTTTAGCTGATGCATTGGTATGAAGTGCTTCAGCTTCGAAGAAGCTCCATAGTAAAGAGAAATGCATGATTGCTGCCCGTTCGTTCTCAGACAGGTCACTAAATCCAGGCGCCTTTGCGCATAACCAGTCAATTGGTGTCATTGTGTGGGCGGGATTCTATTTAATTATGAGCAAACTTGATTCACCAACTGAAGTATATTTGGATGATGAATATCACTCATATTTTCAGTTTAACAATAATGTGTTGAATTGCGTGTTCGTTTTACCCACTTAGCTTAATAAATTGCATTTTAAAATAATCCTCTGGAAGAGAAGAATCTAATGCAAATTCATATCGCTGACTTCGAACACATGGGTCATTGTCACGTGCAACTGAATGGTCAAGTACGAC
>CANJMS010000079.1 GCA_947475825.1 Nitrosomonadales bacterium
AAAGGACGTAGGGGGTGTCCCATTTTGCTTGATCGTTCGTTGTGGGACCCCTGATTCCCCCATACGGGGAAAATCATTTGTGATTTCCTATGCAATGACTTTTGGCAGAATATTGGCGTTTCAATAAATTAGAGTTTTTCAACAGAATAGACACAATGCAGACGGTTGCAATCCAATAATTTTACCTACTTACAGGCTCGCTAGTGGCCCCCAGATTTGCTGCAAATTTACATTCACTGAAGCTTTGATAGGATATATCGCTTCCGCAATCGAGAAAGGTTCCTCTCGGGTATCGCGTTTGACAGGGGTTCCCCACATGTCGCCGTTAGGCTTAACTAGCGAATGAGCTACACAGCGACTAGGCATGTCGCCGCGATAAGATATGACAGCGATTTCTTTGTTTTTCAGGCACACAAATGTACCTGGCATATATAACCCTAGTACCTTGATGAAATAAGGGCTTAATTCGGAGTCGACTTGTGCGCGATTTTCGACAAATATGTCCTTCAGGGCAGCATTGGGGAGCATTGAATTGCGATAGCCGCGTGCTGAAATGCGGGCGCAGAATACATCTGCAAGGTACAGGATTTTTACATTCTGCGGGATGTCGGATTTTAGACTTCCGAGTGGGTAGCCTGAGCCATCTGCTTGTTCGTGATGCATCAGAACGTAATTTAACCAATCGGAGTCCTCAATTCCGGCATCGTGAAGTATTTTTATGGATGCAATGGGGTGGTGGTGCATGCGAACTTTCTCATCATCAAATAACGCCTCTTTCCTGCCCTGTAATTGTTCTTGTAGAGCCAATATGGAGATGTTCATGGTAAGTGCGGCGGCAACAATATCCTGAATTTCCTGCTCAGTTTTTTTCATGGACCGGGCGACCAAAGTAGCCAGGATGGCAGTATCTACACAGTGGCGCACAGGATAGTGACCCGAGGATTGATTGAGCTGAATGGTCGCCAACGCTATATCTTCATCAAGGCTGATGGCAAAGTTGATCATTTGGACTACTCCAAGGATTCTTTCGCGTGCGTCTGGTAATTGATGAATATCACGCAACACCACCCCAAGCCGTTTGACGGCTAAACTAATGGAGCGAAATGCTGATGGGGGTTCAGTTTTAGGTTGATGCGGTGTTGCTTTACGGCTAGTCTCAACGCGAGCTTGATCGGCATACATACCCCGTGAAACCAACGCTTCGGCTTGAGAGCGATTTTCGATAACATAGCCCTCACTCAGCAGCAGGTTTCCTGAACTGTCCATGACGTTCCAGAGTAAAGGTTGACCTATAACAATATCGTTTAAGCTAATCTTTTGAAATTTAATCATTTATTTTCAGATTATTTGCTTTGATGTATGGGCCATATCTTTGATGTATGGGCCATTATTATAAGGCCCTAAAGAAAAATTGATTTGTATCCAAACACTTTAATAATATAACACCACACGCAATACATTAACAATTCCAGACGGCTTAGGCTGCCCACCGTCTTGACATAGTCACCGTACCTTTAACAAGTGAATGGCAGCAATTGGCACGCAGTACTCATGGCGACATGCTACCGCAAAGCGGCCATAGGTGGAATTCGGCTAAGATATGGCGCACAAGGGGCGACTGACCAGAAGGCCAGCCGCAAACCCTTTGGTTATATCTCGGTTTGTTCAGAAATCTCCAGTGCATCGTCAACTTCAATCCCGAAATATCGCACGGTGCTTTCCAGCATCGAGTGACCTAGCAACAGCTGTACGGCCCGCAGATTTTTGGTTCTTCTATAAATCAGAGTGGCCTTGGTTCGGCGCATCGTATGAGTACCATAAGCCGTAGGGTCAAGGCCAATAGAGGCAACCCATCTGTGTACGATTCTGGCGTATTGCCGCGTTGAGATATGCGGAGAGTTCTTCAGGCGACTTGGAAATAGGTACTGTTCCAACTTTAGATTAGCCTTGGCAATCCAGGCAGACACTGCATTTCTGGTATCTTCCGTCAGCTCAAATTGCACAGGCCGCTGCGTTTTTCGTTGAACGACAATCGCCCTCGATAACATCTGATTGCCATGTGCAACATCGCGAACCCGTAGGGTAACAAGATCGCAGCCTCGCAGCTTGCTGTCGATGGCTAAGTTAAACATTGCCAAGTCACGGATACGCTTGCCGAGTTGCAAATGAATACGAATGGCCCAGATGTCTTTCAGCTTCAGTGGTGGCTTCTGCCCGATCAGCTTGCCTTTATTCCAGGGTTCACGGGATTGAGTGGTTTCCATTTCAGATTCCTTGTTGATTGAACGGAATCTGATTCTGTGGTTTGGCTTCCCTTCTGTCAGCGTCCGCTTTGGATTACACTCACGTTATGAGTACTTCGTGCCAAGAACGGACGGTTGCAATTCATTTTAGGTTAAGCTTGCAGAACATATTCATCGGGAGGATCGATGCGCAAACTGACTGATTATGTCGAGATGGCAGCAACTGAATATTTGCAAGGAACGGGTAAAGACGAACTGGATTCACTCTGGATTGCGGAATTCTTTCAGGACTGTGGCGTACAGGATAATTATCCCAAGCAGGACTTGGTCGATTTTTACGCATTGGTGCAAAAAGCGCTTACGATAAAAATCGAGATGGCCGAAAAGCTAGCGCGTTTGCAACTGGATAAATCCAGCCGCTCCGCAAAGTACCAGCGCAAACCGTAACGACGATCGGCCAAGCCCTAGATTTTGCAGAAGCAAAACTAGTCGTTGGCCTTTGCGGTGCGCTTTGCCGATATCTGGCCAGGAAGATCAAATCTTGACCAAGGTATTCGAAGAGACCGTGGAGAAACTAAAAGCGCTGGAGAGTTAATCATTACCTTGGGGGGCGGAGCTGGCTACCCAACAGGCGCCAGCGTGCCAGGAGCGGACATTAGCAAATAACCGCAACCCTCTTAAACTCGATACACTATTGTCTTGACTGAGGGGTACTTACGTCGAAGATACTTTGGCTCGAGCGGTTGAATTTCCTATCCTTCAGTGTAATATTTCTCGACATAGGAGTGACGCAATGCCCCGGCGCAACCCAACAACTCTCGTACCCCTCGTCACGCTTTTCGAATCGAAAGACGGCAAGGCGCTGCCGTTGCCTGCCAAGCTGGCGCGCCTATACGGAAGTCTGCGCATGCCGCTTGCGCGTGAGCGGCCGCACGTCATCAGCAATTTTGTGACCACACTGGACGGCGTCGTTTCGCTCAATGTGAAGGGACACGCGAGCGGCAGCGACATCAGCGGGTTCAGCGTCCAAGATCGCATGGTGATGGGGCTCTTGCGCGCCATTGCGGACGTGGTGATCATCGGCGCAGGCACGCTGGGCGCCGATCGGCATCACATCTGGACAGCCGAAGACATTTTTCCAGACCTCGCGGATGAATATCGCCAGTTGCGCACGGCGCTGGGCAAACACGGGCCGCCGCTGAATGTGATCGTCAGCGGCAGCGGGCAGGTCGATCTGGACTTGCCCGTATTCGCCTCTGGCAAGGTTCCGGTGCTGATCGTGACGACGACCGCTGGCGCCAAGCGGTTGCGCAAACAGAAGGCCTCTGATGCGGTCGAAATTCGCGCGGTGCGCAGCGTTGGCGTCATACGCGCAAGCTCCATCATCGACCAGGTATGCCGCGTGAATACCGGCAAGCTGATTCTCGTCGAGGGCGGGCCGAGGTTGCTGGGCGATTTCTACGCGGAGGGAGTCCTCGACGAACAGTTCCTGACCCTCGCGCCGCAGATTGCCGGCCGCCAAATTGACGATCGACAGTTCAGCCTCGTTATGGGACAAATGTTCGCGTCGCGCAGTCCTGTATGGGGAACCTTGGTCGACCTTAGGCGCGGCGGCAGCCACCTTTTTCTGCGTTACTCGTTTCCCTAAATCACAATCCATTCGCACTATTCGGCTTTGCTGAATTGATGCTGGTGTTCAAGCTGGCGCAAGGCGCGTGGCTGGCGAAATATGTGAGTTAGAAGTAGTTACGTTTGATAAGAGAGGGATTGCGAGCGTCCGCTTTTTGCAACCCTGACCGTCGGTTAGGTGTCGAAAGTGACGATTCGAAAAACTTGGAACCGGACATTCCAGCAGGCTGAACTGATACCATTTTCAGGAAATCGCCAGAGTCCGGTAAGGCCGTATTCTGTTGAAAAACTCTTTTTTCAAGGAGCAGAAAATAATTTAAGCCTCTTAGGCAAGTTGGATTTAGAAGGATGCAGGGGGAGCCCCATTTTGTCTGATCGTCCCTTGTGGAACTTCTAATTCGCCTATACGATGAAACTCAATTGCGTTTTCTATTGCAACTGCTTTTGGCAGGATTTAAGAGTTTCTAGAAAATAGAGTTTTTCAACAGAATAGCCGAGGAACTGGCATTCCACCCGTCAGCGTGTTAAAAGGGAATCCAATGCGACTACTTCACACTATGATTAGAACAGGCGACCTCGACCGTTCGATAAGTTTTTACACGACTGTGCTCGGCATGAAACTACTTCGGCGAAAGGATTACCCAGAAGGGAAATTTACACTCGCTTTTCTTGGCTATAGTGACGAAAGTAATGGGACTGCCATTGAGCTGACCTATAACTGGGGAGTGGAAAGCTACGACATAGGAACAGGCTTTGGACATTTGGCTTTTGAGGTGCCTGATGCACACGAATTTTGTGAGCAGGTAAAACAGAATGGTGGAAAAATATTACGGGAAGCTGGACCGATGAAAGGCGGCACAACTGTTCTGGCATTTATTGCTGACCCTGATGGCTATGCAATCGAATTGATTGAGAAGGCTTAATCACAAATGTCCCTTGACCTCACAAAATAAACTCCCGAGCCACCCCTGCTATAACCAATGACTTGGCGGTCGTTGTTTGACAGCCTAGTCAAATGACTCGTTGCTTCAGTAGAATGAGCGGCTGAATTTCTCTTGATTAAAACAACTCGCTCATGGCTATCAAAGCAACTATTTTCAAGGCGGCCCTACAGATCGCCGATATGGATCGCCATTACTACGCCAACCACGCCCTGACACTGGCGCGTCACCCATCGGAAACCGACGAGCGCATGATGATGCGCTTGCTGGCTTTCGCGCTATATGCTGGCGATGCACTGATATTCGGCAAGGGTTTGAGCAGCGACGAGGAGCCCGATCTTTGGCAAAAAGACCTTACCGGCTCAATCGAACTCTGGATAGAAGTCGGTCTGCCCGACGAGCGTGTAATCCGTAAAGCCTGTGGGCGTGCTGACAATGTGGTGGTCATCAGTTATGGGCGCTCCGCCGGCATCTGGTGGAATGAAAACCGCGACAAATTGCAACGCCCGAATAACCTCACCGTGCTTAACCTGCAAACCGAAACCTCATTGGCGCTTGCCGCACTTGCCAGCCGAACGATGCAACTGCAATGCACGATACAAGAAGGTCACATCATGATGACCAGCGATGCAGGGATGATCGAAATCGAACCGATGGTATGGTGTGGCATTTTTCGTTCTGCTAACGAATGACAGTAAAGCCAAAGAATTGCCCCTGCGGCGCAGCTATCTACGATTATTGTTGTGGCCGCTTTCACAACGGAGCATCTGTTCCTGATGCTGAAATGCTCATGCGCTCCCGTTACAGCGCTTATGTGCTTAAGCTGGATACTTACCTGCTGGACACCTGGCATCCAGACACCCGCCCAGCTACGCTTGATCTTGATGTTGAAAGCTGCAAATGGCTGGGGCTAGAGGTAAAAACAATTCTTAAGGAATCCGCAGATTGCTTCAAGGTAGAGTTTGTTGCGCGCTACAGGGTCGGTGGGCGCGCCCATCGGTTGCATGAGACCAGCCGATTTTTGCGTATTTCGGGGCGGTGGTTTTATATGAGTGGTGAATTTAAGAGTTAACTAGCCAGTGTTGTTTGAACTGAGGTAAATTTAGTGCCACGGCCTAAGTGATGGGCTTTGAATGCGCCGTTCGACCAAAAAAGTAAACTGAAAGGTCGCGGCTATCGTTGGGAAGCTGAACGTAAAACGTGGACTGGATTAGTCACTCAGCCCAACTTGGCAGAAGAAGTTGAATGGCTCCGTGAAAATGTTTATCTAGGCAAACCATTCAAACTTGAGCAGGAAAAAATTGGTGCGCTTAATCGCTTCTCGGCACGCCGAGGAGAGATTGAGGTTGTCAGTTACTAAAAGCTACTGGCAGCTCGTCCCAATCCGTAGTGAAATTCGGTGACATCTTTTCACGGCGCATTGCCCAACGATGAACCCCGCCAGAAGCTAATGTGGTCAAACTTCCTTTGCCCATCTTTCTGTTGATTGCATCCATCACCTGCATGAGATTGTCTGATTTGGCATGGCTCTCTGGTTCATCAAACAGACTAATTTGCATTGCCCCCTTGGGGTGGAGCCCCATAAGTAGCACGCCAGTTTTCTTATATTGAAAACCCACACGGTATATCTGTTTCAGCCCAGCAAGAGCCGCTCCGATTATCTTGGTCGTGTCATCTGTTGGCTGAAATGGCACAACGACTGACTTTTCGTATTGCGGCTCTTTTTCACTGAACGGATTGGTGCGAATGAAGATGCACAAACTAGATGCAACTGACCTGTCGTGTCGCAACTTTTCAGCTGCGGTAGTGGCGTAATAGGCAACCGACGCTGAGAGGTCTGCCAGATTAGATACACACTGACCAAACGAACGTGAAACCATAATTTGCTGTCTGGGTGCTACTGCCTCATCCAACTCGATGCAAGGAACGTTATTCAGTTCCTGCACAGTGCGCGCCAATACGATTGAGAACTGGGAGCGAATACGGTCAGGTTTAGCAGTGCGAAAATCTTCTACCGTCTTAATGCCCAGCGTCAGCAGCTTCTCGGTATGCTTTCTGCCTACACCCCAAACATCACTCACTGGGATGCTGGAAAATATCTTGCTGCGCTCAGCATCACTCAAGCGCCCGAAGTCGCACACGCCATCATTCCCAGCGAAGCCTTTCTTAGCGCAATGATTCGCCAACTTTGCCAAGGTCTTAGTTTCTGCAATGCCAACACAAACTGGTATGCCTGTGCTTTGCCTGACAGTGCTGCGTATCGTCTGCCCGTATTGATGAAGCAATATTGGGTCGAAGCCTTCAAGGTCGAGAAAACACTCATCAATAGAATATATTTCTTGCTTGGGGGAAAAGTTGGAAAGTATGGACATAACACGCGCTGATATATCGCCATACAGGGAATAGTTGCTGGATAGCGCGATGATGCCGTGCCGCTTGGCTAGATCTTTCATCTTGAACCACGGCTCACCCATCTTTATGCCAAGTGCTTTGACCTCAGCAGAACGCGCAACAGCACAGCCATCGTTATTGCTCAGTACAACAACAGGAACGCCCTCAAGTTTTGGGTTAAATACTCTCTCGCATGAGACGTAAAAATTGTTACAATCAACGAGAGCAAGGGGCATGGCAGCGCCTCAGATGAATTTCTTTGTCGTTGAGGTTACTACCCCCCAGACCACTAATTCTTGTCCATCCTTGAACTCAATTTCTTTGAACTTGGGGTTCTCGGGTTTGAGGGTAACAGTGTCCCCGCGCTGGATAAGTCGCTTCACGGTTAAATCGCCATCCACCACAGCAATAACAATGTCGCCAGACTTGGGGTTGAGTGATTTATCCACCACGAGCAAGTCGCCGTCAAAGATGCCTGCACCTGCCATGCTGTTGCCTTTGGCTCGGACAAAGAACGTGGAGTCTCTGTGCTGAATCAGGTGCTCATCAAGGCTTAACCGACTCTCGATATAGTCATCAGCAGGCGAAGGGAATCCAGCAGCAACCGTGGAGCTGAACAGGGGTAAGCGGATAGGTTTAAGACCTATCGCAGGCTGCATGATCGTGTGTTGAGAGGTAAGCATTGGGAGCGCCAACTGGAGATGGTTGCATCATAATGAACGAGTGTTCTACGGTCAATCAAATAGCGAAGTGGGAGGCAATGGTGCTGTAAGCCCCTCATCATTTCGAGCTCCAACCTTATTCAATTTTCGCGTAACCGCCCAAGCTAGATTAATTTATCGGCGGAACAGGTAGACCAAACTGCAGGATTGCTTGGGCATTGGGGTAAATATTCGGAGGGATATTTTTAGCATTATCGAGTTTAGCATCCTTCAAACTCGCGCCCCGCAATACTGCATCTTCCAGCTCTGCTGAAACCAGCGTGGCGTGACACAAGCTGGCATTGATGAACACGGTTTTGGTCAGGTTCGCAAACGAAAGATTGGCATTGTTCAGGTTGGCTCCCTCCAACTCTGCTTTTGCTAAAGAAGCATCGCGAAAACTGGAGCCGGAAAGGTCTACCCCATTCATTTCAGCGCCTTTAAAGTCCACATTGTCAAAGTTTAAGCCTGACAAGTTGAAACCATTGAGTGTGACATCTTTCAAATCGACCTTGCCTTCGCTCGTTCTGGGTAATTTAGCTTTGGAATTGGCGAGTATGTCCTTTGCTTTGGCTAAATTCTTGCCAAGTAAAACGACGAATTGTTTTTTGGTATATAACAGAGCGATTTCTGGCTTGTCGCGTGCTACTTTTTTTTGCAGATTATCCAATTCTTTTACATCGATATTTACGTTGGATTTCCATTCAGCGCAGAGAAAATCAGGAGCAGATACTGCGACAGGAGCCTTAATAGTGGCAACGACTGGAGTTTCGGCAACAACGGAAGCGGTAACAGGGATATTATCCACCGCGAACGAGTTTGTCATGGCAAGTAATGCAAGCAAGGTACATGAAATTGGAAGATTTTTATTCATTCTGTACTCAAAGTTTATAGACTAATGGCATTGTAGCGCATCCGCAGTGAGAGAGGGAGCTACTGCTACTGCTACAAACATGGAGCAGACGGTGTGCAGTACTTTGACCGCATTACCCATCATTGCGATATTCTGAAAGCGGGTAACGATTCTTCCCGCTTTAAGCAACTCAAAAATCGTTCTCAGCAAGTCGATATAGTGGAAAAAATTGGACGCTGATTGACTTGATTAGTGCGACAACTCCTCATCTAGTGATAAGTGTATATTTTCAATAGCTGGCTTATCACTATAGACTCGGCACGATGAAGTTTGAACTTTTGTCGCGCATTTCAGTCCGATACGCATGGACAAAGAAGATGCTAGATTTCAGACATTGGAGCGGTTGCACGAGAGACGCAAGCAGGTCGTGCGGCTGCATCGCAAAGGAATTGGT
>CANJMS010000080.1 GCA_947475825.1 Nitrosomonadales bacterium
CACCACACCATACCGAGAGCATGAATTGGGTGATGAGTTGCTCCGGGCGATAGCCTCGGTTGCTGCCGGGCTGCGGCAAACCGGCAGCGGCAAAAGCGGAGTCGAATCCCAGATGATCCAGCATCCGCTTCATCAACCCCATGCCGCCCTAGGCGGTGATTTCCTTGTCGCTAAAACGCAGGTTAAATTCCATAAATTCCTTGCACTGAAATCGCGATGGCTGATCTTGACAAAAGCATACCCTAAAAAACATCACAATCAATTAGTTGCTCTAATGGTTTCCATTAGGAGTTGGCGCTAATGGAAAATCTCGGATTAACGGTGGAGGTATTGGAATCAACCCGACTATCAAAAAGTTTGTAAGTGAAGCCGTCCGCACCAAAATAATTCAGATTGAGCGTGTAACTAAAGTTGGAGGGCGTTGTGTTCTATTCAGTTCATTGCGTTGCTGGGTTACCCCGAGCTATTCGTGGTTCCGATTGCCCTACGATTTGAAAACGGCGGGAGCCAGCCTTGGCAAACTACTTCATGGTGTGCATTCACTGGCACATGCTTGATTAAAAAATATTCCAAACCTGAACCCTTTTTTCACTGACTCACCTGCCTCTATGGGGCGCAGTGTCTTGTTAGCTATATAATTTTATCACTTGATTGCACGGATAGTCGTGGCGATGATGATGCGATCAACCGGGTCTTTGTGGTGTTCGGGCAACGTAACTGAGCGCTTGGCGATTGCCCTTGATACTGGAATAATTGCCACGCCATTTTCTTCGATCTGATTGAGCCAGTCAGAGACAAGCAGCTTGAGGACAATCCGTCCGTGCTTAACCGTCTGCTGGACGAGGCTGACACCAGCCTCACGCTGACCACATTAGCAAGTGCAGCAGCGGTGCTGTCGAAAAAGTTGAATGTCGAGTTGTTGGCGGCTTGAAAATAAACGGTGCGGTACTGACTATTCCGGGATCACAGAAAGTATTGCGCTGCTGACCCCCAATGGCACGGACCCCAATGGCACGTGATGCGGATCCAAATTATGCGCTCTCGATATTTACCGCTTGCAATCTTTACCTCCTACGCCACATACCGCCTTGTACGATTCTAAACCAAACAAAAAAATTGGCATCAAAACCACACCAGCAAGAACCGTAATACCATCGACAGCCACCGTTACTGGAGTTAAAACAATTCTAGCGGCAACCCTTGATGCTGAAGCAGGCGTTTCAATGACTACGGTGTGGGTATCATTAAGTTGATGAGTAGCTTGTTGGGGAGCGACCCCTCCCGAAAGATAGCGGATACCGCATAGATTTCCGCGATACACCAGTTTTGCTTTGCTACTCGAATCTATTGTAAAGCCTAACGCCACTGCTTCATTTACAAAACTCTCTGGGGTCGATTCGTTCAGCGTCAGCACATAATTGCCAGTTATCTCCTGACTGCGATAAACCGAAAAGCTGTTGAAATAGCCACTGACGTATGGGTGCAAGTTAGACTGAAGCAGTTTAACTATAGTAACTGGAGCATCAAAAATGTAATGATAATTTTTGCCTTGTGCCACGAGCTTCATGCCATCAGATGAAATCAACACTGAAGAAATTACTTCTCTATACCTTGGGTCTTGGTAAAGCGAATGAGTTACACATCCATTCAGAAAGAGCATGCCACACCCTATTGCCATCTTGCTCAAAAATAGTCTGCGTGAATTTTTCACAGTGAGCACTCCTAACTTTTATAAACCGTGCAGCCAGTCATCGCTTTCATGTTTCAGAGTTTAACCCAAATTTTCCATTAGAAACCTCTATGCCGCGGATTCAGGGCGTTGCAGCATACTAAGTTTGTGCAGCTAAATTCAAAGAAGCACGACCATAAATCTGTTATAAATCATTTGGTTGTTCTAATGGCTTCTATTAGGGATTGTGGCTAATGGAAAATCTGGGTTTAATAATTCTGGCAGGTCTAAGACCTGCCCCTATGCTTCCGCATTTCCCTCACCCAACCCCAACTCCTGAATTTTGCGCGTTAAGGTATTCCGCCCCATGCCCAATAAATTCGCCGCTTCTATGCGTCTGCCGCCAGTAAATTGCAGGGCCTGGGTGATGAGGGTGCGCTCGAACTGTTTGCTTAAATTATCCAGTACATTTTGCTCGCCGCGTTGCAGGGCGAGGGTGACTTGTTGTGCCAAACTGTTGCACCAATCCCCCGCGACCATGTTGGTGGAGCTTGTTTGCCGCCACTCTACGGGCAGGTCAGCCACTTCAATTTGTTGTGAGGGGGTCATCACGGTTAGCCAGTGACAGAGGTTTTCCAGTTGCCGCACGTTGCCGGGAAAATCCTGCGTCATTAAATGTTGTAGTAAATTTTCGCTGAGCGATTTTTGTGCGACGTTTAATTCGCGCGAGCTTTTTTGCATGAAAAATTTTGCCAGCAGCGGAATGTCTTCGCGTTTTTCTCGCAAGGGCGGCAGGCGCAGGCGAATGACGTTGAGGCGATGAAATAAATCTTCGCGGAATAATCCTTGTTTAACGCGCTCATCCAGATTTTGATGGGTGGCAGCGATGATGCGTACATTGGCTTTGACAGGCTGGTGTCCGCCGACGCGATAAAAATTTCCATCCGACAACACACGCAATAATCGCGTTTGCAATTCGGCGGGCATGTCGCCGATTTCATCCAGAAATAAAGTGCCGCCATCGGCTTGCTCAAAACGTCCGCGCCGCATGGTTGTCGCACCGGTGAACGCGCCGCGCTCGTGGCCGAATAATTCGGATTCCAATAAATCTTGGGGAATGGCCGCCGTGTTAATCGCAACAAATGTTTTGTCGGCACGTGGGCTGTGTCGATGCAGGGCGTGCGCCACCAGTTCTTTGCCCGTGCCGGATTCGCCATTGATGAGGACGGTGGCATGTGATTGCGCGAGCCTGCCGATGGCGCGAAATACTTCTTGCATGGCAGGTGCTTGTCCCAGTATATCGGGTGCGGTGATGTGGTTTTCGGGTGAAGCATTCTTGCGTTGGCTGTGTGCTAACGCGCGCTGCATCAACTCGACTGCATGATTAATATCAAATGGCTTGGGCAGATATTCGAATGCGCCGCCTTGAAATGAGGACACCGCACTTTCCAAATCTGAATATGCCGTCATGATGATGATCGGTATTTGCGGATATTTTTCACTTAAAGTTTGCAGCAGTTCCAGTCCTGATTTACCCGGCATACGAATGTCGCTGATGACGATTTGTGGCAAGCCTTGCGGCAGTGCGCTCAATGCTTCGTTGGCTGATTCAAAACTTTTAAATTCGATATGCTCGCGCGCCAGGGCTTTTTCCAACACCCAGCGTATGGAGCGATCATCGTCGACTATCCAGACGGGTTTCATGTCGTGTCCCTATTTATAGAATGACTAATTTTTGAGGCCGGTTTCATTGTAGTGGAAGCTGCACCGAAAAACAGGTGCGACCCGGTTCACTTTCAAACTCGATGCTGCCATGATGTTGGCTCACAAAATCTTGTGCGATGGTTAATCCCAAACCATGCCCATCGGCTCGACCTGAGACCAGCGGATAAAAAATCTGGTCGCGTAAATGATTGGGAATGCCGGGACCGTCATCAATGATCTGCACCATGAGTGCCAGCCGATGGCGTTTACGCATTAATGTTACCTGACGAGCAATACGAGTACGCAAAATAATCGTACCTCGCCCGTGCATCGCTTGCGCCGCATTGCGCACGATGTTCAACATCACCTGTATGAGTTGCTCTTTGTCGCCGCGTAAGTGTGGCAGGCTAATATCGTAATCGCGCTGTATTTGCAAACCTTTGGACACTTCGGCCAATACGATGCGGCGCACACGTTCCAGTACCTCGTGAATATCCAGTTCACTTAAATGTGGGGCTTGCGGCGGCGTGAGTAATTTTTCCAGTAAGGCGCGCAGACGGTCAGCTTCTTGTATGACCACTTGTGTATATTCGCGCAACTCCGGCTTGCTTAATTCCGCTTCCAATAATTGCGCTGCGCCGCGAATGCCGCCCAGTGGATTTTTTATTTCATGCGCGAGATTCCTGAGCAGTAGTCGATTCGCCTGGGTCTGATCCAACATCTGCTCTTCGCGCGCTAATTTCAGCGGACGATCTATCGGGTGAAATTCCAGTAACAAATAGGAATGATTGTTCGCTTGCAGTGGCGTAGCAGTACACCGCAATTGCAAGCGCACGCTGCCATGCGCGCCCGACGATGGATGTGTGCCCAGCGTTAAATCATGCTCGATAAATCTGGCATTGTTGCGTATGGCCTGCTGCATGGCGGTGGTGAGTTGCTGGGTGTGCGTGAATACATGTTGCAGGGGATGACCTATCAGTGTTTTGCTGCTGGCATCAAACAAGTTTTCGGCAGATGGATTTAAATATAATATGCGCGACTGCTCATCCAGCAAAATCACTGCGGTGGCAAGATGCTCCAGCGTCGGAAAAAATGATGCAGCCATGATTTGAATGCGCGATACGTAGCCCCACAAGGGGACAATGAAATTACGATAAAGAAAACGCCCCTGTCAGAGCGGAATTCCATGCTGTCCATTTCATAGTGCAGAAAGCGTGCCACGGTTCGGCTATCAGCGAGGCTTGGGTAACTCTGCTTGAAGAGCCTCGATATTGTGTTCGTGCAATGTGATTCGTCGCTGCAAGGATTTAATTTTATCAGCATGGCGCGCCGGGTCGGGCATCGCCTTGCCGTCTTTATTCACGTAGAACTCGGGATTGGCGATGCTGTCGGTTAGCTGTTGACGCGACTCGCCCAACAATTCAATTTCTGAGGTCAATTCATTTTGTAAAATGTTATTGCGCGCTTGATCGCGACTTTTTTGCGTTGCCGAATCTATTTTAGGAAAATTATGCGGTGTGGGGTTGTTGCGCGCGTGAACAGGGGGCTTGGGTGGTATGCCTAAATTCATCTTCTTTGCACCTTTAGTGGGCACGCTGGAATAAGTAATCTGTCCATCTGGGTCGATGCTTTTATAAATTTCGGCGTGTGCTAATGGCGCGAGCAAAAGCAGTGCGAGCATAAAACATGATTTCATTTTGATACCTTGTAATTCCAATTCCCGATAAAAACGATCACTGTGTTACCTTCGTCTTCGGCTCCTAGCCGTACTCAAATGTACTGTCTTCGTCGCCTCATCCTTGCCGCCTTGTGCTCCTTTTTATCGGAAACTGGAATAAAGATGCCGTGGAATGATTTTCAGGGCGAAGTATAAGCAAAGTGCTAGAGCGTGACAAATAGTGATGCTGGTTTTGCGCAGGCAATTGATCGAGTTGGTTGATGTTTGCGCCAGAAAATAAAACGGAGCCAGTGGCTCCGTTTTTCCTGTGACTGCAATGTTGTTTACAGGCTGTAGTACATATCAAATTCCACCGGATGTGTGGTCATGCGGAAACGTGTCACTTCTTCCATTTTCAATTCAATGAACGAATCGATAAAGTCATTCGAGAACACGCCGCCACGAGTCAGAAACTCGCGGTCTTTGTCCAACTCTTCCAACGCCATCTCCAGGCTGGAACAAACTGTTGGGATTTTTGCGTCCTCTTCAGGTGGCAGGTCATACAGATTTTTATCGGCTGGGTCGCCGGGGTGTATCTTGTTCTGAATGCCATCCAAGCCCGCCATCATCATGGCGGTGAAAGCCAGATACGGGTTGGCAGTGGGGTCTGGGAAACGTACTTCGATACGGCGCGCTTTGTCGCTTTGCACAAACGGAATACGAATCGAGGCAGAGCGGTTACGTGCCGAGTAAGCTAATTTAACTGGGGCTTCAAAGCCGGGAACCAGCCGCTTATAAGAATTGGTGCCAGGGTTGGTGATCGCGTTCAGTGCTTTAGCGTGCTTGATAATGCCGCCGATGTAATACAGCGCCAATTCAGACATGCCTGCATAACCGTTGCCCGCAAACAGGTTTTTGCCATCTTTCCATACAGATTGATGTACGTGCATCCCGGAACCATTATCGCCCACAATCGGCTTAGGCATGAAGGTGGCGGTTTTGCCATATTGATGCGCGACATTGTGTACCACGTATTTTAGTTTTTGTGTCTGGTCTGCGCGGCGCACCAGCGTATCAAAACGGGTGCCGATTTCGCATTGACCAGCGGTGGCAACTTCATGGTGATGCACTTCAACTGGCACACCGATGCTGTCCAGTATCAAGCACATGGCCGAGCGCATGTCTTGCAGCGAATCAACTGGAGGCACAGGGAAATAGCCGCCCTTCACTGGAGGGCGATGACCTGTATTGCCACCGTCAAATTTCTCCGCTGACGACCATGCTGCTTCTTCGGAATTAATTTTGACAAAACAGCCCGACATGTCGACCTGCCAATTAACAGAATCAAAAATAAAAAATTCTGGTTCAGGGCCGAAATAAGCGGTGTCGCCAATCTTGGTGGATTTCAAATACGCTTCGCCGCGTTTAGCGATCGAGCGCGGATCGCGGTCATAGCCTTTGCCGTTGGCCGGCTCGATTACATCACAGCTCATGACCAGTGTCGTTTCGTCCATGAATGGATCGATGAAGGCCGTGCCTGCATCTGCCATCAACAACATGTCTGACGCTTGAATACCTTTCCAGCCTGCGATGGAAGAGCCATCGAAAGCATGACCCGCTTCAAACCATTCCTTGTTGTCCGCCACAATGTGGCTGGGTATAGAAACATGCTGCTCTTTACCGCGTGTGTCAGTAAAACGCAGATCGACAAATTTAACTTCATTATCTTTAATTAACTTTACAACATCAGCAGATGACTTCGACATAACTTTCCCCTATTAAAACGTAAATAATAAAAAATTGGCAACTCGACTAAAATATTGAATATCGGAAAATTGAATAAGTGTTCAACAGTATCGGCTCAGCGACTCAACAGCACAAGCCGTGCCACACTCTTTTTATAGCGCACTACCTGCGCCCAAACCTTCAACAACATCAGGGGCGTAATTCTGCCATAGTCATCAAGATAAATCACTGGTATTGGTCATTCTAACTGCCACGATTTAAGTACACGCCCAAAATTGGGGCGTACCGCAGAAATACGCACTACTTTCGTGCGCCGCTGCGATGTCCCACATCCCACAAGGGGACAATGAGGGGACAATGTAAGTGAATGGCGTGGAAATAAGTGTTTTCAGCCACCAGTTGGTCACACTTGCCTTGTAACGTATCCAGTGCATTCCGGTCGATTTGTCGTGAGTCAACAAATAAATCCACATCCACCTTCCCTTGCAAATAGTGCAGCGTCACCCTGTTTCCAGCCGACCAACTCTCGCCCAGAGCCAGCGCAAGATGTTCCAACAAAGCGGTGCGACTCGGCAAATCGGTATGCGGAAGCTCATCTGCGTCCAGTTCTGGATCGATATGCACCATCACATCCAGCACATGGTGTTGTGCCAACACTGCGAGCCGCGCTGTTTCGGCGATGTAATGCCCTTCGGACACGCTGATTTTAGGCTCGACCAAAACGTGTGCATCGACCAGTGCATTATTCGCCATTCTGCGGGTGCGTAAATCATGCACGCCAAGCACGCCTGGAGATTTCAGCAGTGTCTCGCGTATCGCCGCCACCTCTTTTTCACCTAAGCCCGTGTCGATCAGTTCCGACAATGCGGTCTTGGCGAAGCTGCCGCCCATATGAAGAATCATCGCGCCTACTATCGCTGCCGCGACTAAATCCAAATAATAATATCCCAGCAAATTACCACCGATGCCAACAACCACCACCAGCGATGAAAGTGCATCCGAGCGTGAATGCCAGGCATTGGCCGCCAACATTTGTGAGCGCACGCGCTTTGCCACGGATAGCAGATAACGGAACAAACCTTCCTTGGTCGCCAGCGTCAATAACGCAACCCAGAATGCCAATGGATGCACGGCTTGTATTTGTGCAGGTTGTTGCAAGCGTAACACGGCGATTATCAACAACGCTCCGCCCAGCAAAGCCAGGCTGATCCCCAACACCAAGGTCGCTGCAGTTTCAATTCTGGCGTGACCATAGGGATGCTCGGCATCCGCGCGCCGGCTACTGTGCCGATTCGCATACAGCACTAAAACGTCCGATAAAAGATCAGACAGCGAATGCAAACCATCCGCCATCAATGCTTGTGATTTACCAAAAAATCCCACCACGATTTGCAGCACCGATAACAACAAGTTGATAATCGCGCTGACCCAGGTACTCTTGCGCGCAGCCCGATAGCGCATCGGATCAATCGGATCAAACGCGGCTGACTTACTATGACTATGGCTACGGCTGTGTGAGCGTGCGTGATCTTCCATGATGACCCGTTAGTTTTCCTCAGGTAATATCCGAACAATAAAACCCGCACACAAGAATAGCACTTGCGGAACATAAATCAATTTATCATCTGCACCGAGCATCTTCTAACCAGACACGCAAAGGAAAAAATTATGGAAAAAATTACCCTGATATTAAATACCGCCAAGCAACGCGCCAGGGATATGAAACTACCCTACGCGGGCGCGTTGCTGCCAGAAGAAGCACATCAACTATTGCAGGCCAAACCCACGGCCAAACTGGTTGATGTGCGTACGCGTGCCGAGTGTGATTGGGTGGGGCGTGTACCAAACGCCATAGAAATCGAATGGCAAAGCTATCCGAGCATGCAGCGTAATGAACAGTTTCTTGTACAGCTTGAACAGGCTATCAGCAAAGAAGTGCTTGTGTGTTTTTTGTGCCGCTCGGGAGGCCGCTCTGGTGCAGCTGCCGCCGCTGCCACGCAAGCAGGTTATACAGAATGCTACAACGTACTCGAAGGGTTTGAAGGTGACAAAGATGAAGAAAGTCACCGGAGTCTAAAAAATGGTTGGCAAGCAAAGAAGTTGCCATGGTCGCAATCCTGAATTACTTAAGGAAACACTACTTATTGATCCGGCCAGATGAAGTTTGAAGTTTTCATGCCGCATATTTTACGCGAGAATCTTGGAAGTATTTTTTGACACGCTCAGGTGATTTTTCCAATGTCAGCATGTGCTCGGTTGTTGCGGCTTTCAGTTTAGCTTTGGTGCGTACCGGAACCTTTGTATAAATGGCGTGCTTCAAATCGGCGTTAAGCCGCTCTTCCGGGTTTAGCTCCGGACTGTAGCTGGGCAGATAGAACAACTCGATTTGGTCTTTATGTTCCCCTGCCCATTTCTTGACTGGCTTGC
>CANJMS010000081.1 GCA_947475825.1 Nitrosomonadales bacterium
CCGCACGACCTGCTTGCGTCTCTCGTGCAACCGCTCCAATGTCTGAAATCTAGCATCTTCTTTGTCCATGCGTATCGGACTGAAATGCGCGACAAAAGTTCAAACTTCATCGTGCCGAGTCTATAACTGCACCGGCTTTTGAATCGGTTGTTACAGGCCGTTTGTTGAGCGCCTTCACTTGGTCTTTCGCAGGTTATGCCGTCGCATCGCCAGTGTAGTGGTCAAGTAATTTCAGACACCTCGATAGGTTGTTTTACTACAAACTGCTTTTCATAATCTAACGGTGCCAAGTTTCCCAATGTGGAATGCCGTCGCTGGCAATTGTAAAACCCCACGATGTAGTCGGTTACACCTTTAGTCGCTTCCATCTGATTCGCATACTCACATTGCCACACCCGCTCCATCTTCAGGTTTAAGAAGAAGCGTTCCATCACTGGATATTCTGCTGAACGTGAACAGTGATTCTGAAGCAACGTGAACAGTGATTCTGAAGCAACGTGAACAGTGATTCTGTTCGAACGTGAACACCCATTCTGGTCGAACGTGAACACTTTTTACCTATTCACCTGAATAGGTGTTGCCGGTGCCCATCCCGTCAGCGGTTGCACCACTGGCAATTATCGCTGTTGGCTTTTCCAGTTGGGTTTGGTTGAGCAACTTGCAGAAGCGGATTTAATCCATGATGGCCTTCACCCATGCCGCAGCAGGCGCGACCGCAGCTTTATTAGTCGCGCAATATATGAACGCAGGCACGATTCAAACGTCGCTCATTTTGTCTGGCGGAGTGATTGGCAGTTATATGCCCGACATCGATCACCCCAAGAGCGCGTTCGGTAGCCGCGTTTTGCCGCTTTCTCTACCGATTTCTGCGATTTTTGGGCACATGACATACGGTCCTTTCGCCAAATTACCCGGCTCAGCCAAAAATCGCGCCACCAAATCCTCGAAGCCCGGCGTGGTGGCAGGGAACGTCGTCTCCAAAAAATCGGCCACGCCCTGACGGGTTTGTTCGGCAAGAATTAACGGTTGCATTGATAGCTCCTAAAATGTTAGTAGGTGCATGGAATGCACTCTACCAAACGGCATAAATCAGCATTTCATAACGTATTTTTTTTAGGTAACAACTTAAGCAAACTGCCGATGACAAAATCACCTGCCACAACCGGATCATAGGCAATACCCGTTCGCAATAGCGCATCATGTCGGTTAAAAATCCACGATCATTCAGATGGCTTTGTAGCAGCCCGATGAATTCATCTCGCGTGGCAACAGTACCCTCTTGTTGCAGGTAGTATAGGAACAACTCAATAATCTCCGCCGGATTAACCGGTGTTCCAGCTTCGGTCAATGCCCAGTAGAGATCGAACAAATCTCGACCTTGCCTTCGTTGAAAAAGAGCGCGCATCTTGGTGCCCAACATCTCGTGTATTTCAAAACCGTTGACGGTGGTGGCAACTATTTCATCGCGAAATAGATAACTAAAAGGCAGCAAAGAAATCGGGCGATAAGATTTTCTTTCAGTTACATTCGCCTCGATGACAATTTCCAGCGGCGTGCTTCTCGGATCGGCAACCGAAGGCACACGGTAAATCACACGCAGCACTTTGGACGGTTTAACCGCGTTTCTCACCGCCAGTTTCACCGCTTGCCATGCCGAACTGGTGGGACGCCCAAACACACCGAGCAAAATACGGTTGATCGCTTTTCGAACATGCTCATCCGGGCGGTCACCAATGACCACCAGGTCTATGCCCTCGCTATACCTTGATGCCGGAGCAAGATGAATCTTGTGGGGGATGCCGGAGCAAGATGAATCTTGTGGGGCAACGTCCCACCGCGCATGGAAATTTGTGTTTTCAAAAACGCATCATCAAACAATGCCGTCATGGCGCGACACAGCAACAAATCCTGCTCAACCTGCCTTAGATTTGGCCACGGGACTTGCTGTTGATGCGCAAAAATATCGCGCTGGGTGAGCGGAGTCATCGCAAATTTCCCGTGTTATGAATAATTCCCCAGTCGCGACTAATCGGACAATCCGTAGCGGCGCTTTTAACATGGGTTGAAAGCGGCACAAGCTGCAAGGACTGTGGCAACCACGCCTTAACAATGGTTGCCAAACTATTGGTTCCAAGCTCTTGCAGAATAAAACCCAGTCTTTGAGCGGAGGCAGTTTCACCTTCAGCCACCAACATTTGCTTGAGTAACTTTGCTTTGATGAGTGGTAACAACGGGGCTATGGTCTCAACGGAGCGTTCGATACCGCCGAGACTGGGCGCATAGCGAATGAGATCAAACACCGTCGTTTCAGGCGTACTTACAGTAAGCGGTGCATGAGCATTAGCAAGCGGCTGAGTCAGGCTTTTAGTCATGCCCGATTTTACGAAAAAACGCACTCGGATGCGGCCAATCACCATCTCGCGACGCGGCAGACTGGTGATAATTTGCGTCTCCTGAATCGCCTGCGGGCTTGCGCCATAAATACCGGCTGCCGATTGCAAAGCAAAGTAATAAGGTTGCCCCAGCCACTTGAAATAGTCATCCAGCCAATCCGTCACCGGCGGCGCACCCACGGCACGATGCGCTGGCTGAACAATCAAAAAATATTGTTGCCGTGGCGAAACGCGAACAGCTCTTCCTTTCAAGCGCAACAACTGATTTTTGGCGGCAATCACCGACAGCCCGGTTTTATCCGTCAGCTCAGTCAGTGAAAAACTGGCGAATCCCATTGCCAACTTGGCATCAATGAATCGGCTTGCCGCCCCGGTTGAAGAAGAATTTAACTCGTTATCCATTTGCGTAATGTAGCATATATCGCTTCAATACGTGAATAGAACATCATGTAAAATTATCGTTGGTCGAGCTCAATAACTACGCAAAGAAATCTCACGCCATGACGGGTCTGCTCGGCAAGAATCAAAGGTTGCATCAGCTTTCCCTATTTTCTGTGGCCTGTAGCACTGGATTAACACTCTTGTTCTAACCTGCCCCTGCCAACCAAGTCATTTCATGGCGGACACCTGTTGACGCAGATGCCAATACCGGTAGCAAGAATCCGCGCAGATCGCTGATGACTGTCACGAATGGCATCGGCTCAAGTGCGTTCTTGCGCAGGAAGGCCAGCCACTGTTTGTTCTTCTGCTCGTCCTGCACGAACTCGTCACTCAATCCGACAGGTATGCCTTCTGGGAACGCCGTGCGCCGGCGTTCAAATGTAGCGGTGACAGCCTGTGTCAGTAACGCGCCATCGAAATCAGAATGCTTCGCCAGCACCCACAGATCGAAAAAATCTTTCATTCGGCTGTTCAGCATACCGAGTGATGTCAACGCCTCCAGCTTTTCTGCAACCACCGTGTAGCGCGGATAAGCCCGCAGTTGTGGCTCTGGCAAGCCGCTCAAAATAATCGGATAACTCACCGAGTCTGGCCCCGGCACAACAGCATCGCCAAACCCGACATCAATCTGCACCGGGCAACGGGCGCTATCAAGCAACCCTACCAACGTGATCCGCACACCCGCGTAGTTGGCTGCTTTGCGAATCTCAGCGCCCTTTACAGAGTTGGGATCGAACACAACCCCATCTGCTACCTCAACACGGCAGATTTCACGAAAAACATTTTCCAGATGAGAAATCTCCGGTGAGCCAAAACCGAGCAAATCCGCATCACGTGTCGGACGATGCGGCACATCGAACCATAGGTCGAACAGCAACGCGCCTTTGAGCAAAAATTGATCGTGGTGTGACGAGATACTCAAACGATACAACATGCGCTCCAGTGAATAACGCGTCAGCAGCAAGTTAAAATCAAGCTTCTCCGCTTTCGCCTTATTGAGCAAACGCGCGCGGATGGAAGCGCCGACATTCTGAACACTCATACCAAGCTCTCCAGATAAGGGCGCATCACATTGGCCACCCGGCAGACCTTGGCGAAATGCCAAATTTCATCACTGGTCATTCGCTTCTCATTCCAAGCCTCACGCAATGACTCCATTGCCACATCCAGGCCGATTTTATTGCGATATTTGAAACAGTCGGCAACCGTCTTAGCAACGCTGGTCACCCGAACGGTCACGCCATCCACCACATGCTCTTCAACCCCCTCAGTGAACGCAACACCGGAGAATCGCACGATGCGTAGCGGTGGATAATCGAGCTTTGGTTTGACTGCTTTGTTTTCTATTGCGAGCCATATTTCAAAGGGCGACTGGGTGGTCAGTTCATAAAACCTGAGTGCCGATAGAAGACATACAATCCCTTTGGGAACCTTGCGGGCCACTTCTGCCAGCGTTCCTTGAGCGGAGACAACTCGCCCAGGCAAACCATAAAGGCCGCGCCCGACACGCTCCAACTCCCCGCGACGAACGGCACGCGTTAGCGCAACACGCGGAATACCGAGCGGCTCAAGGTCGCGCGTGCGGATCAACCCTTGAGTTTGCGCCAGATGATGCAGGTTATGAGATAGCGTATTCATGCTCGGCATGGTGTTCCATTACATCGGTATTTGTCAATATCTGCCCACATATCGGAACGCATGAGTTAAGTTGCTTGTTGCGAAAAAAACCCATGCAATGCGGTAATCCGCTTCGCGGCTGGCGAGGGCGAAGGGGGCGGTGTAGGTTCGGGTGCGGGTTTGGATGCCACCGGGATGGGTGTCGTCGATCACCGTGGTGGTGACGGTGCTGCCAGTGGGCAAACTACCGGCTTCTTGCATCTCGCGGAGGTCGTCCCAGCCGATCTTGCTGGTTTTGCTGTGGCCATCGGGGTAAGTGATTGTCACGTCTGCCGTGCTGCGGCTGCCTTTGCGCGGCAGGCCGACGCCGACCAATCCTTTGCTGTTGGTGAAGATAATGCGGCCAGCCATGTCATACCAGGTGTCGCGCTCGTAACCTTGCATCACCGGGAACTGGACGCGGTAGATGAGTAGCAGTTCGTCGAGGGTGAGACCGAGTGCTTGCGCCACCAACACATCAATTTCCACCAGCGCCATGCGGCGCACGTAGTCGGTTTAATGTAAGCGTGGAGAAATTTTCCCTTAGAGTCCGAAGCCATGAGCTGCTGATAAATCATCTCTGGGACATTGTAGTACTGATAGACCCCACCGTTCTTCAACTCGACTTCCAGTGTGCTACTCGTCGGTTCGTGGCCGATGGAAAGTACCGTAGATGAAGTCACCATTTCAGGGGATCTTGTACGAGACCTGTTTTTTTGAATCCGCCCACTATTTCACGAACATTTTCATCGTCGTCATCGCCACCCAGCCGTACATCAACACACCCAAAATATATTCACGGGAATCGCCGGTACATAGTTTGAGTGGTGAAACAAACCGTCTTTTGCTCGGCCATAAAAGTGGTACGCCAGAGTTGGTCAACCAGTCACCCAGCAGATGCGATAAATATCCTGCCGCGAAACCAATCACCATCGGAATGGCAATCCCTCTGTCCCAGTCAGCCTGATTTAATACCCACCACGTCAGCCAAGAAACCCCCACAACCGCAATTAAGCTGTGCGTGATACCCCTATGCCAAAAAATTGCAGAAATGGGCAGGGAGAGCGGTAAAACGCGACTCCCAAATGCACTCTTGGGATGATCGATATCTGGCATGTAACTGCCAATCACTCCACCAGACAAAATCAGCAACGATTGAATCGTGCCTGCGTTCATATATTGAGCGACTAATAAAGCTGCGGTCGCGCCTGCTGCGGCATGGGTGAAGGCCATCATGGTGTTAAATCCGCTTCTGCAAGTTGCTCAACCAGACCCAACTGGAAAAACCAACAGCGATAATTGACAGCGGTGCAACCGAAGACGGGATGGGCATCGGCAGCACTATCCATATCGAAACACAGATGAGCGTGATGTGTGAAATAACAACACCACATCGGTGTTTCATCGGCGACTGGGAAGAAAAACGGTGGGTACTGATTTCACGCACCCCCCACCCATCCATCGTGATTGCGATCACAAATGGGAAAAGGATGAAGAAGTGCAGCAAGAGCATATTGGCTCGATAAGTCATCAGCGAGTACCACAGCCAGGTCACAATTACCCGCTCTTGCGTAAAGCTTTTCCATGCAGATGGGAGAGACTCAGTATCTTTGATGACAGCCGTGGATTCTTTGATGAAACTCATGCTGGAGGAAAGTGACTGGGTGTAAATCCAGCGGTCAGCATCTACGCCCCCCATTTGCATGGAAAATTCACGTTCTTGTTTTAGAGAATTCATCAGGAATGTCAGCCGGTTCAACCATATCCAAGCCGAGTTCGCGGAGTGTCTTGAGTCTTGGAAGCCAAATACCCTCCCACGGTTCCAATGCGATTCTTGGCGGTTTCGTATTCCTATCCGTATGAATTTCACCATGCCGCAACAATACCTGCAGGGGTGTGCGAAGTTGCATAGTCGCGCAAAATTGAAGCCCCGTAATGACGTCATTGTTACCCCACGCGGACATGGGTTCGTTCTGCAATTCTCCTACGGTTTTTCTGGCTGGCGACGAGGCATCCGCTGCACCTAAAGTTAGCCCATTGAAATACATTAGATACTAAAGGTCATTGTTATTGGCTTTTGCTTTGTCACGATGCTCCTTGACCAGTCGGTCTGAAGTAAGACTCAGCACCGAGGTGTCTATATCGCTGCTGAATAGGTTTAGTCTCAATGTGCCGAGTTTATCGCTCAGGCTACACTTCACTTGTGTGAATGATGCTCCCATCCGGTTTGTGACCGTGCTGTTCTCACAGGCAAGTTTGGGGTATTTTTTCATTATTGCCCCATGGACTTGGTAGAAGCTATCCGATTTGAAGAAAAAAAAGAGGTTGTCGAGCTTGTCATCATAAAATTCAGGCATGAGTCTGGAGTGTATGCTCGGCACGCCTGCGATAGTGAAGTTCTTTATTGGAAATGTACCCACTTTTTCCTTTAATTCTGCCAGTGTCATGCCGAGCCGAATACCCTTGATCTCGATCTCTTGGATCTCGATCTCTTGGCCGAAAGCGGTAATGGATTGAAGGCTGGCCGCAGCAGCAGCCAAGGTTAAGAATTACTATACGGTGAAATTTGCGCATATTTTCTCCTAGGACTAACGAATAGCGTTTAACTGCCTCCCTCCCAAACTTGTTACATCCGCGACTTATCGGCTTAGATTAGTATGAGTTATCGACTTCTACCATCACCAGCAGCCTGTTCGTGTGCCGCGTCAATTATCTTTTGGGCGGCAATCCAGTAAAGCCGGGGAATGAATCTTCCGCACGCCTGAAAATAATCCGCTTAACCTTTCTTCCTTGCTTTTCGGCCTGTGCTATCTGTTCACGTTGCGATGGTGTCGGTTCGCCTTCCTGTTCGGCGCGTAGAAAAATCACCAGTGCGGGGCGTGCTTTGCGTTGTGTCTGCGCCAGCTCAAGCGCCAGCAAGCGATTTTCAGTGGTCGCCATGTGGGTTACCTCACGATTTCATAAATAAGGGTGCGTTGCCCTGCCTTGGCGCGTGCGGCAATGTCGGCTTGAGCGGCGGCTCGGCACGGGTCACCATCAGGTCGTAGGATTACAAACGGCATCGGGCGCATTCGGACGGCGGCGGCGATGGTGCGTTCCAGCAATTTTATGCGAGCAGTCAGACTAACCATGTTGCGCGCTCCTTTCCTGTTGCTCCCACGGTGCGGGTTTGCTGCACCCTGCAATCCATGCGGTTTGTCCCGGCTCATAGAACGCAATGCACATGCGACCGGTGCGCGTGGCTTGCTCAATTTGTTCGGCCTGTTCGGGTGTCGGGCAGACTGTCACGTCCAGCACCAGCCACGTGGCGTTATTGCTTGCCAATTCAAGTTGCGTGAGGCGTTCTCTAATTGTGGTCATTTTTAACCGCTTCAAGTAATGCGATGCGGCGTTCGAGTTCGTCAATTTCCTTTATGCGTGCCAGCGCACCCAAACCAGTCAGCAGCGCAGCACCTTGGCCTGGCGCAAGTATTCCAGCGGCTACGGCCTGGACTATCGCCACACCTTGCGCGGTTATGCCTTCACCAGTGGGCAGCGATAAGGCTACGGCCTGCTCAATCGGTTTCATCGGCGGCAACACACGCTCCAGCAAAAGGCGGGCGGCTTGTGCGTCCCCTTCCTTGGCCTTGGTCACCAGTTGCGTGATGATTGCGGGCAGGTGTTTGGCGATACTGTTGCGCAGTTTTGCCACTTCACCAGTGCCCGGCTTGCGTCCACTCGGGTTTCCAGATTCGCCAGATTTCCACCGGCCACGTTTCTTTTTTTCTGTCGTTGTCATCGTTGCACCTTTCCTGCTATATCAAGTTTCCGGAAAACGTCCCGGCAATCCCGCGCCATGAATGCCACACCACCAGCGCAACGGATGCGTTCAAGGAAAATCGTTTGCTCGGGTCTTAACTTTCCCTTTGCGGCTTTCACTTCCACGCCCAGCAGTCGCCCATCTGTCAATTGCCCCAGCACGTCCGGGCATCCCTTCCACCCGAAGCGCACAAACCGCTTGCCGATTCTTACCGCTCCACTGTTCATCCGCTCACACCATGCCACGTCTGGATGCGCACTTAACGCCTGCAAAACTTTCACCAGTGCGGCGGCTTCCGGGCGGTCATTCTTCTTTCGTTCCAGTAGTAAGGCATCACCCAATAAGTCAGTTTCAATATCAGGTGCAGGTTTGGTGCTGATTGGTGCCACCCTATAGGGTTTGGCACCAATTGGCACTAAACTAACCTCGGGTGCAGATAGGTGTTTAGCACTAATTCGCACCATTTCGCACCTCGCTAATTTCGGCACTAACCACGCCCATCAA
>CANJMS010000082.1 GCA_947475825.1 Nitrosomonadales bacterium
ATACAACCCCCTTTTCTACCCACGTTTGATAGTGCGATTCTATACTATTACGTGATAGCAAGTGAGATTATGATTTACGCATAAGCTATATGATTATTTTGATTTATTAGCTCAAATGAGATAACATGATTTTGTCGTTGTGGCAGACGTCCACTCCGCCAGATCGAGGCGAACGCAAGTTCGCCTTTTTGCATTTTTAGTCTTGATAGGTGGGCATACCATGTTTGATTTCGTGCATGAGAAGAAAATATTTGTGCAAATTGTGCTGATACTCATTGCAGTTACATTTGCTTTTTTTGGTTTGGACACGTTCAATCAGGGAAACAAAGCCGATGTCATCGCCACTGTCGATGGCGAAAAAATCACGCAACAAGCGTTTGAGCAGGACTTGCGCCAACAACAAGAGAGAATGCGTGAAAGTATGAAGGATAATTTCGATCCAAAGGTGTTCGATAATCCTGAAGCTAAACGCACGATTCTGAATAATTTGATCGACCAACACTTACTCATGATGCAAGCGCGTGCTGTGGGTTTAAGAATCAGCGATAAACAGTTAGCTGAGACAATTGCTGGCATCGCGGCATTTCAGAAGGAGGGGCGATTCGACAAGACTTTATATACCTCTATATTAACCAGGCAAGGCCGAGCCATCCCGGCTTTCGAAGCTGAAATGGCACAGGATCTCAATATGCGACAACTGATAGGAACGTATTTGCAGAATGGATATGCGTCTGCTGTTGCGGCAGAGAAAATAATTCGCCTGAATGAACAGCAGCGAGTTGTGGCTATTGCACACATTCCGCTGAATTCCTTTTTAACGAAGGTTAAAGTAACCGATGTGGATATAAAGAAATATTACGAATTGAACGCGCATGAATTTAAAGTCGATGAGCAACTGCGCGTGGAATACGTTACCTTCTCTGCTGCGGACTTGCAGTCTCAAATATCCGTGACTGAGGAGGAAGTAAAAAAATATTATGATGAACATGCAGCGGAATTTGGCACGCAAGAGCAACGTCAAGCTGCGCATATATTGATCTCTGCTGCTGCGCAGGCATCGGGTGCAGAAAAAGATGCAGCAAAGCTTAAGGCTGAAAATATTTTGCAGCAAGTCAAACAATCCCCGCAAGCATTTGCTAATTTGGCCAAGCAGCATTCACAAGACTCAGGCTCAGCTGCGGTGGGTGGCGATTTGGGAATGGTTGCCCGTGGCGCGATGGTGCCGCCATTTGAAGAGGCGGTATATAAGCTGAAGGTGGGTGAGATAAGCGAGCTGGTTCAAACAGATTTCGGCTTTCACATTATAAAATTGGTGGCCATTGAGTCCGCAAAAATTAAGCCATACAGCGAAGTAAAAAATGACATTATGCAAAAGATGAGAGCGCAGAAAAGTAGCGACATTTATGCAGAATTGGCTGGAAAATTCAGCGACATCGTTTATGAGCAGAGTGATACATTAAAGGCTGCGGCTGATTTAGTGAAGATGCCAGTGCGGCAAAGTTCATGGCTGAGCAAAAAGCAAATGTCTTTACCAATTTGGACAGACAAGGCATTGCAGGCAGTGTTTTCTGATGATGTAGTAAAAAATAAACGCAACAGCGCGGCAGTTGAAATTGCACCTAACACCTTACTGGCGGCACGATTGCTCGAGTTGAAGCCAGCCAGTACCCGTGCTTTAACTGAAGTCGAGGTGGAGATACGGCAAAAATTATTGCGCACTCAGGCGCAGGAAATGTTGCAAAAGCAAGGTCAGGAAATACTGGCGCAACTACAGCGTGGAGAAAAGGTAGATGTGGCCTGGAAGCCTAGACTTACTGTGACCCGTGAACAACATACTGGAATGGATCGCGAGTTGGCGCAACGGGTGTTTAAGGCCAATGTCAGCAAATTGCCTGCTTACACAGCCGTGGTAGATGGGCAGGGTGCTTATGTACTGGCGCGGATCGAGGCAGTGAAAGAGCCTGCTGAAATTAATAAAAGTGTGCGTGATGGGTATATGCAGCAACTGCGTCATACAACAGGTCAGCAACTGCTTCAATTATATTTAGAAGATATTCGTGGAAAGGCCAGCATTACCAAAAAAGAATTTACTGTAAGCGAGGGAGGTTAGGTGGTTAAGTGAATTTGAGATCAATAACACATTGCGTGGTGCATCTGGGCAAGATTAGAACTTTATTCGTCTGACTTTGGGATGGCGGCATTCATGCTCTCTGCAGCATGAATGCCGCCCTCTTTTCGCATCGACATATGCTAAAAACTTATTTTTATGGCATTTGTTTGGATGGTGATTTAACCAAGTACGCCGCCAGCGCAGGCAACAATAATATTGCACCAAGCATATTCACCAGAAACATGAAGGCCAGCAATATTCCCATATCAGATTGAAATTTCAGTGCGGAGAATGCCCAGCTACCCACACCTATGCTCATAGTGAGTGCGGTGAATATGGCGGCGGTGCCGCGTTGTTTCAGAGCTTGATAAAAAGCCTCGCTCAAGGAATGCGTTTGCATTTCGTGTTTGATGCGTTCAAATAAATAAATGCCATAATCCACGCCCACGCCCACGCCCAGTGCCACGACGGGCAGGGTGGAGACTTTCAAGCCGATGTCGAGCAGTGCCATGAGTGCGTTGCATAATACCGAAACCAGTGCCAGCGGAATGACTATGCACAGTGCGGCTTGCCATGATCGGAAGGTGATGAGGCACAGTAAAATGATCGCGCCGAAGATGGACAGCAGCATGGTCATTTCTGCGGCAGCGACGGCTTCGTTGGTGGCGGCCATCACGCCAATATTGCCGCTAGCCAACAGAAAGGTGATCTGACCGGAGTTGTTCCGGGCGGCGAAAGTTTTAATTTCACTGATGATGTGCGCGACAGTTTCGCCTTGATGGTCGCGTGTAAAAATCATCATTTGCATGGCACTGCAATCGCTATTGAGAAGACCGCTGCCGGTATCGACTGGCGTTACAGATTGCGCTAGAACGGTGGAATCGCGTGACAGCGCACGCCATTTCAGATTGCCTTCATTCCAACCCGCACTGATGATTTTTGCCATGCCCGGCAGCGACAACACGGATTGCACGCCGTCGGTATGGCGCATGTGCCATTCCAGCCTATCAATGTTATCCATGATGTTGTAATTGGTACATGCTCCCTGCACATCGTGGCTTTGCACGATGACCGATAGCACATCCACACCTATGCTGAAGTTGTCGGTGATAGCGGCGTTGTCCCGGTTGTAGCGCGAAGTGTCGTGCAACTCCGGGATACCTTTACCGAGATCCCCAATTTTTAATTCCCGTGCTTTCCATGTACCCAGAACGAGAATGACGCTGGAAATCAGCAGTACCCATAGCGCTGCGCGAGGTTGCGCGAAATGTGACAGTGCTCGCCAAATGTTGTCAGTCATGAAGCTGGTGCGGTTATTTTTTTGTTTTTCTGCGTCGCTGAGATGGAGGTAAGACAGCAGCACGGGTAGCAATAATTTATTGGTGACGATCATCAGCAACACCCCCATGCTGGCGGTGATGGCCAGCTCTTGCACCATGACAATTTTTATATGCATGATGACCATAAAGCCCAAAGCGTTGGTCAGCAAGGCTACCGAGCCGGGAATGAATAATGTGCTGAATGCGCGGTGAGCAGCAGTGAGCCCGTCCGCGCCTTGCATCACTTCCAGTTTCCAGGCGTTGGTCATTTGTACTGTGTGGCTGACCCCGATTGAAAAGATGAGAAAGGGGACGAGTATCGACATGGGGTCAATGCCAAAACCGATAATGGGCAGCAGCCCCAGCAGCCAGATTACCGGCATGAGCGCGCAAATCAAGGCGAGCAAAGTAAGTTTGGTGGAGCCGGAATACAAATAAAGCAGCAGTGTGGTGATGATAAATGCCAGCGCGAAAAATACGATTACGCCGCGCGCGCCATTGCTGATGTCACCCACCGCTTTGGCGAAACCAATAATATGAACATCAATTTTATCGTTTTGATATTTGCTACGAATATTTTCCAACTGTTTTGCAACAGCTTGATAGTCCAGTTTAGTGCCAGTGTTAGGGTCGATCTCCAATAAGTTGGCGCTGACCAATGCGCCATTAAAATTATTGGAAACGAGCCGTCCCACGATGCCGGATTTCAGAATATTTTTACGTACGGTTTCTAAATCTTCCGTCGTGCCGCTAAAATTTGCTGGGATGACATTACCACCAGCAAAGCCTTCTTCTACCACTTCAATAAAGCGCACATTGGGGGTGAACAACGAAGTTACGGTGGCGCGATCTACCCCGGGAATAAAAAATACATCGTCGGTGACCTGTCTTAGATGATTGAAAAAATCCTCATTAAAAATATCGCCATTTTTTTGCATGAGCACCACCAGCACACGATTTGCACCGCCAAATGTTTGCTGATAGTGGATGAAAGTTTTCATGTACGGATGTTGCAGCGGAATCATTTTATTGAAACCGGCATCCACACGCAGTTGGGTGGCCGAGTAGCCGAGTACGAGGGTGATCAGTGAAAAAATAACCAACAGCGTGCGCCTATTAGAAAATATGAGGTGCGCGATGGTATGAATGAAAGGGAGCAGATTCATTTTTTTGGGGATTATATTTGTATTAAGTCATGAATGACGCTTTATTGATGTGCAGTTTAAAATTCATTTTGTCGGCACATCCTACTGCGTTGATTTATTCATTCATTCAACATCTGGCTAGCGACACCCGCTTCGCCAAACAATAATAATTGATTCGTTGCTGTGCTTAACGCGGCAGCCAGTGCTTTACGTGTTGGGGTGTGTAGTTGAGAAAATGTTTTCCCTTGATCCTTGCTTATCAATATCAGCCCGTCATATCCCACAATCACAGCCGCGCCATCTGCCAGCATGCTGCCACCCATCAGGCTGGATTTTGTAGGGGCAGGTACGGCAGTCCAATGCAGACCAAAGTCGGTTGAGCGAAAAATATGCCCGCGTAAACCAAAGGCAAGCAGAATGTCGCCGTGCAGACGCAGTGCGCCAAAGAACGAGCCGGCATAGGGTGACTTCAGCGTCTGCCAATTTTTTCCATGGTCGAGTGAACGGGCCATTAAGCCGGTTTCCCCGGCGAGAAATATTTTGCCATCTGCGCCACCGACGAGGGTGTTGATGTGCATATCATCCGCCAGAACTTTGCGCGCTTGCCATGTGCGGCCACCATCCTGTGTTTGATAAAAAGAGCCATACGCACCGACGGCAAAGCCTGTGTGACTATTTTCAAACCACACATCCAGCAGCGGCATTTGCTTTTCAGGCGCGGCAAAATTTTGTTGCCAGTTTTTACCGCCATCACTGCTGCTGAGAATAACTGCATCATGGCCGACTGCCCAGCCGTGTTGCTTATCGATAAAGGTTATTGCGGTTAAGGTCATGGGTGTGGGTGAGGCGGAGGATTGCCAGGTGTTGCCTTCGTCGCCCGACATTAAAATCGTGCCGCGCTCGCCCACTGCGATAATATTTCTGCCAGCATAGGTGGCATCTAACAAGAGCAGTTTATCGGAACGAATCGTCAGGGTTGATTGCGGTTCAACAGCGAAAGCGGGGAGGGCGAGTGCAGTGAAAAAAAAGGTGAGCAGAAGGTAGTTGTTAATGGTCAGTTTCCCTATACAAAGTTGCACCACACTAAAATTTTTATAAATCTTGCTGTGTCAGAAACTATTTAAGGAATGCAGCGCAAGATAAATTTTGGCGAGGAAGCGGAGTTGACTCATGTGTCTGCCGCTTCGCGCCCCCGCATTCCGAGCCGAGATTTAACGCTGCCAAAATTTAACATTGTGGCTCGCCCTTTGGCAGTTTTAAAGACACGTAAGCTTATCGCGTCCCCAAATTACGCAGCCCCGCCGGTGAAAAGTCGCTGGCACTGCGCTGAATTGGACTGTACACCTTGGGCTCTTCATTGCGTAACCCCATGGCGAGATAGCGTCCGGATTGCAGATCATGATGCACTTCCAGCGTCGGATAGGTCATCGGCAAGTTGTAAAAGTTAATGCTGTGCGCTTCAGATACACGCCACAGTTCATTGCGCATATCGTATTTATCGGCCACCGCGATCATCCAGGAATCTTCGTCTATATAAAAAGTGCGGCGTTTGTAGATGTGGCTGGTGCGATCCTTGAGTGTCGCCTCCACCACCCATACGCGATGCAGTTCATAGCGGGCGTGATTCGGATTGATGTGGCCGGGTCTAAGCACGTCAGCATACTTCAGCGTGTTGCCAGTGAGCTTGTAAGAGTTATAAGGAATATACAACTCCTGTTTGCCGACCAGCTTCCAGTTGTAACGATCAATCGCGCCGTTGAACATAAAGAAATCATCATTGGTACGCAGGCCGTCTGCAGCCGTGCCGGGGTTGTCATAGGCGATATTGGGCGCAAGTCGTACGCGGCGCTGGCCGGGGTTATATGTCCAGGCCTGACGAGGCTGATCGATTTGATCTACAGTGTCATACACCAACAAAATCTGTCCAGCCAGACGTGCAGGTGCAGTTACAGATTGCAAAAAATTAAGCAACTTGTTGTCCTCGCGCGCTGACGCAGGTTTGGACAGATTGCCGTAGTGAAAATCATATTCATACTCAAAGCGCACAGGGGTATAAGTCCCATCGCGCATGACGGCTGCCTGAACCCAATTCATGGCATACGTATCACCACGGTAACGTGCGAGATGATTCCAGATGGCTTCCATGCCATCTGTGGGGATGGGGAAGGGGATGCCTCCCGTGGTGCCGTTGAGGCCATTGCCACCCGCTTTCAAACTTGCGCGCGTGGCGTTCGCCATCGTTTCATCATAGTGGCCCTGCGGGAAAGCCGCGCTGCGCCGCGTGGGATACACATGCATTTCCCAAGAGGGATATTTTTTCAGCAAAGCCATTTGCCCGGGCGAGAGATGGACTTTGTAGTTTTCCATATTGGCGGCGGTAATGATGAATAGCATTTTGTCATCAGCGTATGGATCGGTGTAATGCTGGCCTGTTTTATGCGCAACGGGTGGCTTGGTTAAACCGCCATTCCATGCCGGTATGGTTCGCGCGGCGTTGCCTGCGGTTTCAGCGCCCAGCGGGGTGAGGCTGCTGCCCAACTTTGCCGTTTCATCTGCGGAGACGGCAGCGAGCGTGAGCGTGCTGGCCAGTGCCATTGCCGATAATGCGAACGAGAGTGTGATTTTGTTTTTCATCATCATGATTGATACTCCTGATTGATATTCTTGGGAGAGTGTTTATTTGTTGGGTTTGATTTTTGCCTAAACTCAAAATGCGTAGCTGATGTTCATCGAAAAAAAGTCGCGGTCTTTAAGTGGGTTAGAGTTGGATGCATAGGTGGCGGGTTGACCTGGAGGAACAGCGGCAGGGTCAGTGCCCGAGTATGTCTTACCGCCAAAGAATTCTGTGTAAGAAATATCTGCCTGCCAGTTTTGGCGGAAATTCATACCCAGGCCGAGCGTGGCAGTTTTGACACTTTCATTAAAAGTCGGGCTGACTCCGTTCACGTCATGGGAAAAAGCCAGGCGCGGCGATAGGTTTGCACCAAAAACCGCATCGGAAAAATCCATGCGGCCCAACAAACGATAGCCCCAGGAAGTGCTGGTCATGAAGCCAGCGGTAGAATTCGAGCCGAAAGCCGTGGAGTTGCTGGAACCAATTTGCGGTAGGTGTACACCCGCTCCGGCAAACTTCAGGTTGTCTGGCAATTTGAGATAGGTGAAGCCCACTTCACCTAAAGTCACCAGTTGCTCGGCACCCAAGGTGGGGCCAAAGACTTTAGTTGCAGTAACTTGGGTCTGGTGCATTTCTACTCGACGATAACCGGAGATTTCAGTGCCGTAAGCCACTCCTGCGGCAGTCACAGGGGAGGTGCTGGTTAGTTGATTGGCAAGCCCCAAAGAAGCCAGCAGTAATTCAGCCGAGGGGAGTTGTATGGGTTGATTGGGGCGATAGGAATGCTCACCCTGCAAGGCGATACCTATAGACTCGGCACGATGAAGTTTGAACTTTTGTCGCGCATTTCAGTCCGATACGCATGGACAAAGAAGATGCTAGATTTCAGACATTGGAGCGGTTGCACGAGAGACGCAAGCAGGTCGTGCGGCTGCATCGCAAAGGAATTG
>CANJMS010000083.1 GCA_947475825.1 Nitrosomonadales bacterium
CTTGTGCCGTAGGTTACCAATACAATGAGATGGGGTGTTTGATCGTCAAAAACTTTGACGATCAAAGCGGGCCGAGGTTTTGGCCCTGGGTTGATGCCCTTGTTTTCCGGGAAGTGACACCATACGATATCGCCGGCAACCGGATTTGGCCACCAATGTATCTTCATGCCTAGAACAAGCTTGATTTGACCGACTTTGCGTGGCCTTGGGGTGTGGCTTTGCGGATTGCGGCTAACTGTGCCGTTGTCAGTTCGCCATCGTCAGCTTCATATGCCGGCAGCACTTCTTTCGCGAGCTTGCGTAGCGCATAGTGAATCACTTGCGTTTCTCCGGTAAAACCGAGAAGTTCAGCCAGCTTTTCCACAGTTGATCGACTAATGCCGTTCTGCGAGTCGGTTTGCCGAAAACGGAGTAGCAGTTGATCTGGTTTGGTTGTAGTTGTCATGATATTTTTGCAAACAATAAAGATATATTATATATATCTATACTTGCTTGTATTGTCAAGCGGCTCCCTCACTGTAATATTTATGAAAAAGATACTTCGCGAACATTAATTATACATGTAATCAATTAGTTACTTCGCATAATAAGCATTATGTCAAATTCATGACAGACTAACAACTTGACATGGACATAAAGATGCGTATGATTATGCGCATACCAATTTACATGAGTTAATACGCTATGCAAACCAATTACAATGCAACCGCCAAGAAAGGTCGTCTATCGTTGTCGATCAATCAACACCTACTGGATCGCCTTGAACCTTACAAACAGCAGGTTAATTTCTCAGCACAAGCTGAGCAATTGCTTGCCAGAATGCTTGAAGAACTTGAGAATCGCACTTGGGTGGAACGCAACGCTGAAGCGCTGGCAGCGCATGGAATGGACATCTCCATTACCGGGTTGGCTGGCGCTGAGTTTGATCGGATCTAAGCCTTGGCGCAATTTGACATCTACCCTAATCCAGGGATAAAGAAGGTCGAGATACCGTATCTCGTTTCTGTTCAAAACGACCACATCACTAGCAAAACTGGGGCGACTGTTGTAATTCCGCTACGTGCCAATGCTCAGCCTGTAGACATCATGGCTCCGCTGATTGTGGTTCCCGGACAAGGACAGTTTGTTTTGTCCACCGACGAAATCTTCGCAATCGATACCGCCAGACTCAAGGCTCCTGTCGCCATGCTGAGCATGGTTGATCGCGCAAAAATAAAGCCCGCAATAGACAAGGTAATCGGCGAATACTGATCGAATTGGCTACCAATGAGCCGGTTCGCCAATTACTGGTTATTCATGTTGCGGGCGGAACTCAAACATGGCGAGTTCACCAGAACTTAAAAAATCACATTCACCGAAATTCCAGTTTTATCAGCCGTTATACCAATTCGATTTGCACCTTGCGGCCGACCAAGGCAGCGGCGCGCTGCAAGGTCGAGAGTGTCACGTCACGGGTAGGATCGAGCAGTCGATCAACCTGCGAGCGGCTTGTTTTAAGCATGACCGCCAGGCGGGCTTTGGTTAACGATTGTTTTTCCATTGCTTCAACAAGTTGCCACACCACGACTTCCTTGATGGCCAGTGCCTGGGTTTCTTCAAATAGGCCTTCTTCCTTGAGGAAGTCGTCGAGGCTTGATCCAATATGACGGTTGCTCATGATTTCAACTCCTTTTGGCGTTTCCTCGCCAGGGTAAGTTCGTCGTCAGGTGTCTTTTGCGTCTTCTTGATGAAGCCGCTGCTTTTGTAGAACTGTAGCGGCGTTTTTTGTGTTTCATTGACCATCAATCACCTTGGCGTATTTGTACTACATAAGGTACATGTAATGCAAGCTAATTTTAGCGATGCCGCGCTCAATCATGCCAACCAATTCTTCTACTGATGCTTCAGCTTTGGCCATAAAGCCCCCTTAATAATCAGGCCGAAAACTGCTTGGCCAATCCATCCAGCGTCATATTCACCGCAATCGCATTATGCGGAATCAGCACATAGCGCCAAGGCTTGCCGCCATTGGCAAGCGCATAGTCAGTAGCATTTTTGCACCACTTGATTGCCGCTACCTTCTTGGCCAACACGATGGGATCGGCCATCTGGTTACTGGCCTTCGGTTCCAGCATGTAAATCGTATCTTTCGTCTCGGCCACAAAATCCGGCTGATATTCTGGATGATCAGCTCCCTGCTTATAGAAAATCAGGAATTGCCCCTTGGCTGGTTTAAACCACTTCTCTGCATCACGCTCAAGGATAACTGCCAGCACGCGCTCCGCTTCTGAGGCGAATTTTTGCACTGGATACAGACAGCACTTGAAACCGCCAAAAACATACTTCGACATATTGCTCTTGTCATCGGGTGAGACACGATAGTCCGCAGTTGGCTCATTGACCGAATAGGTGTAGGCGCTAGGCTTGAGTTCCACATACCCCTTGCTCACCACCACTTCGTAATCAACATCCTCTTCCCAGCTATGTTCCTGCATCTGCGCATGAATGAATTTGGCAATATCGCGTTGGTAGCAGCGCAGCACCTTGCGCGCATCGTCTTCGGACAAGTAGCCACAAAAATGCTTAACGGTTTGCGCAGCAAGGTCATACAACAAATCAGCCTGGTCGTCGTAAGAGACATCGTCAAAATCCATCAAACCGCTAACGACATAATCCTCTATCCGCTTCTCCTCAATGCCGCCAACACCCAGCGTTACCTCATCCCGCTGGCCAGTGCGCAGGTGCTGTATCCATAGCTCTTCGGATACCGCCGGATATTTCAGCGTATCCAGCTTCAGTGTGAATGGCTTGAATCCGGCTTTCACCTCGCCCTTGGGCACAACTAGAATGCGTGGGATTTCTATCGTCTGTTGCGTTACCAATTCGACGGTCTTTGCTACAACGGCGGCGAAGTCCGGCTGCTCGGTCACGCCTTCCAGTTCCATCTGGGTGGGGCGATGCTGTTCTTTTACAGCCTTGACGATAGCGGCCTGTACCTCGGGATTTTTCAAGTGCGCCAATGTCGGTACGGTTGCAGGCTGATCTTCCAGCTTGCGAATCACCTCGTAAGCAATCTGTGCCACCTTTTGCTCTTCCGGCTTGGTGAAGATGGGCTGCACATCATCCTGCCCAGCCACCTTCGTGCTGGCAGTCGTATCGGTTGGCTTTATTCCCAATTGGGAGGCGAGTTGCGACTGCGAAACGATGGTCGCAGTTTTTTGCCCGAAGTCATCGTCATCCAGTATCACCGCTTTCAAGTGAATGGCGGAATCAGGCCGGTTTGCCTCGTTGATAATTTCCTAGAACTTGTCATGCGCGATGATGTTCAGCCTGTCCACCGCCGTTACGCCGGTGCGCTTGCCATACGGCAGACGCAGACCGCGTCCGATGGACTGTTCGATCAGGGTGCGCGCATTGGCGGCACGCAACGGCACGATGGTATAGAGGTTGGTCACGTCCCAGCCTTCTTTCAGCATGTTGACGTGGATAACAATCTCGGTCGGCTCATCGGTATGCGGCGATGGGCTTGAGCGGAGGCAGGAGGTCGGTCATGGGAATTTTAAAAGAAATCTTCTTCACGTTGATGACGTATGGCCAGCACAGTCACAGTCTGGCTGTCTTCGATTTCAAACAACGCGACGTAGCCATTTGTACCAAAACTGATAATCAACTCGCGCAACAAAGGATGCTCCGGCGATGCCTTGCGACAACTAAAGGGAAAGGTGCGCAAAAATTCGATGCCTTTGGCAATAGCGGAGCGAGCACGTCTGGCGGCTTTCGCATCCCTCTCCGCGAGAAAATCGAACAAACGTTGCAAGTCCCTCGCAGCAGCCGGCGCAAACCGAACCGTGTAATTCACTTGCCAGCAACCGTCTTGCGCGAACGCGCCAGCGTTTTATCCAGCCCCGCCAGCACCTCATCCGCCGAAACATATTTACCCGTGCGGCGCGCTTCATCCCGCGCTGCCAGCCCACGCGCGACAAACTCCTGCTGCATCGTCCGGCGCTGGATGTTGAATTGAATTGCCTCCAGCACAAAACCAGAAAGCGTCTCGCCTTCCATCAACGCAGCCTCGGCAGCGGCACGCACCTCTTCTTTCACCCGCAGTGGCGGAATAGTGGAAGTTTTAGTCACGGTTTTCATCATTTACTCCTCTTTGCATTACATATGCGATGCAGTATCGCCCATGCCAGTTTTAAATGCAAATTGTTTTAGGAAGCACTGATTTATTAACATATCAACAACACTCCGGACAGCCTAACCTGCCGCCCGGTGAAGCCGATGCCACTTCCCTCAATTCACCAAAACAGAATTATCCTTTGAGCTTGGCAAATGCTGCCGCCATCGCCCCACCCTGCTCTGGCTTACGTACTTCCTGCCGTTTGTGCTGCGACAGACGCTTGGTGTCGGTTGCATGATCGCGCGGCGTTTTGTCCTTTCCGCTCTCGGCAGCACTGTCAGTTAGCCGCATGGTCAGTGCGATGCGCTTGCGCTTCTCATCGACTTCCAGCACCTTGACCTTGACCACCTGTCCCGCTTTGACCACGCTGTGCGGATCCTTGACAAAGCTACTGGAAAGCGCCGAAATGTGAACCAATCCATCCTGATGAACACCGATGTCGACGAAGGCACCGAAGGCCGCGACGTTGGTGACGACACCTTCGAGGATCATGTCCGGCTTGAGATCGCTCAACTTTTCTACGCCTTCCTTGAAAGTGGCGGTGGTGAACTCTGGACGCGGGTCGCGCCCCGGCTTCTCCAGTTCGAGCAGAATATCGCTGATGGTGGGCACACCGAATTTTTCGTCGGCATATTTGGCCGGGTTGAGTGATTTCAATAATCTGGAGTCGCCGATCACTTCCTTGATGTTCTTGTTGAGGTCGGCGAGAATTTTCTTAACTAAAGAATAGGATTCCGGATGCACTGCCGAGGCATCAAGTGGATTGCCGCCGCCCATGATGCGCAAAAAACCAGCAGCTAGCACGAAAGTCTTGTCGCCCAGGCGTGGCACTTCCTTTAAGGCCGTACGTGTCGCGAACATGCCGTGTGTGTTGCGATAGGCCACGATGCTTTGCGCAACGCTGCTGGAGAGGCCGGAGACACGAGCCAGCAAGGGAACAGAAGCGGTGTTGACATCTACGCCGACCGCGTTCACACAATCCTCGACTACGGCATCCAGCGAGCGCGCCAGCTGGAACTGGCCCACGTCATGCTGGTACTGTCCGACACCGATGGATTTCGGATCGATTTTCACCAGTTCTGCCAATGGGTCTTGTAGGCGGCGCGCGATGGATACCGCACCTCGTAGTGTCACATCCATGTCAGGCAGTTCGCGCGAGGCAAACTCGGAGGCTGAGTATACCGATGCACCCGCTTCCGAGACCACGATTCGGGTGAGCTTCAGTTCTGGGTGCTGCGCGATCAGGTCTTGCGCCAGCTTGTCGGTCTCGCGCGAGCCTGTGCCGTTGCCGATGGAGATCAGTGCCACCTGGTGCTTCTCGGCCAGTTTGGCGAGCGTGTGCAGCGAGCCATCCCAGTCGTTCGTGGGCTGATGCGGGTAGATGACGGCTGTGTCCAGCACCTTGCCGGTGGCATCCACCACAGCGACCTTCACTCCGGTGCGCATGCCGGGATCCAGCCCCATGGTGGCGTGTGGCCCAGCCGGGGCTGCGAGCAGCAGGTCTTTCAGGTTGCGCGCGAACACCTTGATCGCCTCGGCCTCGGCAAGTTGGCGCAACGCGCCCATCAGCTCGTTTTCCAGGTGCAGGAAACTCTTCACCCGCCATGTCCAGCGCACTAGATCGGCCAGCCATTTGTCGGCGGGGCGACTCTGGTTGACGATACCACAGCGCTTGGCGATACGCGCCTCGCAGGGGTTGAACGGCGCATCCCACCTGGGTTTTTCCACCTCGCTGTCGAGTCGTAGCGTGACGTTCAACAATTCCTCGCGACGGCCACGGAACAATGCCAGTGCGCGGTGCGAAGGAATCGCGCTGATCAGCTCGTCATAGGCGAAATAGTCGGCATACTTCGCGGCAGCGTCCTCCTTGCCTTCGATCACACGGGCTTCGACCACACCGTGCGTTTGCAGGTGTTCGCGCAAGTCCTGCAACAGTGGAGCATCCTCGGCGAAACGTTCCATCAGAATGAAGCGCGCACCTTCCAGCGCCGCTTTGACGTCGGGGACGCCGGGGTTGTCACCCTGCTCGGAGGTAAAGGTAGGTTTCAGGTATTTGCCTGCTTCTTCCTCTGGGTTGAGCATGGGGTTGGTCAACAGTGCATCGGCCAGCGGCAACAGTCCGGCCTCCAGCGCGATCTGCGCCTTAGTGCGACGTTTCGGTTTGTACGGCAGATACAGGTCTTCCAAGCGGGTCTTGTCTTCGGCGTGGCTGATCGCGTCCAGCAGCTCCGGCATCATCTTGCCCTGCTCATTGATCGAGGCGATGATCGCCGTACGCCGTTCTTCCAGTTCACGCAGGTAGCGCAGGCGCTCTTCCAGCAGCCGCAGTTGCACATCATCCAGCCCGCCTGTTACTTCTTTGCGGTAGCGGGCGATGAACGGGACTGTCGCTCCATCATCGAGCAGGGTAATGGCAGCGCAGACTTGGGCAGGTTTGGCGGAAATTTCGGTAGCGAGGCGTTGTTCGATGGATGGCAGCATAAAAGTCCAAGTGATTTAAAATAGTTAAAGCAGTTTTCTGGTAGACCTGCTCAACGAAAGAGGTGTCGATTCTAACTGATATGCGTATAGCCAAAGTCGCGCAGACACTAAGTAGGTAGTCTATTTTGGGAACCAACTAACATTTGCGGGGGTTCACAATAATACAGGCTGTGCTAACAGTTTTTCAGCATTTCGCCGCCAAGTGCTTCAGTCAGGTCTGTCAGCATCTTGGCTAATTCGCCAGTCATCAAAGTAAAGTCGAGGTCAAACATCTCGTCCTCATTGTCAGCCACTTTTGAAGACTCCTCCTTGATGATTTCCAAGAAATCAATACGCTTGATTTGCAGGTGTTCGTTGAGTACGAAAGAGATACGGTCATTCCAAGTCATACCGAGGCGAGTTACTCGTTTACCCGCCGAGATATGCCCCAGGATTTCTTTACCCTCCAACACATGATTGGCATATCTAATCGTTGCTTTGTTTTCATCGCTCGAACGCAATTCCAATTCGCGGTCAAGTGTGAAACCTGCCGGAGCATTTTCAGCCGCTAACCAGCCCGTCATTGCAGCGACGGGAGATAGTTTGGTTTGTATAAGCTGGACAGGAAAATTGTCCACTGCCTTACTCAGCTGCTCTAAAAACTCATCAGCTTTACCAGAGGATGCCGCTTCCACGATGAGCCGACCATGAGCCAAATCAAGCCAGGCGTAAGTAGTGCGCTGAAGTGCGAAGGCTCTGGGGAGAAGTTCATCCGTAACGGCCTGCTTGAGGTTCTTCATTGCTTTCCTTCCCAGCTTAAAACCCTGCTGAGCTTCCATGTCGGCAACGCGTTCTTTGGAAAAACGGTTGATGATGCTGGCTGGTAATAGTTTCTGCTCGACACCCAGCGCAAATAGAATATGTTTATTGACCGAGTGAACAAGGCGGTCATCGCCACGACAGGATACCCATCCACGACTTTGCTTATCAAGTCCGCTGCAAGGCATTAGTGGTTTAAGAGCTAGTTTTTCTTGGAGTGCGTTTGCTGTTATTTTTAAGTCAGGGGGCAGACGATAAATGAAGATGTTTTTGAACCACATGGCAGGCTACCCAAAAAACCGCTGATTATACTATTCCGCGAATTCCATTTCGTACCCATCCACTACAAGGTGAGCATTCGTATCGGTCTTTTACTTAGTGTAAAAGGGTCGCATGCTGTGGAATTTAAATTATCGCATTCACAAAATAGCGATATTCCTGACTAACAGTTTTGTTACATATAATTAGTCAGCAACTTATCGCGATAGTCAGCTGGATTCGACCACTCGCGCCACCTTGCCGTGACACACCGCACACTCACCACTGAGCAGCAAATCTCCCGCTACAACCGTGCCTGAAAAGTTTTTAATTGTGACCGCCTTTGAACAATGACTACACCAAACATTGGAGAGCAGTAGCTTCCTGTTTGGAATTGAAATCGCTGTCCA
>CANJMS010000084.1 GCA_947475825.1 Nitrosomonadales bacterium
CGTTGTTCATGGCAGCCTCCAGAAGAAAAACCGGAATACTGCCAGAACCGCCTTTCGACGTTCAAATCGGAGACACCCTTCTTTGCTTGGAATCCTGCGTCAATCATGGATTTCAGCAATTCGCCCTCTCGTTTAACCGGACAGCAGTGACTTAACTTAATAGGAGAATTATCATGGCACAAGTCATCAATACCAACATTGGGGCCATGTTCGCTGGAGCAGCCCTGAACAAATCTGCTGTCGCCTTACAAACCGCCCAACAGCGCTTATCATCGGGTCTACGTATCAATACTGCCAAGGACGACGCTACCGGCTTGGCCACCGCAACCGGCTACGATACCTCGATTCGCGGAACCAACGTGGCAATCCGTACCGCCAATGATGGTATTTCACTGGCGCAAACTGCTGATGGATATTTGGGCCAAATCACCGAAAACCTGCAACGAATGTCTGAAGTTTTGGTACTGGCTCCTGCGGGTAATGCTGAAACTACAGCCCTTATCGCAGAAAACACCCGTATTAATGCACTGGTTGTGAACTCGGCTGCAGTAACAGTGGACGGAGCTGGGACACAGTCGACAACTTTAGGTACCAAGCCGGTCCTGACTGGCACCATCGCATCTGTCGCCGCTGATCTCGCTGCTGCAAGCACTTCTCGCGCTTCCTACGGTGCCGTTATGTCGTCGTTATCATCTGCCGTTTCCACCATGCAGGTCGCTTCGGTAAGCTTGTCAGCTGCGTTTAGCCGCATCATGGATACGGACTATGCTGCAGAAACCACCGCGATGACCCGACATCACCAGCCAAACGATAGAAATCACCAGAACAGGAGGGATTTACCGATCCCAAACAAGCGCTCGGGAAAGTGCTGCGCCACGGAATTACCGCCGGACAAATATTGCGTGAAGATATGTTGCGTTTACCCTATAGCGTAATGCATGGACAAGCCGTGCAACTTGCTGTGCAAGGTGGGGGGTTCAATATACGCAGCGAAGGAGTCGCCTTGAACAATGCAAGCGAGGGGAAAACTGTGCAAATTCGCACCCCTTCAGGCCGCGTGATTAGTGGTGTTGCCGGAATCGGCGGCATGGTGGAAATAAAACCATAGCCTAGTATATAAACATATAAATAACGAAACATATATTATACCGTCGCATATCCACCCAATGACGAGGAGCCTGCCATGCGTCAGACCGAGCTGCATCTTACCGACGAGGACCGTGAGTTGATCGAAGCATATCGTGCAAAGGTGCCCTCATGTTAGGTCGGTTGTCAATAATGGAAATGAACGGGTTCATGCAACTAGCTTTTTTATAGAATTAGCGTTCATGGTGATAGATAGTCCAGCAAGCGTAGCACGACCAACTGATTTTAATTTCTGATAAGTAGAAGCACAAGGCGGCAAGGATGAGGCGACGGTGCGTGTGTTTAGGCAACAGCTGCGGCCCGCTAGGCTAATGCTTTTCCCAGTCTGCTGATTGCCTGTTGCAGATTGTCCATGGAAGTCGCAAAAGATAATCGTATATAACCCTCGGCACCAAAAGCTGACCCTGGCACCACGGCCACCCCAGCTTGTTCCAGCAGATATTCCGACAGTGCAATGTCCGTAGTATCCTTAATAACCCCTTTTTTGTGCAGGGCACTGATTGCTGTTCGCATATCGGGGAATGCGTAAAATGCCCCGCCAGCTTTGATGCAGCGCACACCGGGGATTTTGTTTAGCGCACTCACTATAAATACATGTCGTTCACGAAACGCTTTCAGCATGGGCGTGATGCAACCTTGATCACCGTTCAACGCCGCTTCGGCAGCCACTTGCGAGATTGAGGTTGGATTGGAAGTGCTTTGCGATTGTATGTTTTCCATTGCGGTAATAATGTGCGCGGGTCCTCCGGCATAACCTATACGCCAACCAGTCATGGCATAAGATTTGGACACGCCATTCAACACCATCGTGCGTGAATACAGATCAGGGCAGGCGTTGAGAATGTTTACAAACTTATCATCGGTCAGCGTGATGTGTTCATACATATCGTCGGTGGCGATAAGCACATCAGGATAGCGTCGCAAGACTTCGCCCAGTGCCCGTAATTCAGCCAGTGTATACACTGCGCCGGACGGGTTGCCGGGGCTGTTGATGACGATCATTTTGGTTTTAGCCGTGATGTTTGCAGCCAGCTGCGTGGCAGTCATTTTAAAATCCTGCTCTATGCCAGCTTGCACGATAACTGGCTTGCCGCCCGCAATAATCACGATGTCAGGATACGACACCCAATAGGGCGCCGGGATAATGACTTCGTCGTCCGGGTTAATCACCGCCAGCACCAGATTAAAAAAACTCTGCTTACCACCGCAGGAAACCAAAATTTCTTTAGCGGTGTAATCAAGTCCATTATCGCGCTTAAATTTAGCGATGATGGCTTTCTTCAACGACGGTGTGCCGCCAACCGCCGTGTACTTTGTGAAACCTTTGTTAATCGCGGCAATGGCTGCATCTTTAATGTGCTGCGGCGTATCAAAATCCGGCTCGCCCGCACCCAGCCCGATAATATCTTTTCCTTCAGCTTTTAATTTTGCTGCACTGGCGGTAACAGCGAGAGTAGTGGAAGGTTTGATGGCTTGTACGCGAGTAGAGAGTTTCAAGTGATTTCCTAAAATTTAAATTATTGTCGCGAATTATACCCGTGTGGCGGGACCGATGCGATGATGTAAAAGAGGGGGGGGGATTCAGAGACGAAATTCGGGAATGAAGCGCCGCTTTGAGTAAACCTGATTTAATCCCAAATAATCCATTGGAAAATTCAACACACTTCCCCCTTTGTAAAAGGGGGAGAGCTTGCGAGGGGGTGGAGGGGGATTTTCATATTTGTGCGATGTTCAAATCCCCCCTTTCCCCCCTTTTTCAAAGGGGGGATGCTCCGTTATACCCATGTGCTTGCGCACGACACTGGCATTTTTGCTCTCTGCCAGCGCATTATCGTTGCTTTGGCGCGAACGTGATTTGGTTTGCTCGATGCGCAGTTTCTCAAGGATCCTCGCCACTGGGCCGTTGATGAACTCGGAACCGTTGTCCGAGTGAAAGCCCAAAATCACAAACGGGAACTGCTCGATAATCAGCTCCAGCACGGGCAACAAAAAGACCTCGCTGATACCTTGCACACACGCCTCGATCTGCCACTGGCTCACCTCGTCAACGCAGGTGATGTGATACACCCCTTTGATGCCGTCAAGATCGCCTTGGTGGACGGTATCGACGCGCACAAAGCCAACTCTCCCGTTCGGTCTTGGCGCTTTGCGTACCCCGATAGAATTGCACACGGGGTGGGTCTTGGTGAAAACCACCCGCAAGGCCCGGTAACCCATGCTTTTGCGCAGGTTGTACAGGTGCGAGACCGAGATACCTGCCAAGCGCTCATAGCGCGCATCGCCATAGACGCTGTAAGCACGCAGCAAGAGGTGCGCTATCGCCGGGCCACAGACATCCTCGTTGGCTTTGTCCATCTCGACGAGCAGTTCGATATCGATAGGCGTGTATTTGCGCGCAAAGGGCGCCTTAGGTACACGGTAACGTTTGGCAAGGGGTGTGGTGGCTAAACGGTTGCCGTGCCACTGTGTGATCAGGCGGGTGACTTGCGCACGACTGTAGCCGCTGGTGTGCCGCAGGTATCTCAGCAGTATGCCTCGCTCACGTTTGTTGCGTCTGGGGTAGTCAAAGCGCCTGAGCACGCGGCTGATGTGCTCATAGCGCTGGGTATCGTTCCCATGCGCCGTGAATTCGATCTGCGCACTGGCGCTGAGAAATTGCTCGATCTGCTCAATCGTACAAAGTCGTGTTTCGTTCATGTTGATCACCATCCTTGCTATGATCAACCCACTTCTTCAATTCGACCCCAGATTCTTCGCTTCAGGCTCATACTTCGTTGGAAATACAGTCCTCGTTCAGGCTCATACCACATTGGACAAGGCTCGTCCTCGGCTCCTGATGAAACTACTGGTATAACTACTAGCCATCTGACTAACCCAGCAAAAGGCTTTGCATAGCCAATCGGCTTAAGTCACCAAAATACGGTGACATAAGCCGCTGGTTAACGCTGGGCAAGTCATTGGTTATAGCCATCCCACTAAGCAACCAAAAAACGGTTGCAAAGTGGTTGGTTATAGCCGTACTCAAATGTACTGTCTTCACCCGCAAGCACTAAAAGTACGCAATCCGCTATGGGCTCAAGCCCATGCGGAGTTGTCAGGCGTAGGCCGTGGTTGTACCAAAGGCAGGCAATCCACTACGCAGCAAGCTGCGTGTGGAATTGACACTAAAGCCGATAAATCAGCAACAACCACGCACCGGCACCTCATCCTTGCCGCCTTGCTCTGTGTATGCGGATGTGGAATGAAATTAGGGTTTTCTTAGTAGCCCCACACTTCACTGTTTCTTACATAACCCGTTGCACCGTCCAGATGACGCACCTTAATCCAGCCGATGTGGGTATCTTCCAGCCACTCTAATGCTACATTTAGTGATGCCTGGAAAACGACAGGCGCTTCGGATTTAGGTATTTTGCGTGCCGACGCCAGTGGGGCAGTCACCAGCACCATGCGCTTGTCACTTACCTTGCGTTTTTCCACCCAGCTTAAATTGCCGGAGCTATCGCGCACTTTAACCCACCCTTCCAGGCTGACCACTTGCTCTAAAGGCAGGTAGCGACTGCCGACAAATATTTTTTTTGCTTTGGTTGAAGGCGCGTCATAAAAAATGGCCGGCCCTTCTGCAATCGACAAATAGTCTGCTGCAAGTGCAAAATTGCTCGCACTAGCCCACAGCGCCGCAATGATGAAGGTTAGCTTGCTCAATGTTTCACGACCTCGTTGGCCTCAGCCAATTTTTGCTTCTGGTAAATTGCATCGAAATTAATCGGATGAAGCAACACAGTTGCAAAGCCTGCACGAGAAGATATGGCTGATATGACTTCCCTGAGATATGGGTACAGTATATTCGGACACACTACACCTAGCACTGGAGGCATTTCTTCCGGTGGCAGATTGAGTATCCGGAAAATTCCCACTTGTGAGGCTTCAATCAAGAACATGACCTTGTTATCTTTGGCAGCCAGCTTGGCCGTGACTGTTGCAGTAACCTGCACTTCAAACAACCCCTCTTCCATCTGCCTGGCCTGTGAGTGTATCTGTAAATCAATGTGTGGCGGATCGCGCTCCAGAAAAATTTCTGGAGCACTGGGAATTTCCAGTGATATGTCTTTCACATAAAGCTTTTCTATATTAAATACGGCCTGTGACGATGCAGATGCAGTCGGTGTTGCGTTTTCTTTATTCATTTATTTATCTCCACTTTAAAATTAAACCCAAATAATCCATTGGAAAATTCAACACACTTCCCCCTTTGTAAAAGGGGGATTGAGGGGGATTTTCATATTTGTGCGATGTTCAAATCCCCCCTTTCCACCCTTTTTCAAAGGGGGGATGCTCCGTTATACCCAGACTTGCGGCTAATGGATCATCTGGGTTAAATACGATACATCGTTTGTTATCTGGGCTTCCGGTCAAGCTTGCAGCAATTTTACCAATTCACCAGTGCGATCCAATGCTGCCAAATCATCATAGCCACCGACATGCCGTTCGCCGATATATATTTGCGGCACGGTGCGTCTGCCAGTTTTTTTCATCATAGCCAAGCGCAATTTATAATCAGCATCGACTGAAATTTTTTCAATATCAATGACTCCTCTGGCGTGCAACAGGCTTTCTGCACGCATGCAATAAGGACAAACTGCGGTGGAATACATGATGACTTTTGGCATGACATTGTCCCCTCATTGTCCACTTGTGGGATGTGGGGCTACGTTCTTTACTGGATTTTTTGGGTTAGCTGTTTGAAAATTATTTTTTGAGCGGCATGGTACTTTTTTGCCAAGCCATCATGCCACCTGACAATAAATACACATCAGGGAAACCCTGTTTGCTTAAGCGACCACAGGCCATAGACGAGCGCGAGCCACTGCGACACATGACAATTATGGGTTGATTGCGATAGCGCTCCAACTCACCGATGCGCTCCTTCAGGGAATCCAACGGAATATTTTTTGCGTTCAAAATATGTCCAGTTTTAAATTCACTTTCCTCACGCACATCCAGCACTACTGCATTCTTGCGGTTAATCAATTGCAGCGCCTCAACACAACTTGCTTCTTTAATGCCGCGTATACGATTACCAAAAAATGACCATAGCAACATCAATCCGCTGATTATAGCGGTGCCGATTAACATAATATTTCCTTCAACGAACAGCACTTTCAATCTCCTTGTTTTTTTGGAGCGTGAATTCTAGCAGAGCAGCGAAGTGCGCGGGGTCTTTCTGCGCCAAACTTTGCAGATCTTTTTGTGCCGCCGCCCATTCGTGGGGATAGGACCAGATGGCACGCTCTATTTGCATCCGCGCTTCAGACTGTTTGTCCTCCAAGGCCAGCAGCCATGCCTCGCGATACACCAGCGAGGCTATCGGCACAAAATGCATCACGCGCGTATTCAATTCACGCTTGCTTTCTAGTTGCTTTGCATTTGATTCGATCCAGCCGCTCATCAATAATTCCGTATAAGGTTTGAGCAACGATTTAGCTGGCAGGGCCTGTAAAGTCGTGCGAATTTCCTGGACGGTGTTGGTATATTTTGTTGTCGCTGCACTTGCTGGATTTGGACGAAGTGCGAACGCATATTCCAGCGCACGATAGCCATAAAATAATTGCATAAGTGTGACCATTCCGAATAACAGCGTAGCTAATACTGCTATACGTGCGCCGTTATGCAACTTTATTTGCACCACCCGCTCATCCAGCATCCCCAAAATAATCGCAGCAATGCCAAGAAAATAGGCATACCAAAGAGGGTATTCGAGCAAGCTGTGTATGCCGATAACCGATAATGCAGCGTAGCCCCACCAATGATAAATCGTCAATTGCACGCGCACAATCTGACCTAGCCATGCGAACAGCGTGCCAAATAAAATGAGTAACCCCATCGCGCCCATTTCAGCGGCAAACTGCATGATGATGTTGTGTGCATTGTTATACAGGCCGTTTATTTGACTGGATTGCAGCTGTGGCAAGAGCAGAAAATGTTGCCAGGCGAATTGCCCGAAACCTGCACCGAGCAGAGGAAAGTCAGTAAAAATATTCCAGGATTCACGCCATAAATAAAGCCTGATCCCGCCACTTCCAACTTCTCCCAGCAACCTCTGTACCGTAGTGACACTGCCTGATGTTCCTGCCAGTCACGGCAGTTGCACTACCCAGTGCATCAGCGCGAAACCCAATAACAGCAACAGCGCGTAATGCAGCAAAACTTTATCTGTTCGATTTTTGCGCTGCCACCAATAAGCCAGCACGGCGATAGTAATCAGATATAACCCGGCAGTACGTGACCCGCTCAACACCAGCACAAAAAGCAACGGCAGTGTGAGCAACAATACCGGGGCTGCGCGCAATATTCTTCTGGACAGCAACAGCCCGAGTGAGATCATGCCTAACGCGATGTAGTGTGCAAAATGATTGGGCTGTGCGATGTTGCCGTAAATGGCAGAGGAAGTTTTTTCGGTAACAACCGCATTAAACCAAGTATCCCAGCGGTAGTGCTGCAAAATGCCCATAAAAGCATTGAGCTCGGCACCTAGGAGCAAAAATGTCGCCAGCACGGTCACTAAAGCTGGCAAGCCAATTTCTGTGCGTAAACGATGTCCGAGCAGCAACAGTAACGCTGCCCACAGCATATAAAGACTGAACAATAATGCCTGTTCAAAGTAAGCCAGCTTACCTATTGATCCGGCCAGATGAAGTTTGAAGTTTTCATGCCGCATATTTTACGCGAGAATCTTGGAAGTATTTTTTGACACGCTCAGGTGATTTTTCCAATGTCAGCATGTGCTCGGTTGTTGCGGCTTTCAGTTTAGCCTTGGTGCGTAC
>CANJMS010000085.1 GCA_947475825.1 Nitrosomonadales bacterium
GGAACCTCTGATTAAGTCCCGCATGGCCGCGCATTCGGCTTTGCGGAATGGGATGCAAGAAAGGTGACGACGCGAATGGTTATTCCCTTCGCCAGGAACCTGACGCCGCAGACCGCCCGCAATGCCAATGCCCTTGTGGGTTGCGACAAAAATAGGCACTCGCTGTGTTGCGCTCCTTGGTATCGTAGAATAACTACGACCAGCGTCGCGCGCCTTGCGATCATCCATTTTTTGTCAGCAACGCGGTTCATGATGGACTTAATCAGAGGTTCCCTAAGTATAATCAATTTGATTTATGCTGAACATTTTCCTTTACGCATCGGAAATTGAAAAAGCACTACTGAAATCGCAGGGCATCGATCGGCCTGAGTCGCGCAGCCTGCCTAGCTGGATACCAACCAAAAAATACTCCCACTGCTGCCGCCACAGTAAACGCCAGCAAGATTGAGCTAAGGGTGATTTCAACACGAATACCGGTCACTCCATTCGCCGCCAGCGCGCCGCCTATTCCTAGAATAACGCCGATCAAACATCCAAAAATAGAGATGATGATTGCTTCCAGTAAAAATTGCAGCATGATATCGCGGCCTCGTGCGCCGATTGCCATCCGTATGCCGATTTCACGGGTGCGCTCGGTCACCGATACCAGCATAATATTCATGATGCCGATTCCGCCCACCAGCAACGAAATAGAGGCGATGATGCCCAGCATGAGTGACATGACTGCTGTGGTTTCAGCGGCAGTATTCGCCATGGCGGTGAGGTTACTCACGGTAAAATCATTATTCGCACCTTCGCGAATGCGATGGCGCTGACGTAGCAAATCAACAATGGACTGCTCTGCCTTGGACATGACTTCTGCCGACCTAACCTGCACCATGATAAATCTGACTGAACCCACTACTTGACTGCTCGCCAGCTTACGTTGTGCCGTGGTAATGGGTATCAAAATAACGTCGTCCTGATCACGACCCATTAGGCTCTGTCCTTTTGCACTTAATACACCCAGCACAATATAAGGGCTATTTTTTATACGTATGGTTTTGCCAACTGGATTTTCATCGCCAAATAAATTATCCACCACTGTTTTACCGAGTATGGACACACGCGTTACTGAGCGTAAATCAGAATCTGTAAAAGGTGCGCCCTCAGCAATATCCCAGTTTCGCACGGTGAAGTAGCTGGGTGCCGTACCAGTAATCTGCGTACTCCAATTCCTTGCGCCATAAATAACCTGCGCGGTCTCATTCACGGTTGGCGCGGCTCCAGCAATTAAGGGCAACTCCCCGATACTCTCGGCATCACCAATCGTCAGTGTAGGAATGCCGCCCGCCCCAAATCGCACGCCGCCACCCGATGTGGAAGAGCCAGACAGCACCATCAATAAATTGCTGCCCATTGATTCGATTGATTCCCGTACTTGCTGTTGAGCACCTTGCCCTACCGCCTGCATCACAATAACTGCACTGACCCCGATGACCATGCCCAGCATGGTTAATATGGTACGCAAACGATTTGCCCACATTGAATTCCACGCTTCATTCAGCATTGCGCTAATCATGAAGTGCTATGTGCTGCTGCAGAAGATTCGGTTGAATTTTTTGACATTGTCCCCTCATTGTCCCCTTGTGGGATGTGGGACGAACCATCGTAAACAATATGACCATCGGCAAGTCGTACCAAGCGATGAGCATAGGCCGCCACTTCGACTTCATGCGTTATGAGTACAATAGTGATGCCATCGCGCTCGTTAAGCTCCTTAAATAAATTCATGATTTCATGGCTCGTGTGTGAATCAAGATTGCCTGTAGGCTCATCAGCCAGCAACAGCTTTGGACGGTTCACCAGCGCACGTGCGATAGCCACGCGCTGTTGCTGCCCACCTGAAATTTGATTGGGACGCGAATCGCGATATTTAGCTAAGCCCACCTTACTCAACATATCACTGGCACGAACCACACGTTCCTCACGGCTTACCTTGCTATACACCAGTGGCAACGCAACATTATCCAACAGGCTGGCACGTGGTAGCAGATTAAATCCTTGAAACACAAAACCAATCAGATCGTTGCGTAAGTGCGCCAGCGAATCGCGATCCAGCGCCGTTACATCACGTCCTTTTAAAAAATATGAGCCGCTTGTGGCAATGTCCAAACACCCAAGAATATTCATTAAGGTTGATTTTCCTGAGCCCGACGCACCCATAATCGCCACAAATTCGCCCGGCATAACCTCCATATTCAAACCATGCAGCACAGGCACTACACCCGCAACAGAGGCATACTCCTTGCGTAAATTCTGAATGTGTATAACCGAACCGGAGACCACCTTGCCAGCAACCGCTTCATTGTCCCCTTGTGGGACGCTGTCATCAATCACCTGCCCATTCTGCAAATGGGTCTTCATCAGAAGAACCTCATTCCGCCGGTGACAGGTTTTTTAGCCGCTTGTGATTTATCTTCCACAATCACATTCATACTCGCATCGAACTCACTGCCCACTACTTCGGTATAACGATTATCCGTAATACCCGTTTTGATTTTAAATGGCTTGGGCTGACCCTTTTCGAGCACATATATCGTGCTGGTTGGACCGTGCATTTGTATTGACGCCACTTTTTTATCGATCTGGTTTTTATCCGGCGATGTTGTCGTTTCAAGTTTTTTTTGTTCCGGCTTTTTTACATTGTCCCCTTGTGGGACATCTGAATCCTTAACTATAGGATTTTTATCCTCGGTCTTAACCCCGGCCTTAACCTCGGGTGCGCTCAACTTGTCAATCCGCTCTATCGGCTCCAGTGGCCGAAAACGCAGAGCAGCATTGGACACGAGCAAGGCATCATCACGTTGCGCGGTAGTAATGCTAACGTAAGCAGTCATGCCCGGCATCAACAACAGTTCCGGATTTTCAACGGAAATAATCACGTTATAGGTCACTACATTTTGCTCTGTCTTGGGGTTTAACCGCACCTGCTGCACAGACCCCTTGAACTCCTTATCCATAAAAGCATCCACACGAAAAGTGGCAATTTGACCCACGCGAATTTTTCCAACATCCGCTTCCGAGTAACTGGAATCAATTTGCATCCTCCTTAAATCCTGCGCGATTTTAAATAAAGTAGGTGCCGTAAAGCTGGCCGCAACCGTTTGTCCCAAATCTACTTCACGCGATACCACCACACCGGATATGGGCGAACGAATCACCGTATTGATGCGATTCGTGCGATCGCGTCCTGCTTGAGCTTTGGCTACTGCCAGTTGCGCCTGCGCCAGTTTCAGAACTTGCACAGACTGATCCAATTCCTGACGTGATACAAATCCCTGCGAGAATAAATTGCGAACCCTGGCCTCGTTTAACTGAGCCAGCTCCAATGATGCTTCCGCACTCAGAACATTGGCCTTGCTTTGTTGAAGCTGTGCTTCGGACAATGACGGATCAAGTTCCAATAAAATTTGCCCGGCTTGCACATGATCATTGAAATCCACATACAGCTTCCGCACAATACCTGAAACCTGACTACCTACACTCACCAGCCGCACCGGATTCAATGCGCCATTGGCAGAGACTATTTGAGCGATGGATCCGCGTTTCAAAGGCACAGTGACATAACGATCTTCCTGCGAAATTTTTTTAGGAATAAACCACCAGACTATGCCTGCCACGGCGGCCAACAAAATAACGCTAACAATAATTTTGGGATGGGATAGGAATTTCATAAGGCACCTTATTTATTGGGCACTGCAGGGGGATTCAATACTTCAGGAGATTGCGGCACTTCCAACGGCACTGCACCACCAGGTTTTTTACTGTCTGGCAACTTCCTGCCAGGCGTCTTTTCACCTGCTATATCAGTTTCTGATACATCGGATCGTGGAATAATTCTTGTCACTGGTTCTGTCAACAGCTTAACCGCCGGATTTTTTTCCTCAACCATGGCCAAATCCAATATTCCCATCGTTTGCGCCAACAGTAATTTGCTCACTTTAAAGTTATACAACGCCCCCACTTTTTGTTGCTCTGCCGTAGCCAGCACACCCTGCACCGTCAACACATCCAATATACTACCAATGCCCGACTTATATCGACCCAGTGCAAGCTTTTCGGATAATTGCGCGGAAGCGTACAAATCACTGGCGGCACGCAACGCCTGACTATTGGTCAGCAACAGCTGGTACGCCTTCCAAACATCGAGTGCTATTTGATTGGAAACTTGATCGCGCTCAGCGATCTTACCTTCCAACACCGCCTGCCCGACACCGATGCGATACACATCACGGAAGCCGCTAAACCACGGTACGTTAATCGACAAACGTATGCTTTGCTTGAAGCCGCCATCCACCACATCAGGATCACGCGAATGGGTCACCGCACCAGTCACGGTGAATGTGGGTTTGCTGGCTGCACGAGCGACCTCAAGTTGCGCTTCGGCCACTTTAACTTGCGCCTCGGCGGCAAATAAATCCGGACGATTCTTGCGCGCTTCTTCAATCAACTTACCGATATTTTCCTCAATTTTCGCATCATGTTCGAGCGTACCTTCCAGGCTTGTTTCAGGTTTAAGCGGTGCCAGCTCAAAACTTTGCGAAGCATAAAATCCCATGGCATTGGCCAACTCACCCTTGGCGGAAGTGGCATCACCTTCGGCACGTATACGGTTCAAACGCGCTTGCGACAATGCAGTTTTCGCCTGCAAAATTTCAAACTGGGTTGCCGTACCGGCTTGCACTCGTGCGGTTGCGGCGGCCAATCCTGCGCTGGCCGTATCTTCCGCAACCTTAAATGCCTGCATGCTGGCGAGTGCTGCCATGTAGGCGTAATACGACCGGATGGCAGTTAAAAAAGTGCTGCGCAGCACATCATCCCGAATGGCATTCGCTGCAGCAAGCTGTTGCTGTGCCGCCTCCAGCGTGGCGGCGCGTCCTCCAAAATCATACAACAAATAATTAACTGAAACCGTAATGCTCTGTTGACTGGCGCGAGTAGAGCTGTCCAGACCACCAGCCGCAATGGGGCCGATTAAAGTGGGGAAAAAAGCAGATCGGCTGATACCAACTTGCGCCGCCTGTTGCCGCGCACTTGCCCATTGCAGGCGGGTTTTGGGGTTATTACACAAAGTCAGCTCAACCACGTCCGACAAGGTAAGAGGCAAATGCATACGTTCGCGCGAGCAAATTTTGGATTGATCGCTAATGCCAAAACGACCTTCGCTGACATCGCGTTTGGTAAAAAAGGGATCCATCGCACCAGCCGCACTATGCGCCCAGAGAAATATCAACCAGAATAGAATGACACCTTCCAGACAAAGGGAAAATGATCCTGCTTTTAGTCGCTGCATATGTGGGATATTGGATTCATGCGAAGTAAACATAAGCATGAGTATAACCGAGGGAAAAGCATAAAATAACCGGCGCGTTGAATTTCTGGATGATTCCGCGATGCCAATCTGATGCTGGCAACTACAAGATCTGCTGGACAACCTGTTCAATCTTTTTGTTCGTTCTTGGAATTCGATTTAAACGTGTGTGCAGGCATTCTAACGGCTGTTCATCTGAACCTTTAAAAGAAGTTGATACCATTGTTGAGTCCTTACTTTCGCTTAATATCGGGTGAACACCCCTGGATAATATACAGTAGGAACCGCTGAATTTTGCTATAAAATCAACCGCTAGCCAATATCAAAAAGCACGCTCTCGCGCAGTTTTTTTAGTTGATCACGCAGCTCTCCGGCACGCTCGAATTCCAGATTTCTGGCCGCTTGCAACATTTCTTTTTCCAGACGTTTAATTTCCTTCCCCACTTCACGCTCACTCATGGCCTGATATTTAGCCTGACTCTGCGCAGCCTTTAGCTCCTTGCGGGCAGCATCCGGTTCATATGTTCCTTCGATGATATCCTTAATACGCTTTTGCACGCCGAGCGGAGTAATGTGATGTAACTCGTTATGCAACTGTTGCTTCTGTCGCCTGCGTTCTGTTTCATCAAGGGCGCGGCGCATGGAGCCAGTGATTTTATCTGCGTAGAGAATGGCATGGCCATTAATGTGGCGCGCAGCGCGGCCTATGGTTTGAATGAGCGCGCGCTCGGAGCGTAGGAAGCCTTCTTTATCAGCATCGAGTATTGCGACTAACGACACTTCTGGAATGTCCAAACCTTCACGCAATAGGTTTATACCAATCAGCACATCAAACATACCCAGACGCAAGTCACGAATAATTTCCACGCGCTCGATTGTTTCAATATCAGAATGCAGATAGCGCACTTTAATGCCGTGCTCTGACAGGTAATCAGTCAAGTCTTCGGACATGCGTTTGGTTAAAGTGGTGACCAATACACGTTCGCCCACTTTGACGCGCTTGGTGATCTCGGACATTAAATCATCCACCTGATTCGTAGCCGGACGCACTTCCACACGCGGGTCTATCAAGCCAGTGGGGCGAACTAATTGCTCTACCACTTGCCCTGCGTGTTGCGCTTCGTATGCGGCGGGCGTGGCAGATACAAACACGGTCTGGCGCATGACATGCTCAAACTCATCAAAGCGCAATGGTCGATTATCCAACGCGGAGGGCAGGCGAAATCCATAGTTCACTAGATTTTCCTTGCGCGCCCGATCGCCTTTGTACATACCGCCAATTTGCGTCACAGTGACATGGCTCTCGTCGATAAACATCAGTGCGTTGGGCGGCAGATAATCAATCAACGTCGGCGGTGGCTCACCCGCTTTGCGTCCGGACAGATGCCGAGAATAATTTTCGATGCCTTTGCAAAATCCAATTTCAGCGAGCATTTCCAGATCATGCCGCGTGCGTTGCTCGATGCGCTGTAACTCGACTAATTTATTTTCCTGCTGAAAAAACTGAATGCGTTCTGCCAACTCAATTTTGATGGTTTCTATCGCGTGCAAGATGGTACTGCGCGGCGTAACGTAATGGCTGGACGGGTAAACGGTGAAGCGCGGCACGCGATTGAGTATGTGTCCGGTGAGCGGATCAAACAGCAGCAGGCTTTCCACCTCATCATCGAACAGGGTTAAACGCAACGCATGTTCACTGTTTTCTGCCGGGAAAATATCAATGACATCGCCTCGCACACGAAAGTGTCCGCGCGAAAAATCCACATCGTTGCGCTCATACTGCATCTCAGTGAGTCGCTTAATCGCATCTTGCCGCAAGATTTTTTCATGCTCACGCAGATGCAAAATCATGCCGTGATAATCCACCGGATCCCCGATACCATAGATGGCCGAGACCGTCGCCACGATCACCACATCTTGCCGCTCCAACAAAGATTTGGTGGCGGATAGGCGCATTTGTTCGATTTGCTCGTTGATGCTGGAATCTTTTTCTATAAATGCATCGCGCGACGGCACGTAGGCTTCGGGCTGATAATAATCGTAATAAGAGACAAAATATTCCACCGCATTTTCGGGGAAAAAATCGCGTAGCTCGGAGTACAGTTGCGCCGCCAAGGTTTTGTTGGGAGCCATGACAATAGCAGGTCGCCCTAGTTGGGAGATGACATTGGCCATGGTGAAAGTTTTTCCAGAACCGGTCACACCGAGCAGAGTTTGGAACGCCAGCCCGCTGTTAATTCCCTCAACCAACTGTGCAATTGCAGTCGGCTGATCACCCGCCGGTTCGAAAGGTTGGTGTAGTGTGAAGGGGCTGTTAGGGTAGGTGAGGGTGTTCATGGTGAGGGGCATATTGTACGGGGAATGGGGCGATTGTGTGTGGCGCCAGCACTTCAGACTCATACATGGACGCCCACTTTTGCCAAGTTTTCAATCGATGATTTTGAGAAGGTAAAGATTGCAGCCATACATCCGGATTTTTGTTGAAGCTTTCGCCTCTATCCCTGATGGAATTCGCTGAGAAGCTCCTTATCATTTCAAC
>CANJMS010000086.1 GCA_947475825.1 Nitrosomonadales bacterium
ACACCAATTCCTTTGCGATGCAGCCGCACGACCTGCTTGCGTCTCTCGTGCAACCGCTCCAATGTCTGAAATCTAGCATCTTCTTTGTCCATGCGTATCGGACTGAAATGCGCGACAAAAGTTCAAACTTCATCGTGCCGAGTCTATATCACCCATATTTAAGGTTACCCTAGCCCATATTTCTTCTCGCAAAATGCGACGTGCCAGTATAACCGGATGAAACCGCTGAGTCAGCCCCACCGCACGAATTGACATGATTCATTACATTTAGTTCATTTTACAAATGTAATGTTTATGGAACGTATGAAAACAGTGTTTTTGCTATAGTTCGGTATTTGTAAATGGGCACAAAAATGGCGCACGCCAAACAGTTTGACACCTTGATTATCGGCAGCGGTTTAGCCGGGCTAGCGTTAGCACTTAAGCTGGCGGATCAACAAAAAATTTTAGTCGTTACAAAAAAGTCCTTGCTAGAAGGCGCCAGTGCTTGGGCGCAAGGGGGAATTGCTGCCGTACTTTCTCCGGTCGATACGCTGGCTGAGCATGTGCAAGATACGCTCACTGCCGGTGCTGGCTTGTGCGACTCTGAAGCGGTGCAATACGTCATTAATCATGGCAAGTCGTCCATAGACTGGTTGATTGCACAAGGCGTGCCTTTCACCCGCGACACCCAGACTGACACTGGCTACCACCTAACGCGAGAAGGAGGGCACAGTCATCGTCGAGTCATCCATGCAGCGGATGCAACAGGATTTGCAGTACAACAAACACTGGCTACCAAAGTACTGACACATCCCAATATCACTATTCTGGAACGCACTATTGCAATTGATCTGATTACTGGCAACAAGCTGGGTGGCGGCAAGCGTGCCAGTAAAAAATCGGCTGGCACAGATAATGTTTGCTATGGCGCATATTTACTCAACAGCAGCAATGGAGAAATTATCACCGTTGCTGCCCGCAATACCGTGCTGGCTACGGGTGGTGCGGGCAAAGTTTATCTCTACACCACCAATCCCGACACTGCCACTGGCGACGGCATTGCAATCGGTTGGCGCGCGGGTTGCCGTGTAGCCAACATGGAATTTATACAGTTTCATCCGACCTGTCTTTATCACCCCCATGCCCGATCATTTTTAATTAGTGAAGCGGTACGTGGCGAAGGCGGCATACTTAAGCTGCCAGACGGCACACGTTTTATGCCCAATTACGATCAGCGCGCAGAATTAGCACCGCGCGACATTGTGGCACGTGCGATTGACTTTGAAATGAAGAAACGTGGCTTAGATTGTGTGTACTTGGATATATCGCACCAGCCTGAAGCATTTCTGCAAGCACACTTTCCAACCATATACGCCCGCTGCCTGGAATTTGGCATCAATATGTCCAAACAACCCATCCCGGTTGTACCAGCAGCACACTACATCTGCGGCGGAGTGATGACAGATTTACATGCCCGAACCGATGTATCCAATCTCTACGCGATAGGGGAAACCGCTTACACAGGCCTGCATGGCGCCAATCGTTTAGCCAGTAACTCGTTGCTGGAGTGCATGGTTTTTGCAGATGCTGCCGCTCAAGATATATTGCATAAACCACGCGTCCCTGTCCCAACTCTCCCCCAGTGGGATGCTAGCCAAGTGACCGATGCAGATGAAGAAATTATCATCGCGCACAATTGGGCTGAGCTGCGACGTTTTATGTGGGACTACGTCGGCATCGTGCGAACCACTAAGAGGTTACAACGCGCCCAACATCGCATCCGTTTATTACATGAAGAGATTGATGAGTATTATGCAAATTTTCACGTCACAGCAGATTTGCTGGAGCTGCGCAATTTGGTCTTAAGTGCCGATCTAATTGTGCAAAGCGCACTGACACGGCATGAAAGCCGTGGGCTGCACCACAGCAAAGATTATCCAGATATGCTGGCGCACGCCGCGCCAACTATTCTTTTCCCGACCCCAGCTCAATAAAATCAGCGGTTCCATTTCATCAACACTCTTAGCTGACGAAATGAATCTTTATCCAAACTATCTGGCAGAATAATCACACTGCGTGACAAATATGCGCCCTCCGGCAACACGTTCAGAATCACCATCTGCGGCGTAATAAAACTATCGTGCAACACCAACCCAGACCAACTTTGCCCATTGCGTCTAGTGATCGTTGCTTGACCTGCCTCCATCTGCAAGCGCACGTTCGATGTCTGCATAGACAGATAAGCATCATGCCGCAAGTAGTACACAGCGCTGATCAATAACGCAGTAATGGCAGCTAGTTTTGCCCACCAAGGTAGAGACATTGAGAGCAGCAAAACAACTGCCGCATTTAACGCTGCAATCAACACCCCCGCTAAATATTGTGATGGCCGCAAATAAAATTGCTGGGATAGGCCGGGTTTTGCTGGGAAAAACTGGGTTTCGTATTCTGTGGAGAGAGTGTTCAATGCAAAACTGAGCGGTTAGTTACATTTTAAAAACAACTAATGCGACTATCACCGTTACAACAATCAGCACTATAAATATAACTATCAACATGCCATTGTTGCCAACAGTGCGCTCCGTTTGAGATGCTTGTTGGCCTGGCTGCACCTTGTGTTGCAAGGGCAACTGGGGGGCTGATTCTTTGGGAATAAATGCGGCCTTATTAATTTCATTTAAACTAGGACGCGGTATTTGTAAGGTTTTAGCCAAAGCTTCCACCTCCTCTATAGAAGCGGTCATGGCCGCAAGCCGCATGGTTGCATTGGTAGAATCAAAAACGGATGACAAGCCCATCGTTGCCACGACCTTAGATTCGTCTGTATCAACCCCCAAATGATCGGTTCCCGAGCGATCAATTCCCGCTCGCTGTGAGCCATGCTTCTCCTCAGATAATTGAACCGCCTCATTACGATGCCCACCAACCAAATCAACACGCGCCTTTGAACGCGGCATGGTGTCACGGCACCCTCTTAAATCATTGGCAAATTCCCGCGCATTTTGGTAACGATCATTCAGATCTTTAGCTAAGGCTTTAGCAACGATGAAGTTCAACATATCCGGCACATCCGGATTCAGCATGCTGGGTGGTGCAGGGATAACATTCAGCGTTTGGTACATAATGGCATTTACATTTTCGCCCGCGAAAGGAACCTGCCCTGTTAACATTTCATACAAGGTGACACCTAACGAAAATACGTCTGATCTTTGATCGATCACCTTCCCGAGTACCTGTTCGGGAGACATATACTTAGGTGAACCCAGCACCATGCCTGTTTGCGTGCGAACTGCGGCAGAAGACATGCGAGCAATGCCAAAATCGGTAATTTTTACATGCCCGTCTCGCACCACCATGATGTTGGAAGGTTTTATGTCACGGTGAACAACATCATGTTCATGTGCATACGCTAGTCCACGCGCAATTTGTGCAGCCAAGTCTAATATCTGCTCGATCGGCAAATGCTTTTGATCATTAAGAATATCGCGTAACTCACGACCCTCCAGAAATTCCATGGCAATGTAGGCGACATCCCCACTTTTGCCCACATCAAAAATCGTCACAATATTGGGGTGGCTCAAACGCCCAGCAGCCTTTGCTTCCTGATAGAAGCGACCTTCGTACTCTTCCTTTTCATCTTCGGCCAGATTCAGATTAATCGTTTTGATAGCAACAATACGGTCAATCAAAGGGTCTTTCACCCGATAGACCACGCCCATCGCGCCTTGGCCGATCTCGCCGATTACTTCGTAGCGTCCCAGTTGTCTAATCATGATTTTTTATACTGCTTCTTTTTATTTCGTGGTCATAGCCTGAATGTTATGGTTTATTGATTTTTTTAGCCTGCACCCCACGAAAAACAGGTCCCCAAACAGGATGTCCAGCTTCTGCAGGTGTCAGGTTGAAATTGGGATTGATTGCAAAAATACGCTCAAATGATTCCTGACACTTTTTCTCACGGACGCTTATACAATGTGTGAAAGCCAGGTATTTGTATGCATTGATTTTGTCTGATTTGCTCAGCATTACATCTTCCAACGCATGCTGCAACAACACCACTGCCGCCTGATAATCCCCATTGTTATAGCTGGCTATACCCTGGGAAATACTGCGCTCGGACGAACTGCCCTGAAACAATATCTGCCCCGCGCCCACCACACGATTTGCAAATGTTTGGCAGCCACCTAGCAATAGCAGCAGCATTCCCCAGACTAAAACACGTACCCCCGTCATTCTCATCCCTCAAATTATAACCAGACACTAAACTTGAGGAAATGTTATCTATAAATAGCTAGTCCCCAAATTTGTGTTGAATTTTTAAAACACCGCTGGATTTAACTAAAAATACTTGCTTATATATAGGGAATGTAGAGTTGCGTATTTCAATCTCATGCTTCCCCGGTACAACTTGCAACTCAGCCAGCGGCGGACTCACTCCTTGCATTCTACCATCGAGGTAAACCTCCCCCCAAGGCAAAACAGAAAGACTGATTAATGCGGGTGTGCCTGAATTAATGGCTGTGGTTTCTTCCAGTGAGCGGGTACGTGCGAGTTCTTTTTTCAAGGGCTCAATTTTCTTCTTCCGGATAATTCTTTTCTTAGCCGGTGCGGTGGCTGCTACTACACTTAAAACAGAGACAGGAGCAAGGACAGGTGAAGTGGTCGCAGTCAGCGGTACAACCGCAGATTTCTTATTATTTGCAACTAAAGCACTGGTGGACTCAACAGCCGGCTTGGCTGCATTAGATACCAGGGTAATCAATATGGCTAAAACAAGACCCAGAAGAACTGCTACCCAACCTATATATAGCATGCGTTGTTGCGGGGATGCAGCGACATAGCCAGCTCTGGCCGCTTGCTCCACGGAATGCAGGGTGTTTACCACTGCCAGATAGATGCGTGTTACCTGTGCGCCCATTCCTGCCTGTGCCGATGTTAGGGCATGGGACACACCCTGTCGTGCAACCGCATCACCCGAATTACCAATCGCGTACACATCGTGTTCGCGCACATGCTTATCCGTACGCGCACCTTGGTAATGGAACATGCTATCGTAGCTTTTGGATACTCGCGACACCGCCTCAAAATATGATCTTGAAACCAGTATCTGATCCGGATAAGCAAAATTCATCACACGCTGGGCGACATTAATGCCATCACCCACAATATTGGGTGAGCCATTTACATCGCGCACCAAGCGCACTGGCCCCAAATTTATACCCAGCCGCACCAGCAATGGCGGATCCCTGCGCAGCCCATCGGTAAGTAATATCTTGCGCATACTCAAAGCAACTTTCAGCGCTGCATTTACATCTCCCAAAAAGCTGACCACCGCACCATCAATCGTGTCCAGAACGATACGATCATCTGCTGGTATGGTGCTAATAGCGGCAAGCAGAAAAGTATTAAATCCCTCTTTCAGACCGATCTGCTCGAGCACAGTCTTTTTTGAATAATCCACAATATCCAAAAAAAGTACGCTGCATATAATTGTTCTTTTATCGTTTTCTTCCATACCTAAGGTCAACCTGTAAATTTACCATCTGCCCCAAATTGTTTTGCTGAAGTCGTATATATTATTACGGTATTTGCAACTATATTGCTGGTTACAGCTATTTTTTGTTGACAGTTCTTTTATGAGCTCTTGATTTCTTCTTGTGCTGCACAGGCTTATCACTTGCTATTGGATGCACTCGACCATCCTTATGCGGCACATCAAAATCTTTCCTAACCTCTCTCATTTTTTCCCCATGCCGGACATCTCGTTCCTCATCCTGATGGCGCATAACAACATCTTGTACGACCCGATTTTGAGCGGCAGTTGTGGGTTGAATTGCCACCCCACCCCACTCCAATACCGCTCTAACTTCGCCCTCACCTAACTCAGCCATGACACCACGCTTTAAACGCGGCGGCAAATTAATTATGCCGAAACGCACTCGCATCAAACGGCTAATCGTCAACCCCAACGCTTCAAAAGTTCTACGCACCACACGGTTGCGTCCTTCTTTTAAGATCAAGCGATACCAATGATTGTAACCTTCCCCACCTTCATCGGTCAGTTTCTCAAATTTCACCAAGCCATCTTCCAGCATCACGCCATCTGTCAACAACTGCTGCATTTGCTGCTCGGTCAAACTGCCTTGCACGCGCACCGCATATTCCCGCTCTACCTCAAAACGCGGATGCATCAGCCGATTAGCCAGATCGCCGGAGGTAGTAAAAATAAGCAACCCGCTGGTATTAAAATCCAGACGGCCTATGGCTATCCATTTCATCCCGCGCAGCTTGGGCAATTTATCAAATACGCTCACACGATTGCCGGGATCATCGCGGCTGACAATCTCGCCCTCTTGCTTGTGATATAGCAGCACCCGTGGCAAACCGCTACCTTGCTCCTGCAATTTAATAATGCGTTTATCAACCCGCACCGTATCACCTGCATTCACGCGCATGCCGAGCGTGGCCAGCTCTCCATTAAGGGTGACTCGCCCAGCCGTGATCCATTCTTCCATAGCGCGACGCGAACCTAGGCCAGTTTGCGCCAGCACCTTTTGCAAGCGCTCTCCCTGCATTAACTCACTGGATGACTCATCTGACAACTGATCACCGTTCCGAATTTCTAACTTCTTTTGCATACTCTTATCCAGTTACTTCACGCCGCTCCAATACCGCCTGCGCCAAGGTTCCGCTGTCCACATATTCAAGCTCACCACCAACTGGCAAGCCACGCGCAATGCGCGATACCTTGATGCCCTGAGCGTACAGCAAAGTGGCAATATAGTGCGCGGTCGCGTCGCCTTCCACTGTAAAATTGGTAGCGAGAATCACTTCGCATGTTTGCTCGGATGCGCGCTTGACCAACCGCTCCAGATGCAGCTCGCGCGCACCGATACCATCCAGCGGAGACAGTCGCCCCATCAACACAAAGTACATGCCCCAATAACATTGCGCCTGCTCCATCATCAACAAATCAGCCGGCATTTCCACCACACACAGCAAGCTGGTATCGCGCTTGGGCGAACGACACAAGGAGCATATTTCTTCCTCACAAAAATTATTGCATTTAGTGCAATGGTGTATACCCGCAACGGCATTTTCGAGCGCCTGCGACAAACGTAGCGCGCCCGTTTTATCGCGCTGCAACAAATGATATGCCATGCGCTGAGCGGACTTAGGCCCCACGCCTGGCAAGCAACGTAGAGCAATAATCATTTCTTCCAAACTAGAGGGCGTGCTCATGCCTGAATGACTGAACTCAAAATGGCAGATTCATACCCGGCGGCAAATTCATGCCTGCGGTAAATCCACTCATCTTTTGCTTGCTGACCGCCGCTGCCTGCTTTACTGCATCATTCATTGCGGCCACGATCAAATCTTCCAACATCTCTTTATCGTCAGCCAATAAACTGTCAGCCAGCGTCACACGTAGCACTTCATGCGCACAAGTCATCACCACTTTCACCGCACCCGAGCCAGCCTGTCCTTCAACCTCCACATGCGCCAATTCATCTTGCGCCTTTTTCATATTTTGCTGCATCTGCTGCGCCTGTTTCATCATTCCAGCCAAGCCACCCTTCATCATAACTTCATCTCCTTTTTTATATTTCCCAAAGATACTTCTAAAAATTAAAATTCCTGATGAAGCAACTAGCCATTCCACTAGGCCGCCAAAAGACGGCAGCCAAGTGGCTGGTTATAAGCCAGACAAGGCGCGAACAAAAAATATGACAGCGCATATGTGTTATATGTGAGCCTCTTGCAAAACTCCCCACCTGAGTTGAATTAACTGCCGAATTTGGAGCGAAAAGAGGTAGAGAAGGGCGGCCATTGCTGGCAAGATGGAGGTTCTGAAAACTACATCAACGCCCGATATGAAT
>CANJMS010000087.1 GCA_947475825.1 Nitrosomonadales bacterium
GGTAAAACGCAGCTCAAAACCCATGACTTCCTCTGCACTTAAATCGCGATGGCTATACGCTACTCAAAATCAACCCAAACTTCAATAGAATCAATGTAATTCTCTAATGGCTTCCATTGGGAATTGTGCTCTATTGGAAAATCTCGGTTCAACTCGAAATTGAGTTTGCCTTGCACCGCGCCTGACTCGGTCGGCGTCCCCGAGGCCAGCATGTTGTGATGCTCGACATCGGCCTTCTCGGCCTTTATGCCAGCATCTATCATGCCGACCGCGCCTTGTGAGGCGTTGGAAAAGTGGTGATCCACCATGATGTAGGAGCCTTTCTCCGGAATCATGAACTCGACGATGGCGCTGTTGGAGGAGCCCAACAGGACCGTTTGCATGCCGCGAAATTGATTGTCGGGATTGCCCTCCATCCACACCCGGTCGAAAATCGTACCGACGACGTGGAAGCTCGAGGTCTTGCTCGGTCCGACGTTGAGCACGTGCAACCGTACACGCTCGCCGGGTTTGGCAGGAAGCGGCTTTTTCACCATGCCGTTGTGCACGCCATTGAACACGGTGTGCGTGGGCCGGGCATCGCGCAGGCGATCGGTGTCGAGCACGTACAGCGGCGCGCCATCCACCTGGCGTTTCTGCGGATCGGGCTTCACGTAAAACTCGCTTTGCACGATTACGTATTCGCGGTCAACCTTGGTTGGGTAGCCGTTCCTCGGCTCGACGATTACCGCGCCGTACATGCCGGAAGCGATGTGCTCCAGGATCATCGACGTGCCGCAGTGGTACATGAAGATGCCGGGGTAGTTGAGCGTGAACTCGAATTCAATCGTCTGTCCCGGCGCAATAGAGCGGTACTTATCCTGCGGTGACACCATGGCAGCGTGGAAGTCCATCGAGTGCATCATCGGGGCCGCTGTGAGCTGCGGGCCGGGCACCGGCTCATCGGAACGGTTAGTCATGACGAATTTGATCCGGTCGCCGACGCGCGCGCGGATCGTCGGCCCGGGCACGTGGTCGCCGAAGGTCCAGGCACTGAACTTCACGCCCGGGGCGATCTCGATGATCTTATGCGTGGTGTCCAAGCGCACGGTCTTGACGGGCGAAGGGTCGAGCGGCTTGAGTTCCGCGCCCATGCTGAGCGCGTTGCCCTCGGCGAATGCGCCCTCGTGGCGCACGTTGTGCACTTTCGCCGGCACCGGTTTGAGATCCATCTTCGCCGGGTCGTAGAGGTCGGGAGGCGTTCCCTTCCCGCACGCGGCGAGCAGCAGGACTGTCGAAACGAACACCCAGAGGCCATGTGCCCAGGCGGAATTAGTATTCATGCGAATTCTCCTTTTCTGCGTTGCGTATGCATTCTACGCCCAACCCAACTGAACTTACTACCGTCCGCAGCCTCAGCGTAGGCCGATGATGCGCCGCTGAATGCTTTGCGACAACGAGAATAATGACATGCGCACGCACGATCAAGCGCACCATCGATTTGGTAGCGGACTGCACCGCAAAAACACCCACCCTCAATCTTGTAACTTTTCACGCTAGCAATTTATCGCGCTCTGCGCCGCTGGCATGAACCGAAATAATTAAAATTCCACCATTTCAAAATCATCTTTGCGTGCGCCGCACTCCGGGCAAGTCCAATTCATCGGCACATCTTCCCAGCGCGTGCCGGGCAATATTCCATCTTCTGGCGCGCCCGTTTCTTCGTTGTACATCCAGCCGCATATGAGGCACATGTAGGTCTTATATTCAGGGTTCACGGTCATAATGTTTAATTTAAGTTAGAATCTCGTTATCAATTCACATTTTACAATAAACGCTACCACCATGTCTGACATCCCCCCGATTGTTCTTTGTTTTAGCGCGACCGACCCCAGCGGTGGCGCAGGTTTGCAGGCCGACCTGTTAACTATTGCCAGCATGGGTTGTCATCCGCTCACTGTGGTGACGGCGATTACTGTGCAAGATACCAGTGGCGTGGATGATGTGTTACCGATTGATGCAGAGTGGGTAAATGATCAAGCGCGCGCGGTATTGGAAGACATGCCCGTGGCCGCGTTTAAAATTGGTTTACTTGGCAGTGTAGAAAATATTGCGGTGATTGCTGCCATTCTTGCAGACTATCCGGATATACCATTGGTGTTTGATCCGGTGCTGACTTCTGGGCGCGGAGACGAGTTGGCCAACGATAACATGCTCGATGCCATGCGCGAGCTGTTGTTGCCACAAACAACAGTGCTCACGCCTAATAGTATAGAGGCACGCAGTCTGGTGCAGGATGAGGATAGCGAAGAGGATGTACAGAATCTGGCCGATTGCGCTAGACTTTTATTACAAATGGGCTGCGAATATGTCCTGATTACTGGCACACACGAACACACGCCCAAAGTCATTAACACGCTGTATAACGAGCAAGGCGTGGTGAGCGATGAGCATTGGCCGCGTTTGCCGGGTATTTATCATGGCTCGGGCTGCACCCTGGCTTCGGCTATTGCTGCATTGCTGGCGAATGGATTGCCTGTGGAAGATGCAGTCAATGAGGCGCAGGAATACACTTGGCAAGCATTAAAACATGGCTTTCGCCCGGGCATGGGGCAGCACATACCGGATCGCTTATTCTGGGCACAGGATGAGGATGAGGAAGATGACGAGGATGACCCCGGTACACGCCATTAACACACGCCGTCGCAGGCTTTGGGGTGTTTATGCGGTTACGCCGGATTGTGCCAACACGGCTGATTTGCTGCACCGTGTTCATCTCGCGCTGCTCGGCGGCATCAGCGTTTTGCAATATCGCAATAAGACCGCTAACGAGGCACTGCGGTTTGAACAAGCGCAGGCTTTGTGCCAATTAGCACATGAATTTTCTATTCCCTTTATCGTCAATGATGATGCGCAATTAGCTGCCAACGTGGGGGCGGATGGCGTTCATTTGGGCGTTGCCGATGGCGGGATAACCAAAGCGCGCGCGTTGCTGGGCAGGGATAAATTCATCGGGGTTTCTTGTTATAATCGTTTGTCGTTGGCACAAGCGGCTGTTGCTGCAGGGGCTGACTATGTCGCGTTCGGTGCGTTTTATCCTTCATCCAGCAAACCCCTTGCGGTTCGTGCAACGCCCGAATTATTGCAACACGCACATGCCGAATTTGCCGTGCCTGTTGTTGCCATCGGCGGCATTAACTTGAACAACAGCGCAGCTTTGATTCAATCCGGCGCACATGCAGTTGCGGTCATTTCAGCCCTCTTTGATGCCCCGGATATTCGCCTTGCCGCACAAAATTTCGCAGGCGTGTTTGCTCAACATGCCGCGTTCAATCACACCACTAAGGACTTGGTAACATGAATTCTAAGAATCAAAGTTTATTTGAACAATCACAACGCCTGATTCCTGGCGGCGTGAATTCGCCTGTGCGCGCTTTTAAATCAGTCGGCGGCACGCCCTTGTTTTTCAAGCGGGGGCAGGGTGCTTATGTGTGGGATGCGGATGATCAAAAATATATTGATTATGTTGGCTCGTGGGGGCCGATGATAGTCGGACATACCCATCCCGCCGTGGTGAAAGCCGTGCAAGATGCTGCCGCGCAAGGTTTGGGTTTTGGCGCACCGACTGCTGTCGAATTGGAAATTGCGGAATTGTTATGCAGGCTTCTGCCCAGCATGGACATGGTGCGCTTGGTTAGCTCGGGCACGGAAGCCACCATGAGTGCCATACGTTTGGCGCGTGGTTACACCGGACGCAGCCGCATTATTAAATTTGAAGGTTGCTATCACGGCCATGCCGACGGGTTGCTGGTCAAAGCTGGCTCTGGCGCGCTTACCTTTGGTCAACCCAGCTCATCCGGCGTGCCTGCCGAAATTGCAGCACTGACTACTGTGCTGGACTATAACGATATCGCTGGCTTAGAACGCACATTCGCCGCAATTGGCAAAGAATTGGCTGCGGTGATTATCGAGCCTGTGGCGGGTAACATGAATTTGATTATGCCCAAGCCTGAATTTTTAGCCACATTGCGTCGGCTGTGTACACAACATGGTGTGGTGCTAATTCTGGACGAAGTGATGACTGGCTTTCGGGTCGGCTTGCACGGCGCACAGGGGCATTTCAATATACAGCCGGATTTAACTACGCTCGGCAAAGTGATGGGGGGCGGGCTGCCCACCGCTGCGTTTGGTGGTCGGCGCGACATTATGCAATGCCTCGCACCACTGGGTGCGGTGTATCAGGCGGGCACATTGTCGGGTAATCCGCTTTCTATCGCTGCGGGATTAGCCACTTTAAAATTAGTGCAAGCCCCCGATTTTTATCCACGCCTGGCGCAGATGACGCGGACGCTTACCGATGGCTTGGCAGCCAGTGCAAAGAAACATGGCGTTCTATTCTGCGCACAATCCATAGGCGGCATGTTCGGCCTGTATTTCAGCCACTCTATCCCCACCAGTTACACCGAAGTGATGGCGTGCGATAAAAATGCATTCAACCGTTTCTTTCATTCCATGCTGGACAAAGGCATTTACCTTGCCCCTTCCGCATTTGAAGCAGGCTTTGTATCGGCGGCGCATACCGAGGCAGACATCGCGCAGACCATTGCCGTTGCTGACGCAATTTTTGCAGCTGGATAATCTCGCATCCCACAAGGGGACAATGTAACTATGGGACTATTCAGCCAGGCCGCGTTCTTTACTACCGTCAATGAATTGCACGCGCTGCCGCTGCATGGCGGCAAAGAAGTCGCCTTCGTCGGGCGCTCCAACGCGGGCAAATCCAGTGCCATCAACACTTTGGCCAACCACGTGCGCTTGGCATACACCAGCAAAACACCGGGGCGCACGCAACATCTCAATTATTTTAGCTTGGGTGACAGCCGCTTTCTGGTTGATTTACCGGGCTATGGTTATGCCAAAGTGCCACCTGCCATCAAAACGCATTGGGAAAATCTGCTCAATGTTTATCTGCAAACTCGCGATGCGCTATGCGGCTTAGTCGTTATCATGGATGCGCGGCATCCGTTAAGTGAATTGGATGAGCGTCTGCTGGAATGGTTTATGCCCACTGGCAAGCCTGTCCATATTTTACTGACCAAGTCGGACAAGCTCAGCCGCCAGCAAGCGACACTTACCTTGAATCAAGTTAAATCGCATATCAATGAATTTTATCCGAACTGCACCGTGCAGTTATTTTCCAGCTTGAAAAAAGTGGGCGTGGAAGAAGCCGAAGTCGTCATTGCGCGCTGGTTGGCGACGGATTAAAATTCGCGGGTCTAGCGTAAAAACTTAACTGAGTTGAGAATGCGTCGCGAGCGATAACAGGATTGAGGCGATAACAAAGCGGGACATGAAAGTTCGAAAAAGTGCAGTCTACTCAATCTAAGTGAGCGTGTTGAGGTCTCGAGCAACACCGTCACGTTGAGTGCAGCAACAATGCGTGGGACAAAAAAAATGCCTCTAACCAAAAGGGGGAGGATAGAGGCACAAAAATGTTTTAACTGCAGCGTTAAAACAACCCCGCCAAGGGGTGACGGGGGAATAATTTGCATTATTCAAGTGGTGAGATAGCAAATTATTCAAAGAGTTCCACAAAAAAATCCTGCGCAAATAATATTTTTTCAGGCGCGTCTTAACTCACTGTAATTGATAGGGATAATTTATTATGCAGGCACTTGGTTCATACCCGAATAAAAGAATGCGCCGTATGCGCCGCGATGTTTTCTCACGTAATTTGATGCGTGAAAATACGCTGACCGCACACGATCTTATTTATCCAGTCTTCGTGCTGGACGGCAATAACCGCACGGAAGCCATCGTCTCGATGCCCGGTATTTCGCGTCTAACGCTGGATAAGCTGCTGGTGCAAGCTGAGGAGTGCGTTACTTTAGGCATTCCCGCAATCGCGTTATTCCCAGTCATTACGAGCGCGCTTAAAACCGAAGATGCGCGCGAAGCACTCAATCCGGATGGTCTCGTGCCGCGCGTGGTGGCCGTCCTTAAAAAACATTTTCCAGAACTGGGCATCATCACCGACATCGCGCTCGATCCCTACACCAGTCACGGGCAGGATGGCTTAATTGATGCCAGCGGTTATGTGCTGAATGACGAAACCGTTGCGATGCTGGCGCAGCAGGCACAAATTCACGCCCAGGCAGGTGCTGATGTTGTAGCACCGTCTGACATGATGGATGGACGCATTGCCGCCGTGCGTGCAGCCTTGGATGTCAAAGGGCACATCCATACCCGCATAATGGCGTACTCAGCCAAATATGCCTCCAATTTTTATGGTCCGTTCCGGGATGCGGTCGGCTCCAGTGGCAACCTCGGCGCGGGTAATAAATACACCTATCAAATAGATTCCGCTAATTCTGACGAGGCATTATGGGAAGTCGGGCTGGACTTACAAGAGGGCGCGGATATGGTCATGATTAAGCCAGGAATGCCATATCTGGACATTCTGCGCCGTGTAAAAGATGAATTCAAAGCACCAACTTTCGTCTATCAAGTTAGCGGCGAATACGCCATGCTCAAATCCGCCGCACAAAATGGCTGGCTCAACGAAGAAGCCTGCGTGATGGAATCTTTAATGGCATTTAAGCGCGCCGGCGCAGATGGAATTTTGACTTACTTCGCGCTGGATGCAGCACGGTGGCTGAAGAAAAAGTAAATCCACGCGCAATTGAATTTTTAATACTGCAGCTACGGAGCAGTTGCCCCCACCGTTTAGCCACTCGCCTGCAATCATCTCAAGTGTACTATTGCCAGCATTGACCCACCATAAAATACCTAAGGAAGCACTGATTTAATCCCACATGACCGCGACATCAGCTTTGCGGGATGAAAAGCACGGAGCAAGGTGACGCTAAGGGTCGTTCCCTTGGCTAGCCTTGCGACAATGCAGGCCGCTCGTAAAGCCATGTCCCGTTGGGTTGCGGGTACATGGAGGATTAAATCAGTGCGTCCCTAGCAACTTACAAATCTTACAAATGGAGGTACTTAACTGCGGTTTTTAGGATAAATTAGGAGTAATATGCGTCCCGTGACCCTCGCGGCATCCTTACCTTTTTTCGGATAACACTCCTTTTTCTTGGGTAGCGCACTTGTACTGTGTGTGACCCCATCAATCAAAAATATGTGATTAGGCTATTGTGGTGAGTGTCACTGCACTAAATTTCATTCTTGCTTCAATGAATTTTCATTAGCTATCCATTAATTTCATAATCCATTAATTTTTTTCATAGGGGTTAACTTATGTCTTCACCTGCAGCAGCACCAGCAACTAAAGTAGATATTGGTCCAGTTCCACTGGACTACTTACCGGGTCTCAAGCAAAACGCCAAGTTTGATATCGTGGCAGGATTTATTCTCTTCCTGATAGCCTTGCCTCTTA
>CANJMS010000088.1 GCA_947475825.1 Nitrosomonadales bacterium
AAACTACCCGCAGCCACGTTCGACAGGGTCAGGGTGGCGGTCACGCTGGCACTGTCCACGTCGCTCGCCACGATGTCGGTGAGGTTCAGCGCCGTGTCTTCGGTGTAGGTCTCCGCTGCACTCAGGTTGGTCGCGGTCGGTGCGTCGTTGACATTGGTAAAATTAATTGTAGCAAGCATAGGGGTTGGAGACGCACCAGAAATAACACCACCATTATCTGTGCCCGTTACTAGGGTATTGAATGAAGGTGGGGCTTCTCCGCCATTGTGTATAAATTGAATGCTGTTTGCCCTAACCTGCTCGGCGGTAAAATTGAAGATTTGCGCAAGCGTAAGATCAGAAACCAGCACAAACTTGCCATTCGTAACTTCGCTCACGGTGAAGGTGTAAATCAGTAAATCTCCGTCTGTATCTGCATCTACATTGGAAATGTTTGCTGAAGTAATGGTTACGGTTGCACCTTCTGAAATGGTTAAGGTGTTATTAGCCACGCCTGGCGGTTCAGACACTGGGTTGACTGTGACTGTGACGATGGCACTGTTGCTGGTGGCGTTGACGCCTTGCCCATCGCTGGCTATGTAGCTGAAGCTGGCCGCGCCATTAAAGTTCGCGGTCGGGGTGAAGGTTACTGTGCCGTTGGCGTTCAATACGGCTGTGCCGCCCGTGCCGCTGGTGACGCTGGAGAGGATCAGCGCATTGCCTTCTACGTCGGTGTCGTTGCCCGTTAATTGTACGGCGGTGTAGATGATGGCGGTGTCTTCGGTTGCAGCAAGGGTGTCGGCGATGGCAACAGGTGCATTGTTCACGGGCGCTGGTGCTTGCTCTCCACCGCTCGCCACAATGGCTGCAACACTTACTACTGCAACTGCTCCACCAGCAAGAGCTGCCGTGGTGGTACTGATGCCGCCTAAAAGTGATCCTGCTGATGCCGCATCGGCACCAGCTTTCGTCACGGCGGCTGCCTTGGCTCCGCTCGTTGCTGCTCCAGCACCAGCGGCTTTAGCACTACCACTGCCTACCGCGCCCTGCGCGCCTGTTTTAGCTTGCGCCAGCAACAGGTTGGAATCGGAGGAGTTGGCATCGGATAGGCCAGCAGCTCCCAGTTCATTGGAGCTTTCATCTGTGATCCAATCGCTCATTGTCTGATCGCCAACTGTTACTCCCTCGCCCGCATCTACCGTAGTGTTTGGAGAAGGTTGATTATCTGGCGTTTGGTTGTCCGGCGATTGATTATCAGGGGAATTTTGCAGGACTGCGTCGTTTTCATCGATCTTGCGCTTACTGCGTTTTATGCCAGATGTTTTTTGCAGGGCAGAAGGAGGAATCAGAATGCTATCTATGGCAATGCTCCCTGCTGTGAAGCGATTACCGGATAGCACGGTAATATTTTCGATTGCTGGATTAACTGGAGCTTGGTTAGCCATTTTGATTCCCCCTATGAAAAATCGATTACTAAAAAATTACTTCTTACTTACAGAAAGGAAATGCTCAATCAAGTTGCCATTCTCGCCTGCGCGGGAACGACAATAGTGCATCTCGGAACTACACAGCTTCGTTGCAATAAGCCACGGGGATTAAAAATAAGGAGTCGATTAATTTGGCTCTGAATAGTTAGCCCGCTTAGCTTAGGGTACAGCGTGGGTACACTTGTAGGCACGCTATCACACGTTGTAAAACTTACTCCGTTCGCAGATGCATCACCAACGCAACGAAAGCTGCTTATCGCCGCACCAGGTATGGGTAAGTGATCTCACCTATCATTCCGGCTAATTCCAATTCGCGTTAAAAACGATAACTGTGTTGGCATCGTCCTCGGCTCCTGAGTGAAACAACTAGCCATCCCACTAAGCAACCAAAAGACGGTTGCAAAGTGGTTGGTTATAGCCGTACTCAAATGTACTGTCTTCGTCACCTCATCCTTGCCGTATTGTTCTCCTTTCTAACGCAAACTGGAATAACGAGGGCTGGCTTTACTTGCTGGTTCAAAAAGACTTTTTAAGGGGTGATTTGGCGGGCTATGCCGTGAGCTGTCGCATGACGAAAAACCTGACTAATCAATCGCTGTTTCTTCGCGCTATCGCCCAGAAGCGGCCACCCAAAAGTCATCCACCACTTAGATCGTGTCAGTTAATTTTATGCGCATGAATACCGAAAAATACTCGAACAATTTGACAAGATCGCGCCGAGGCTATTCCAAGGATTACTGAGTACACCGGAATATTATATAAGCGCCAACACAACCAAGCTCGGCTGGACCATCTATCGCCAGTCGTGCTTGCAACACCAGTTCTATAAAAAACTGGCTGCATGAACCTGTTCGTATCCATTATTGCCAATTGATCGCGGAGGCACTTAAGGCTTTATCTACAAGGGTTGCCGCATGGGTGCTAACAACCCTCCGCTCATGGATTGATAAAGGCGCTTCAAACGAAGCTAGAACATCTCACCACGAGCGGAAAACTTATTCAGCGCTGTGTAAAGAATTTTTATTGCGGCTGGAAAAACCTAATACCCTATAAACAGGACACCAATTAAAAAGTGACGAAAGCAGAAGAAGAACGCCTGCTATCCCCGACCACCAACTGTAGTAAACAGCCGCCACAAACAAAAGGCATGTGCCTATACTCATTCGAATAAAACTGTCAACTGTCCCAACATTCATATTCACACTCCTAAAAATTAATATTAATTCTGCTATGTGGTAGGTGCAGTCAAAACCAACCCTACCTGTTTAGGTTACACTAATTACATCTTTCAGACTAGAAAGAAATCCTCACACCCAAGTGTGCATTTTTTTCATTCACCATATCAGGACTATGCTCCACGCCGAATCGTATGTTTCGATAACCAACATAAGCTATAGCCTGTTTAATTATTTCATATTCTACACTTACTCCACCATGCACAAAAAAATCTGCACCGCCAAAAGAGACAATTTTGGGCGCCACATAAACAAGCCCGACCAAACCTATGCGTCGATTGACAAATGGTGTAAAGCGAATTTTACCACCCAGTGCCAGCGCCATGGAGAAATCACCGCTTAAAGCCGCTACCGCTTTAAGACCCACACCCAGAGTGGTACCCGATGACTTGCCCATATCACTCATTACCAGCAGACCTACATCGCCTAGCACATTATTATTGTTGTCGAATAAGAAGCCAGCATGTAGCTCGGCTTTACCTTCTTCACTGTACCCGACAGGGGCGATGTATTGAAATTGCGCAGCGTTGTTATTCAGATTCACATCAATGGAATCAGCCATGACAGGCGCGCAAAAAATCAGCAAGGCTGCAAAAATTGAATAACGTAACATTATAAATATTGCTCCTTAAAAAATAAGTTCAATCGTTAAACTACTATTTTATTATAACCATTAAAAATTGCCGCTCTAAAACCTCACTTGCAAGCGGGTGAATTGTAACAGGCAAACAACCTGTCTCCAATATGTAGGATGTCTTCCAATAAATATTATGTTGCATTGATGGATGGTTAAATTCCAAAGACTCGCTGGTGTAACAGTTATTAGCGGTATTGCGATGATCGTTCTCTGCATATGGCTCGGTTCGGCTCTCCCAAGCAAAACCGAATGACTCACCACAAACGAAAGGCTGATTCAACGCCCCCTTCGTCAGCCAACTGCTAAGGAACCTCTGATTAAGTCCCGCATGGCCGCGCATTCGGCTTTGCGGGATGGGATGCAAGAAAGGTGACGACGCGAATGGTTATTCCCTTCGCCAGGAGCATGACGCCGCAGACCGCCCGCAATGCCAATGCCCTTGTGGGTTGCGACAAAAATAGGCACTCGCTGTGTTGCGCTCCTTGGTATCGTAGAATAACTACGACCAGCGTCGCGCGCCTTGTGATCATCCATTTTTTGTCAGCAACGCGGTTCATGATGGACTTAATCAGAGGCTCCCTAACCGCCACAAAGAAGTAATCTCGGCTACGCGGGCAACGTGCAGTGGGTCGGTCGTGTCGGCTATCTTAGGGTGATGCGGTTGCACATCTAAGCGCGCCAGTACTTTTAATCCAGCAGCATTTATTGTAGCAAGCAGTTCATTTCGGGTACGCAGCCCCAGGTTTTCCGCAATATTGGACAAGATCAGCCAACCCTCTCCGCCCAGCTCTAGATGTGCAGCCAGGCCATGCAAAAACCCGCGTAGCATCCGACTGTCCGGATCGAATATGGCATGTTCGATGGGGGAGCTGGGGCGTGCCGGAATCCACGGCGGATTGCACACGATGAGCTGCGCTTTACCTTCAGGAAATAAATCCGCTTGCACGATTTGCACCTGGGTATTTAATCCCAAGCGCGTGATATTTTCTTGGGCACACACGATCGCACGCGGGTCTTGTTCAGTGGCAATGACTCGTTGCACCCCGCGTCGCGCCAGTATCGCAGCCAGAACGCCAGTCCCCGTGCCAATATCAAATGCAAGTTGTGGTGTAGGAAAAGCAGGGGGCAGTGGCGCGTTGCGTACCAACTCGACATACTCGCCACGCACAGGCGAGAATACTCCATAGTGCGGATGAATGCGCCCGACCTGCTCCACCACCACTTGCTCACCACCACCCTGCCTGCCTACATTAAGCGCGGGAATCGCTACCCCCTTCTTGCGCCATTCATGCGCGCCAATTATTCCTAACAACTCACGCAAAGCAAGCACAGAATTTTCACTGCTCGCGCCGTAGGCTTCGACGCAAGCCTGCCACACATCCGGCGCACGGTTTAGCGCGATAGAATAATCACTCGCCAAAGGAATTAAGATCATCGCCAAAATGCGTGCGCGTTGTGATTGCGCTTGACGATACAGATGAAAAGCCTCGCTGGGAATGGCAGAAGTTTTATGCGGCTTTTTATCCGCACGCCGTGCCAGTGCCTGCAACAACTGCTTTGCGTTTTGAAAATCACCGCGCCACAACAAGGCCGTGCCTTCGCAAGCCAAGCGATAAGCCACGTCAGCTTTCATCGTGTCGTCTGCAATTATTACTTTTCTGGGTGGTGGCAAACCACTTTCAGAACGCCAGCGCGCAGAACACACTGCGCCCCCTTCTAGCCAATGGGTAGCAACGTGCTCACTCACCCTATGGCCCACACATCCATGCAAAATATCTGCCGCATAAATTCACAAAACCAGCTCACCAAATTATGCAAATTGTAACAGGCGCAAGCCCCATCGCTCGTCAAATCAAGCTCCAAAATGGTTGCTTCGAAGAAGCCAAAGCCTAGCAATCGCGCCTGTTCAATGCCTAGTACACTATCGGGTATCTCGATTGCATTCATACCAAAGTGCGTGACACCAGCACGGTGCGAATCAAAGCGGCATATCTGGTATTGGGCATCAATCCTGCGGCGGAAAAGAGCAGTTGGTGTTTTTTGTTAAAATGCACGCCAATATTGAGTTGTAATTGTTTTTTAGCTTAAATTTCAACTGCAGCTTTTAGGTTGATCTGACTGTCTGTAACGCATCCGCCAATACTTCCGGCCATCGAAATAAATCCAGAAATAAAAACCATCGCCATCGTGGCAACTCTCGATCATGGTAAATTTGTTACCACGAAAGGTACCAAGATTTACGCTTGAATTTAATGGATGTTGCCATGCCACCTTGGACTATCTTCCTTCTTGCATTACACACTATGTTTACTGGCTTTCCTGACTCTATTGGATGAATTAGGATGCTAATCTGGCGGGAGGGTGTCATTCGAACAGTCCGCGTAATACCGCGCCAGCGCTTGGTCTACATAACCATATATTGCAATATACCCACGATTGTACCAACAGACGTATCAGGCTTGACGCAATTTTAACATACTCTCACGCGCGGGCGCGCGTTGCGCGCGTGAGCGGAAAACTCCGTAAGTTTTAATAAATAAATATTAACGCGCGGTACTTTACCCAAACCTGCAGAGAATTTACCCTGCCCCCGACATGATATATTCGGCAGTGGGTGTCAGTCAGCGTCCAATACTTTCCATCCATCAGCGTGCATATTTACCAATGGTCATTCAAAGAATCCACGAGCATCAAGAACTTTGAGAGTTGTTGCACTGTTACTGTAATTCGCACAAAGTGGAAAATATACTGCGCTGATTGACATGGGCACGATACAAAGCAGACTGGCAACACTGGAATGGATGGCCTAGTTCAACCACCAGCGATTGCTGTAACCCATCGGCTATATACCGCCAGCAGAAGCTGAGGCATAATACTTTTGACAGTTAGCCCATACGGACGCTGCCAGTTTTACTTAAACCAAACAGCCTCCACAAAAACTGGGGGGATTCAATTTTAACTTTTAAGAATGGAGCTTTAATGAAACTAGTATCTACCATGATTGCCGCACTGTTTGTTGCCGTTTTTTCTTTCGCTGCTGTTGCTGAGGAGTCCAAGCATGAGTCCAAGCATGAGTCCAAGCATGACTCCAAGCATGAGTCCAAGCATGAAGAAATGGATAAATGCGATAAGCATAAAGAAATGAAGGGCGATATGAAAATGAAGTGCGATAAGCATAATGAAATGGAGAAAAAAGAGAAATAAACACCAGAAAGGAAATAATTTTCAGGTGTTTCAGGAAGGGCAGGGGTAACCCTGCCTTTTTTATGTCCAACGGTATGGGCGGGCCACACACACTGATAGTGGGCGGGATGATAAGTTTTCAGCGTCTGCATAGGCTTGTCTGTCAGTAGCAGGTTGCACTCGCAAGCGCGGGCCTGGGGTACATTCCTTATCGGGAGTTGATGCCCCCCTGTTGGCGTAGGGTTCCCAAGGATATTCCTTGCCGCCCCCTATACTATTTTTCTGTGTCGCGAAAAATTTTTTATGCGGGGCTATGGCTGACGTAATAATAACCAATATTGAGTCAAGGAGGTGCCTTCTAATTACTCAGTACGTTACGCACGATGCGCAAAACACCAGTGACAAGCGGTGCATCCAAAAATACCCACAAAGCGATTTTCCATTTTCACATATGCGCAGCTTGTGAAGTGGGCGCAACCCGACACTTAAATCGTGGTCAGAATTGCAATTATTGATCCGGCCAGATGAAGTTTGAAGTTTTCATGCCGCATATTTTACGCGAGAATCTTGGAAGTATTTTTTGACACGCTCAGGTGATTTCTCCAATGTCAGCATGTGCTCGGTTGTTGCGGCTTTCAGTTTAGCCTTGGTGCGTACCGGAACCTTTGTATAAATGGCGTGCTTCAAATCGGCGTTAAGCCGCTCTTCCGGGCTTAGCTCCGGACTGTAGCTGGGCAGATAGAACAACTCGATTTGGTCTTTATGTTCCCCTGCCCATTTCTTGACTGGCTTGCTGTGATGCACACGCAAATTGTCGAGAATCAGAAATACTTTCTTTACC
>CANJMS010000089.1 GCA_947475825.1 Nitrosomonadales bacterium
CGTGGCGGTAAAATCGAGTGCAAAACATTGAACAAGTTGCCTGAATTTAGCTTCACTGATTCGAGAACGGCAATAATATCTATTTTTATTAATCATCTTAGTAAGTTACCACACTTTAAAATGTGCTTAACTTCCTAAGACCCTAAATTAAACACGGTAAAATCTTTCTTCATCATTAAAATACCGGAAAGTAAAACAACCGTCACTAATGTATACAACAAGATATGCATGGCTCTCGCTATTTTAACTTCACGTTCAGAAAGTAAATTGCCATAGGACGGTATGCCATGCTTTATTCTATGGATCACTCGCCAGAAAAAGAAAGGAATAAAAACAACTGTTATTGAAACATTTAGTTCTGCTATTTGATGTTTGATGCTTTCATCATTATTTAACGAGGTCAAATAAAAGCCTGAAATGGCTGCCCATAGAATAACTAACGCTGATATCCAATGTAATAATCGGGCTGTAATATCATATTTATCAAAAATTTTTTTCATATTGGAATACCCTCCATATTTCTTTTAGCTATAGCTATAACAGGTGTATTTTTCGTGTATGAAGGAGGGGGGCGGTTACGCAATGTTATCAACCGTTACTGGCGGCGTAATCTCAGTCGGCAGCGGAAATATATCTCGATAAGAAGCGTAAATAGAGGCGATCATGACGGGCATTAGAATCAGCCAGCCCAAAAACATCGGCAGCGTCGCCATCACCGCAAACAAAATCACGATGGTGCCATAAATGCCCAGCGTAACAATGTTACGAAAAGCTGCTTGCAGGCTGGTGCGTAGCGCGGCAAAGGGTGAAAGCTTGTCGAAGGCTACCAGCATGGGCGCAAACTGCATGGCCATCATCAGCACGCCGAATAACAGCAATCCCAGAAAAGGCGCAATGCCCGCTTCAACCATCAATTTTTCAAATGCAGCCGTATCCGTAATGGGTTGGCCGCTCATCATAATTTCAACCAGGGCTGCGCCGCCTGTTAAATTTACAACGCCCAATATGAGCAATTGAAAAGCCATATTGATGCCGCCCAAGATCATTAACTGTGAGGCATTGTTTTGAAATCCGGCAAATAGATGCGATAGATCCAGTTCTTGTTCATGCTCCAGCGCGCGGCAACTCAGCATCAAACCAACAAATATAACCGGGAATAAAATAGTGGCCAGCGGATCGCCTATCATGGGTATGATCGACACGCCAATTAACCCCGACACGCCAATGATGGTGAGGGTCAGCAACAAAATCGGGCTTTTTTTGAATAGCCACCATCCCTGCTTGATCCATAGCCAGCCATTTTCGGTATGTACTTTACGTGCTTGCATGGTTCTTTTTTCCTTATGGTAGTTTGGTTCCATTTCATTGTACGGGTCGCACTTAACATGCCAAAATTTTTATGCCGGAATTTTTTATGTCGGAAGGACGAGTTCATGCGGAACGGCAATATGCTGTTGCAAAATTCTTTTGAATTGTTCGGGATTATGCGCGTGAATGATTTCCCCCGCACGCGGTAAAAATTTATCATACAAGCGCGACAACCAAAAACGTAATGCCGCCAAGCGTAAAGCAATCGGCCAGGCAGCATATTCTGATGCAGTAAGCGGGCGCACTGTATGGTAGGCCAGCAGCAATGCCTGAGTGCGGGCTGTATCCAGGCTGGCATTTTCTCCCATGCACCAATCATTCACGGTGATGGCTAGGTCATAAAGCAAACTATCGTTGCACGCGAAATAAAAATCAATCACGCCACCAATTTGCGCACCATCAAATAACACATTGTCGCGAAATAAATCAGCATGAATTACGCCTTGTGGCAGCGCACTGAGTGTGTGTTGGATATGAAAAATAATTTCCTGCTGCAACAACTGCGCCTCTGGCGCGGACAAATATGCGGTTACCTGTTGCGCTGTTTTTTCTCGCCAAGCGGCAGCGCGCGCGTTAGGCATGGTTTCTGTAAAACTGTGCGCGGCGTTGTGCAGCTTACCCAGCATTGCACCGACTGCCGCGCAATGCATTGCATCCGGCTGCGTTAAAGATTTACCTTTCAGTCGACTGACGATGCAAGCAGGTTTGCCATGCAGCTCGCCTAAAAAGAAACTTTGCCGCTGTGCAGTTAAGAAAGGGCGTGCGGCTTGAGCAGCCAGCAGCTTGGCAGATTGTGCTTGAGCTAATAACGGTCGCGGGCAGGGCACTCCCAGCTGAGCCAGATGCGCCATAAGATTTAGATAAAAAGGTAATTCGCTGGCGGACAGCTTCTCAAACAAGGTTAAAACAAAATGATCATTTTGAATCGTAACAAAGTAATTGGTATTTTCGATGCCGGACGCAATGTCCTGCATTTCCACCACCGGACCCAGCGCGAAATCCTCTAGCCAGGCATTTAATTCCGCCTTGGTAACACGGGTAAAAACTGCCATTGGAGTCTCGTATCAAAATTTATGAATGGTCCAACGAGGGGGACGCAAGCCAGAATCCAACCCTTCTTGCCGTGAGAATTTGCCGTCACCAAACTCATCCACCATATAGTAAGGCTTGCCTATTTTCGGTGTAATTTTAATCATATAAAGTTTGCCGCCTGAGCGATATTCTTCTACCATTAAACCCGTTTTTTTGACGATAGTGATTTGCGGTTCCAGCTCTTCATCTACCCTTTCAATCATCTTGGGTGGCGGTGGTGGTGGCGGCAAATCGGTTATTCGCAATTCTGCATCCGGCCGTTGTGTCGTTTGGGCGATCACAACAGCGCTTAGCAGACTGCATAAAAAAATGAATAGGACGCGCATGATAAAAAGCATCCTTAATTAAAGGTTCAACTGCATTTCGCGTTCTGCCTCGGATAGCTCAAAGCCGCGTGTTTCATAGTGTTTGAAGATGGCAGCCACAATTTCTTGTGGCTCATCAATCAATTGAATCAAATCCATATCATCCGGACTAATCATGCCCTCGGTCAGCAAAGCCTGTCGAAACCAATCCAGCATTCCACCCCAAAATTCCTTGCCCACTAAAATAATCGGGATCGATCGTATCTTGCCCGTTTGCACCAGTGTAAGTGCTTCCATCAATTCGTCCAACGTGCCAAACCCGCCGGGCATTACCACATACGCGCTGGCAAAGCGCACGAACATGATTTTGCGCACGAAAAAGTAACGGAACGACTGGCTGACATTTTGATAAGCATTATTGTGTTGCTCGTGCGGCAATTGAATATTCAAACCGACACTGGGAGATTTGCCGTAATACGCGCCTTTGTTGGCAGCCTCCATGATGCCGGGGCCGCCACCTGAAATTATCGAGAATCCGGCATCGGACAACAAGCGTGAAATTTCCTCGGTCTTTTTATAATACGGGTGTGTGTGCGCAGTGCGCGCGCTACCAAAGATGCTGACCGCAGGCTGAATCTCCATGAGGCGATTAGTGGCTACCACGAATTCTGACATAATGCCGAACATGCGCCAGGCCTCTTTGGCGTTCCATGTTTCAGCAGCTTTTGAGAGGTGAACCTCGGATTGTTTGCTCATACCTGAAGAACCTTTAATAAATGGCAAAAACTGTGCCCCACATCCCACAAGGGGACAATGAGGGGACAATGTGAAATGCCGAACCGAAAAAACTCAAAATGATAATTAAACCTAAATGATAATTAAACCTAAATGATGATTAAACCAAATGATGATTAAAGTAGATACGTCAACTCAGCCACCTAAAACGCTCTTATTAGTCGATGGCTCATCTTACCTGTACCGCGCATTTCATGCGCTACCTGATTTGCGTAGCCCGCACGGCTTGCCCACTGGCGCAATTTATGGCGTGCTCAATATGTTGCGTCGCGCCATTGCCAATTACCCGGCGGATTATAACGCGTGTGTGTTTGACGCAAAAGGCAAAACTTTTCGCGACGCGTGGTATCCGCAATATAAAGCACATCGCCCGCCCATGCCCACTGATTTAGCCGCACAAATCGAACCTCTGCATCAGGCTATTGCCGCCTCTGGTTGGAATGTGCTGATGATCGATGGCGTGGAGGCCGACGATGTCATTGGCACGCTGGCACTGCAAGCGACACACGGCGGGGCGCGCTGCATTATTTCCACGGGCGATAAAGATTTAACGCAACTGGTCAACAGCCAAGTGAAATTAGTCAACACCATGACCGACGAAACACTGGATGAAGCGGGCGTGCTGGCTAAGTTTGGCGTGCGTCCAGATCAAATCGTGGACTACCTCAGCTTGATCGGCGACACCGTAGATAACGTGCCGGGCGTGACAAAAGTCGGGCCGAAAACCGCGCTGAAATGGCTGGAGCAATATGGCTCCCTGGATAATGTGATGCTGCACGCGCAGGAAATCGGCGGCGTAGTCGGGCAAAATTTACGTGATGCACTAGAGTGGTTGCCGCAAGGCCGCAAGCTGGTCACCGTGAAATGTGATGTCACACTGCCCGTGCATTTTGATGCGCTGCAACCGCCGCCGCACGATGCAGCGCAGTTGCGAAATATCTACGAACGATGCGGATTTAAAAGCTGGCTGCGCGAACTTAACAATTCTATTCCATCTAATGTTGCACAAGAAAATAGCGGTAGTTTTACGCTAGAGAAAAGCAGTGGCTTGGCTCAAAAAGAAGGGCGAGACTTTGCTGCCAGTAGTTACGCTGCATCTGGTAATGAAGCATCAGCCAGCCCGTCGCTGCCTTCCAGCGGCGAATACGAAACCATTTTGACCGAAGCGCAACTGGATGTCTGGCTAAACAAAATGATGCAGGCTGAGCTGGTCTGTGTCGATACCGAAACCACTGGCCTGGATGTGATGAACGCGCAACTGGTCGGCATTTCGTTTGCCATCACACCTCTCCACGCTGCATATTTGCCGCTGGCGCACCATTACCCGGGCGCGCCCGAGCAACTCCAGCGCGAACATGCGCTACAGAAATTACGCCCCTGGCTGGAAAGCGCGCAGCACAAAAAACTCGGACAAAATCTTAAATACGATCAACATATATTTTCCAACCACGGTATTAATTTAGCGGGCGTGGCCGAAGACACCCTGCTGCAATCTTACGTGCTGGAAAGCCACAAGCCACATGACATGGACAACCTCGCGCACCGGCATCTCAACATTAAAACCATCAGCTATGCTGAGGTGGTGGGCAAAGGTGCCAAGCAAATTTCTTTCGGCCAGGTCGATCTGGCCACAGCCACGCGCTACGCCGCCGAAGATGCCGACATCACCCTGCAACTGCATCAAATCTTGTCCCCGCAACTCCAGGCACAAGGCCAACTGGATACGGTATACCGAGAAATAGAATTGCCCGCGCGACACGTGCTGTTTGTGATGGAACGCAACGGCGTGCTACTTGATAGCACCATGTTGGGCGTGCAAAGTCGCGAGTTGGGCGAGCGTTTGTTGGCGATTGAAGCAGCGGCTCACGCAGCAGCGGGGCAACCGTTTAATTTGAATTCGCCTAAACAAATTCAAGAAATTTTATTCGATAAACTCGGCTTGCCGATCAAGAAAAAAACGCCCGGCGGCACGCCCTCCACCGATGAGGATGTGTTGCAGGAATTAGCCTTGGATTATCCGCTGCCCAAAATTCTGCTGGAATATCGCGGCATGGCAAAACTGAAATCCACCTACACCGACAAGCTGCCGCTGATGGTGAATCGTCGCACGGGGCGCGTGCATACCAACTATTCGCAAGCCACCGCAGTCACCGGGCGGCTCGCTTCCAACGATCCAAATTTACAAAACATTCCCATCCGCACCGCTGAGGGTCGTCGCATCCGCGAAGCCTTCATCGCGCTGCCGGGTAGCCACCTTGTGTCGGCAGATTATTCGCAAATTGAGCTACGCATCATGGCGCATTTATCTGACGACGCAGGTTTGCTGCGCGCCTTTGCCAATGGCGAAGATATTCATCGCGCCACCGCTGCGGAGATATTTGCCATCGCACCGGACAGCGTCAGCAGCGAGCAACGCCGCTATGCCAAGGTGATAAATTTTGGCTTGATCTACGGCATGTCGGTGTTTGGTTTAGCCGCGCAACTCAACATCGAACGCGATGCCGCCAAGCAATACATCGACCGTTACTTTGCCCGCTATCCCGGCGTAAAAAATTATATGAATAACACGCGGCTGCAGGCCAAACAACAGGGCTACGTCGAAACCGTGTATGGCCGCCGCCTGTGGCTACCCGAAATAAATGGCGGCAACGGCATGCGCCGCCAAGCTGCCGAACGCGCCGCCATCAACGCCCCCATGCAAGGCACCGCCGCCGATCTCATCAAACTCGCCATGATCGCCGTGCAAAATTGGCTCACGCATGAGAAATTAAAAACACTACTCATCATGCAAGTGCATGATGAACTCGTACTCGAAGTGCCGGACGATGAATTGGTGCGCGTGAAGGAGAGCTTGCCGAAATTAATGTGCCAAGTGGCACAACTTAAAGTGCCGCTGGAAGTGGGGTTGGGTGTGGGGAGAAATTGGGATGAGGCGCATTAATTTTACTGTGTCATTAAAATGCTAAAGGGCACATCGCGGTGTTAAATCTTAGCTCGGAATGCTCATTGACACATAAGTCAACTCCGCTTCCTCGCCAAGATTTGCCTTGCGCTGCATCCCTTGAGCAATTTCTGACGCAGTAAAACTGGCGAGAGTTGGCTTCGATGGAACAGCATTTCACGTGAGTGATGGCCATGCTAGGATGCTCGCGTAGTTTGAAATCAAAAGGATATGAAACCATATCCGAGTTTATACGGCATCAACCGCCAGCGTATACGGCGTTTTTGCCATCCATTTTACGTTAGGCATTCCAAGGCAGCCCAGGATTGCGCCCCCCTTTGGGATGAAATTACACCACGTTTCGTAACCGGCCCCATCGAACCACAGGCCACGGTTCCAGCCGAATGCAAGGCAAGCTGGCAATTTATTTGCGCGCACTTGCTGGCGGGCGAGCTCGATCAAATCTGATTCCGATAAGCCCCCTGGGTAGAGGTTGATGTTGTAGAGCGCGGGAAATACGCGAGTACTCAGATAGGGAAAGCTCTGGAATGTTTGAAAAGCTTTCTTTCCTTCGTGGAAGAGCTGGGATGGATTTCTGTAACTTTCTTTTTTGATTCCATGGACTGACATGATGATCTCCTTGCCCCCTTTGCCCGGCGCAGGCAATC
>CANJMS010000090.1 GCA_947475825.1 Nitrosomonadales bacterium
AAAGCCGAAAAACAATATTGAATCTTGCTTTAGCTATGCAACAGCGCACTTGGATGCAAGGATTATGGAATGCATCCAAATCCTTCGATTTGCCCGCAAAATTTACCCCAATTTATTCCCCTTGATTTCGTCCTAATGGAAAATCTCGGATAAATCGCTACGCGGTGAATTCCCGGAACAACAAACCCGCCGCTGAGCGGGTTTGTTGTTCCGTCTAAAGGACATCTCTAAAAATTCAAATTGCTAAGCCAAACAAGGCGCGAACAAAAAATTGTGACGACGCATATATTTGATATGTTAGGAATAATATTTTATGAGCAACAAAGTGTGGCGACGTAAGTTGGATTTCTAGAAGTGCCCTAAAGATATTCTTTTACCTAATCACATAGCTGTTCCGCATAATGCCAAGATGACAAATAAAATACCTCAATGGCTACTCTATTGCCGCCCCGGATTTGAAAAAGAATGCGCACAAGAAACCAACGCGCTCCAACTGGAAGCACAAACCGACAGCGGTTTTATCCTGGTGCAAGGCAAGCCTCGCCTGCAATTTGATCAACTGATTTTTGCGCGACAGCTCATCACCTGGCATGGGGAAATATCTGATCTGCCGCAGCGCGATAGGCTCACGCCTTTGCTACAAGCGCTTTCCAATTTAGCGGACGCACCAAAAAAATTTGGCGCGCTGTGGCTGGAAACACCCGATACCAACGATGGCAAAACATTGTCTAGCTTTACCCAGCGTTTTCAACCGTTACTGGAAACGCCGCTCATTGCAAATGGCATGTTGGTCAGCGACCCCGCCCTTCCCCGCCTACACATCTTTTTTGCCAACCAAAATCGCGCACTCATTGGCAGCAGCATCCCACAAAATAGCGCGCCGTGGCACATGGGCATCCTGCGGCAAAAAATGCCGCACGATGCACCTAGCCGCTCCTACCTAAAATTAGCAGAAGCATTCGCCGTATTGCTTAACGCTGATGAACAAAAGAAATGGATCGTCCCCGGTATGAGTGCCGTTGATCTGGGCGCAGCACCCGGCGGCTGGACATGGCAACTGGTGCAACGCGGGTTGAAAGTCACCGCTATCGATAATGGCCCACTCAAAGGCGTGGCGGAAAAGCACCCCGCTATCAAACACCTGCGGCAAGATGGCTTTCGCTATCGCCCCAGCAAGCCCGTAGATTGGCTGGTCTGCGACATGGTCGAACAACCTGCACGGGTCGCCACACTCATCGCAGATTGGGTGGCAAGCGGACTTACTCAACACACAATTTTTAATCTTAAGTTACCGATGAAAAAGCGCTTGGATGCGCTGACCCAGGCGCTGCATGAAATCCAGACTATGCTTGGCGCAAAAGGCATACGCTACCGCTTAAAAGCCAAGCATCTATACCATGATAGAGAGGAAGTGACGGTGTTTCTGACCGTCAAATAGCTAGGGAAGCACTGATTTAATCCCACATGGCCGCGACATCGGCTTTACGGGATGGAATGCACGAAGCAAGGTGACGCTAAGGGTCGTTCCCTTGGCTAGTCTTGCGACAATGCAGACCGCCCGTAAAGCCATGTCCCGTGTACTGTAATTCGCAAAAAGTGAAAAATATACTGCGCTGTTTAACAGCGCCACGGCACAAACACTTGTGGGCGGCTTACGCTTTATCCGGCAAGGCGCATGACAGCGCGGAGAAAAGACCTGATTATCGCCCCCGACCCTTGCTTATAAGCCAATAATGGAATTAAGCTCAAACAAATTCAGGAAGCTGACGAACAACTAGAAGCGGTTAGTGTTTTGACTTCAAGCAACCCGCAATCTAACCTTAACCTAACTTTCATAAGAATTGTGTCATATACAATCAACGCAACACCTTGATTTATTTGGCGTCCCCAACGAGATTCGAACTCGTGTTATCGCCGTGAAAGGGCGGTGTCCTAGGCCTCTAGACGATGGGGACAGAAGATTGAAACATCTTTTTTGTGGTGGAGATAAGCGGGATCGAACCGCTGACCTCTTGCATGCCATGCAAGCGCTCTCCCAGCTGAGCTATACCCCCAAAAAAGAGCGCGCATTATAATGACCACGCCCTTCCTTGTAAAGCTAAAGCCTCTTCCTCTAAAGCCTCTTCCATGGAACAACACACTGCGGGCAGGCAGCGTATCTGTCATGCCTGACCCATTTTCGATCCCTGGTTCGCTAAAATAATGCGTTGCGCATCGCCAATGCAAGTACAGCCAACCAGTGCCAGGGTCATTTCCAGTTCGTCGCGCATTAGACGGATCACATGAGCAACCCCCAACGCGCCAGCAGTAGCAAGCCCCCATATATAGGGGCGTCCTATCATCACTGCAGCGACACCTTGAGAGAGCGCCTTGAACACATCGCTCCCGCTACGCACCCCACTGTCCAGCAGCACTGGTACGCGGCCCGCCACCGCTGCCATGATTCCAGGCAACGCATCAAGGCTGGCCGGTACCCCGTCGAGCACACGCCCGCCGTGGTTGGACACCACCAACCCGTCGCAACCCAGCGCGATCGCACGCGCCGCATCATCGGGATGCAGCACGCCTTTGAGCAACAGTGGAAGCTTGATATGCCCGCGCAGCCATTCGAGGTCTGCCCAGGTCGGTGCCTGCGCCATCCAGCCATCAAACACCTGACTCTGCCCTTGCAGCAGCAGCGGCAAAGCAAGCGGTGTTTCCAGATTGACTGCCCTCACATCCTCTGGCAACTGCATAACAGCCTGCTTGACCGGCGCATCCACCGTCAACACCACAGCGCTGTAACCTGCCGCCAACGCACGCTGCGCGAGTCTCAGGGTGCGGCTGCGCTCACCTTGCCAATAGAGTTGGAACCACAAAGGCTTTTCAGCCGCCTGTATGATCTCTTCCAGTGTCTGGCTGGCCAGGCTGCTTACCAGCATCAACGCATCTTGTGCGCTGGCAGCCATCGCGCTCGCACATTCGCCGTCAGAATGAAACAGTTTCTGATAGGCGACCGGTGCCAACACGATGGGATGCGCAAATTCCTGGCCGAACAGATTGACGCGAGTATGTCCGCCGCGCACATCGGCAAGCGGGCGTGGCACGATGCGGGCGCGTTCAAACGCCCGCTCATTCGCCAGCAGCGTTACCCCTGCTTCACTGCCCTCGGACAGATAGCGCCACACTGTTGGATCCAATCGTGCCTGTGCATGCAACTTGTACTCTGCCACAGCCCGGGCATTTTCAAAACATGCGGCAGTTTTGGGAAGAGTATGGATCATCAGTTATCCGCCCAACGCCGCAGCAGGTTGTGATACGTCCCGGTCAAGCTGACCACAGGGGCAGTCTCGCCCACGCTCTGGCGCAATTGCAGCAGCGCCATGTCCAGATCGAATAGCAACCGCCTCTGACCCGGGTCACGCACCATGCTTTGCATGAACATGAAGCAGGCAATGCGCTGACCGCGCGTGACGGGCATTACCTTGTGGACGGAGGATGACGGATACACCACCATGCTGCCCGCTTTAAGCTTGACGCTGTGGCTGCCAAAAGTGTCCTCTATTACAAGCTCGCCTCCGTCATATTTGTCCGGATCAGATAGGAACAAGGTGGCTGCCACATCGGCTCGCACATAGCCGTTGCCTTCCGCCAGCCTATGCATGGCACCGTCCACATGCAGCCCGTAATAATTGGTATTGCCGGTGTAACAATTGAACATTGGTGGCAGAATTTTCAGCGGTAAGGCCGCAGTAAAGAATAGTGCATTACGATTGAGCGCGCCCAACACCAGACGACGCAGTGCCGACAGTTGCCCTGAGTCTTCCGGCAACTGCTGGTTGTTCTTGACCTGCGCCGCCTGTGTGCCGGCAGTGATCAGACCGCTCGCCCAGGTGGAATGATCCAGCAACTTGCGGGTGGTGATCAGCTCTTCCGGGGTGAGCACATCGTTGATGGTGATGAGCATGGCGTTTCCTTAGAACTTGTACTCGCCAGTCAGGATAATTTTCCGCTTCGTGCCCGGTACGGTGAACCCGCCATTATCATATATCGCGTCGTAATAGACCCTGTTGGACAGGTTCTGCATATTCAAACGCACGGCATATTTCCTCTGTTCATAGCTCACCATGCCATCCAAGCGGACATAAGCCGGGGCAGTATTGGGATGAAATTCCGTGCCGCCCGGCAAAGTTGGAATTGCGTCTGCACCACTCGGGTTATAGCCATAACGGTTTCCCTTGGCCTCGATACCGCCGCCAACCTTCCAGTTACCGTCCAGCTTATAGGTCGTCCAGAGATTGAATGTGTAGCGTGGCGTGTTACGGGCGCGCTGGCCTGTGTAAGCAGGATTGGCGGCGGTAATCACACCCGTGGTGGCGTTAACATTCTCGGCAACTTTCAGAACCTTCGCATTCATCAGCGACAGACCTGAGAAAATTTCCCAATTATCGTTCACGCGTCCAGCCACCTCCAGCTCAAGGCCATTAGTGCGCCGTTTCTTGGTGAGAATAGCAGCAGTGGATTCAAGATCGGTATTTCGCTCCCACGCCTTCTCGGCCTTATACAACGCACCGCGTAAAGCCAAATCGCCCTCGAACAGCATCCACTTGGTTCCCAGTTCAAGCACATTACTGCGCTCCGGCGGTAATGGCGTGACAGTAAGCTGATAAAGATCCGCAGTAGGGCTGAATGAATCGCTGAAACTCAGATAATAGTGGGTTTCCGCCACAGGATGGAAAGACAGCGCAGCGCGATTGCTCCACTGGCCGTACTTCAGGTTAGGCGAGGTGGCGCTGGAATACTGTGCATCCATCATGTCGCGACGAGTGCCCAGAGTGGCTTTCCAGCGCGGAATAAACTCCACGGTGTCTTGTGCATACACAGCATAAGAATCCGAATCAAAGCTCACCGGAACGCCTGCGGTATTGATCAGGTAAGGCCGGAAGATGGGCGGATTGGCGGCATCGGTGCCGCCCAAATTTTGCAGGGTGTGACGGAAACTGTCCTCGTTCAGATATTCGACCCCGGTCAGGATTTCATGTTTCATCCCCATCGCCTCGAACCGATTGCTGAAATTGGATTGCAGGGCAAGGGTTTTATAGTCCATCGCCCGCGTCGGGCCAACGTTGGGACCAGGCAGGTTAAGGCCTGTGTCACCTGGTGCGATAGTGGCGCTGGGTGTGCGTCCCCAGTAGCTACGTTTATATTGGGCATGACGCAATTGGGTGCGCCACTCGCTCGTGGGCGAAAAGTAATGGCTGTAAGTTGCCGTGGTAACTTTAGTATCGCTCACATCAAAATTGCGGTCTATGCCCCAAAAATAACTGGATGGAAATACAGTGGTAGGTTTGCGGGTATTGGGATCAAAACTGATACCGTAGTCCAGAATATCGTTGGTTCTGGTGTAAATATGGTTCAGATTGAATTCGTTATTCGTACCTATGCCGTGACCCAGACTGACCGCCAGACCATCGCGATCCAGCTCTGGCTCGGCACCCGTAACAGGGTTGGAACGCCAGCTACCTTCCTTGCGCTTCATCGCGTTGACGCGAATCGCCGTGGTATCTCCCAACAACTTGTTGAAATCACCAGTGGTTTGGTAATAATTATAGCTGCCGACACTCCCTGTTATCTTGTTGCGATCTGCCAGCATGGGGGTCTTACTGACCTGATTAATCACACCACCTGCCTGACCGCGCCCGAACAACATGGCCGCAGAGCCGCGCAAGACATCCAGCTGTTCCAGATTGAAAGTCTCACGGTTATACTGAGCAGTATCGCGAATGCCATCCAGATACATGTCGCCAAAGGTATAAAAGCTGCGCAACATCATGTTATCCCCCGCACGACCGCCTTCTGCCGCATTGAAAGTCAAGCCTGACACGTTGCGCAAAGCTTCACGCAGCGCTCCCACCTGCTGCTCTTGCATAATAGTGTTAGTCACTGTGGTTACTGCCTGGGGAATGTCGTGTGGATCCTGCCATACCTTGCCAACTCTGGTTTCGGTTGCACGATATCCTTTACTGGCAGCAGCCTCCACCATTACGGTTGGCAATGTAACCGCATTGCCCGGCACGCTACTGCCCGCGGCCTGCCCATCGGGAGAAGACCCCGCCTCCGTGGCAAGGGGATTGTTCTGCTTTGTTCCCACCTCTGCTGCCATCGAGCCCAGCGGGGTGATCCCCCATATCAATCCAATAGCCAATACAAGCTGTTTTTTGCGCAGCACTTTTTTCCCCATCGTTTTTTTTCCAGACATTTTCTCTTCCCTTTAAGGTTAAGCATTGGCTGGCGATGGCTGGCTGGTGCGGTTAATTAAATTTCATACTATTTTGTCAGAATCAGTTTTCCCAATGACGTCTGCCTGAGCCGATACGACGTACCGTTGTGGTCAATCTCAATTTCATTCTCTCCTAAAAATAATTGTTTACTAGAAATTCGCAATATGCCACCCAGTACTTGCACTGCCTTTCTCTGTGTGGCTTTTTCCATGTGAGACTGAATCTGGGATGTATTTACTTCTTTCAATTCATTTGATCTGTCCATGCTCAAATCTTAATACAAACAATTCTCATTGTCAACAACAATGACTCACAATCCATCGACAACCAGGTGCAATGGCTTCTTGCACCAAAGGTAGGCAATCCGCATCCAGCCTTCAGCTGTGCGGAATTGACACCGCCGGTACATCAGCTTACCCAGCAATGCATATTCCATGACCATTCTGCCACCCAGTCCACGAACATTCTGCCGCTGATTCCACGGTGATTCTGCCACCCCTATCAGGGAGCGCCGCAAGATAATATTCAGTGTTCCGGCAGCCAGTCGCTCATTGAGGGTGGAAACAGGTAGTCGTTGTCACGCTGGATGGGTATAAATCGCGCCATGATTTGTTGCTCAACTCATTGATTAACATCTGTAATTATAACATTACACGATGGCAAACCGTTGGGTTTTTGTGATTGTCTTAGCAGGGAAAGGCAGACAGGCTACTAGGGTTTATCCCAGATTTTCCATTAGCCACAATCCCTAATGGAAGCTATTAGAACAACCAAATGATTTATAACAGATTTATGCTCTTGCTTCTTTGAATTTAGCTGCACAAACTTAGTATGCTGCAACGCCCTGAATGCGCGGCATAGAGGTTTCTAA
>CANJMS010000091.1 GCA_947475825.1 Nitrosomonadales bacterium
GCACCAAGGCTAAACTGAAAGCCGCAACAACCGAGCACATGCTGACATTGGAAAAATCACCTGAGCGTGTCAAAAAATACTTCCAAGATTCTCGCGTAAAATATGCGGCATGAAAACTTCAAACTTCATCTGGCCGGATCAATAGATTAAAATTGTGTCCGAAAAAATGAGGTGCTCCAAAGTTGGTGCACCTCATTTTTTCGCCATCAATTATTGATTCTGGCGAAACTTACCTGCACTTTTTGCAGATACTGATTTACTGTTTCACTGTAAGTAAATTTTGTGCGCAACGAAACCCCAGATCATTAAATCTTGCTTTGGGTGACAAATTAAAGCGCTGTGCGCTGCGCGCAAAATAACTGAGGGTGTAATGTCCGATCCCACCCCAGCTTCCACCGCGCGCTACTTTTTGTTTGAGATTGTTGGGGGCTGTAGCAGGTGCGTTGGGGGAAGGGTAAGGTTGATACCAATCTTCGACCCACTCCATCACATTGCCCGCCATGTCATACACACCATACGGCGATTTTCCGTTTTCATACGAGCCCACTGGCGCTACACCCTGTTCCCAGCCATGGCCTCCGGCAGCATTGGCTTTTTTGATGTCCCACTGATTCCCCCACGGATATTCAAATCCCTCTGTGCCGCGTGCGGCTTTTTCCCACTCAGCTTCAGTGGGTAAACGTTTGCCGAGCCATGCGCAATAGCGATGTGCATCCTGCCAATCCACACCTGTTACGGGCAGGTTATTTAGCAGCTCGCGGCGTTCTATAAGGGCTTTTAATATCTGTGATCGAGATAAATTGCTTACTTCGATTTTGAACACTTGTTGCGCCAGTTGTTTGAGCAAGCTCAGATCAGCGTTAATTAATGTGTCTGGCGCAAAGGCATAACCATTACTTTGCCAGGTGTCAGGTACAAGATAATTTTGTGCGATGACAAATGCATAATAAGCCCGATTGGTCACCTCAAATTGATCGATTGCATAGGTTTCCAAATGAACCGTGCGGAGCGGATATTCATCGGCATACATGGGTTTGCTCAAACCACTGCTTTTAAGAGTAGCATGGGCAGTAGCGGGGTTGCTACCCATAATAAAAATACCTGCTGGAATCGTTATCATCGGAGCGGCTTGTTCTGCCGCTACAACTGCATGTTGGGCATTTGCTGCATTCATTAACGATATGCTGATTGCATAAAACATGGCTTTAACGACAAGCATATTTATTTCCAATCAAAAATGAAGCGGTGCAAATAAAATAGGGAGCAAATATCATGTCTGCCTATTTTTTAAAACAGATTACGGAAAATTGAAATTACCCCTGTTTTTTTTCTAACATTCTATGCATGATAGGCGCGAGTATGATTTCCATCGCCAGACTCATTTTCCCGCCTGGCACGACTATCGTGTTTGAACGTGACATGAATGAGCCATTGATCATATTCAGTATGTGAGAAAAGTCGACCCCATCGTGGTCACGAAAGCGAATCACCACAAAGCTTTCATCTGGTGTTGGAATATCGCGGGCGATAAAGGGATTAGACGTATCCACCGTTGCCACTCGCTGAAAGTTAATATCCGTGCGAGAAAATTGCGGTGTGATGTGTTTGATATAGTCCGGCATGCGACGCAAAATCGTATCCACTGTCGCATCGGCAGCATAGCCGCGTTCAGCATGGTCGCGGTGAATTTTCTGAATCCACTCTAGATTGATAACGGGCACAACACCAATGCTTAAATCGACATACTTGGTTGCATCCACCTGCTCATGTTTGACCATGCCATGCAGACCTTCGTAAAACAGCAGATCTGAGCCAGCAGCGACATCTTCCCAAGGTGTAAATTGTCCTGGATTCAAATTTGTTTTCAGTCGCGCATTCAATTCGTTGGCCTCGGCATCGCTGTGAATATAGTAACGCCGCTTGCATGAACCCGTTACACCATACGTTTTAAATGTTTCTTCAATCTTGTCAAAATGATTCGCCTCCGGCCCGAAATGACTGAAGGAATGATTGCCAGCCTTGGTCGCCTCGGCCATCGCGGCGCGGAATGCAACACGATCCAGACTGTGCATGCTGTCACCCTCAATCACGGCGGCATTTATTTTTTCGCGCCGAAAAATATTTTCGAACGCTCGTTTAGCGGTAGTTGTTCCGGCACCTGACGAGCCAGTTACAACAATTACAGGGTGCTTGCGGGACATAGTGAAACTCTCCTGAGGGATATGAAAATTTGAACGGGTTGGTGTGAATTTAATTTGGCTGATATTTTATCAGAACTGCTGTGTATTAAGCTAACGACTGTGTTCTACTAACGCTCGTCGCATTGATATTTTTTCACTTAGTGGGCGATTCGTGGGTCTTCCATGTGCTTTTTAAGGATGCATTATTTCAGGGGAACTGCCGATTAACGCATGCGCAGGGTTATCCAGCAGGGATAGACGGTCTTTTATTGAATCGGGAATTACGTCTATTTTGTGCATAAGCTTCGGTAAAATTTTTTTAGTGTGTGCCGATCGGAATTGCACATTCTTGCCCAACCAACCGATGGCAGCTTTGCTGGACGGTTATTGAATGCCGATGCAGATAATTGTAAGCCCCCATCAACCACGGAATTAAGACTCTTGCTTGTTAATTGGGAACACGACAATATAAAATTTCCGCATTCTCAACTTTATCAGCAACCATCATTACTTATTCGTAAATCTACTTTCATAGATTTATAATTGACATGTATGAATAATAGGGGCTGGAGATTTTTGTTGGAATTGATAGAATAGCCTCCCTGTCTTACCTTGTTGAGTCAACATAACCCCAGTCCTTATAGTTAGCACTTGCAGGAGATAAAATAATGGCAATTGAAGTCATGCATGACCCGCGTCTAAAGAGCGTGGAGTGGCGCGATCTGTGTACTCTTACCCGCGCAGACGTAGTGGGTGAGCTACTTATATCCACACCGTGGCTGGTACTTTCATTTGGACTAGCATATTACGAACAATACTTTTTTGCGCTCGGCGCATCGTTCATGTTTTTCCTGTGTGGTTTACGCCAAGTACACAACGCTTATCACTATGCGATAGGGTTGAGCAGAACGGGGCACGAATGGCTTATGTTTATTCTCAGCATTGTCATGCTGGGCTCAATGCACGCGGTACAGTTTAACCATTTGCGGCATCATCGTCATTGCCTGGAGGAGGAAGATGTCGAAGCCGCCAGTGCAAAAATGCCTTGGTGGAAAGCTTTATTATTTGGCCCGATTTTTCCAGTTTTGCTGCATAAAACTGCGCTGACTAAAGGCAGCAAGCGCATCAAACGTTGGGTTTATGCGGAATTGCTGGCGAATGTAATTTGGATTGGCTTGGTGATGTTTGTATTTAATAGTGAAGTGCTGGTGTACCACGTGATTGTTATGTTCATTGCACAATGCTTAACCGCCTTTTTTGCGGTGTGGACGGTGCATCATGATTGCGATTTTGAGCAGGAGATTGGCCGAACGATCCGCAACAAATTTAAAAGTGTAATTTCCTACAATATGTTTTTTCACGTTGAACATCATTTGTTTCCAACTGTCCCCACGCGCAAACTGCATATTCTTGCGCTACGCTTAGATAAAGTAACTCCAGATTTAACCAGACGAATGGTGTTTTAAATGACTCAATTTTCGTTACTGACTAAAGCTACATTCTTTTTTGGGCTGGCTGTCGTAGTGATGGCGGGCATTTGGTTTGATCAAGTGCCCGTTCTGAATCAACCCCATCTATTTGTTACATTTCAAGTGATATCGCTAACAGGCATTGCATGGGGCGTACTGATTTCATTGGATTGGTTCGCGACAAGGCAGCGTTCGGCATCACCCGCAAAAAAAATCATATTGTTGCTCGCCGCAATCCTCGTGTGGCGCATCTCTTATTTTCCCATCATGGTTTTCGCTGGCTGGGTTGCCACTCTAGGCGAGCGACTAACCTTTGCCATGTCAGGCATTATTTCGCTGCCGATTGTTATTTACCCAATTTTCTTTATCACCATGCTACTTATGTTTGCGGGCGCAACATTTGCCATGGGCGCAATTATTTATATGCAATATAAGAAGTGGATGATAATCACGCTGCCTGCATTTGTGATGGCAGCAATGGTGTCATTTTCAAAACCATCCGATATTGGCTGGCTGCCGGATACGCATGTGAATGTCAGTGAGCCGCTACCCGTGGCTATGCTACCCACTGAAAATCCCTATCTACCCTTATTGGGCAAGCCAGAATACCCGCTACAGAAGAAAGTTTTATTATTTGCAGCAGGCTCAATTTATGTTTTTGTCCCGCACTCGCCGTGGGCAGGTACGGTCAAGGGCACGTTGGAAGATTTATTCCGCAACAATCCGAATGGCTCGACTTCAATACGCATTCGTGATCACTATGAGTCCTATCATGTCGCGCATAAATTTATTCGTTCGTGAGTAGGTCGCCCATATTTATTCCGCCAACTAAGTGGCAAACATACCAACTCCTGTAATTTTAGTACTCGGTTACTCGGGCACGATGGGGCAACGCATCGTGCGTTTGCTGCAAGCACACATGCCTGATGCACAAATAATCGGCGGTAATCGACATCCGTCAGCCACTGCCGCCATTTCCACACGCCATATTAATTATTCTGATGAAACTACATTTGCCAGTGGATTAACCGGCATTGATATATTAATCCACGCTGCGGGGCCTTTTCAGCATAACCCTGCTCCCCTCGTGCGCGCTTGTATTGAACGGCGCATTCATTACATTGATATTGCCGAGTCGCTGGAATTCATCAACCAAGTGCGCGCCACAGCGGCCACTTTTACAGATTGTCCAATTACATTAGTGCCGGGTTGCTCTACCGTACCAGGCTTGGTGAATTGTCTTATTAACTCCTTTACACAGACTCAATTAATTTATCATTCAGGGACACCACCTGGCGGGCGCTCGCATATCACACATATCGATATCCGATTAAACTTAGGCTCGGCTAATCCGCTCAGCGCTGGACTTTTATTCAGCCTGCTAAGACCGCTGGGGCAGTCCACTGACTATGCTGAGCACAAGCCTTGGTTTCGGCAGCTATCCACATTCACTCATATGGACGGGCTCATACGCCAGTATGGTAACTATCCCGTTCCGCTCAGCAACCCCATCGTTTTTCATAACCGCAGCGTTGGAATTTCATTTGCGACGGGCTTCGATTTTATGGCTATTAATGTTCTACTTTTTCTGGCCAGTTTCATCTTGCCGCATCTGTCAGATCGGACACTTTTAAAATTATGCTTATGGATATTGCCACCAGTGAATTTAATCTGGGGTAATCTATTCAAATTGTTAGGGAGTGCTGAAGGGCGGTTGACGCTCGTGGCGTGCGACTTGGCGCATTTGCCTGTTGAACAAATTGAGCTGAAAGCGACAGCGAATGGTCTGAACATTCCGGCGATGACTGCAGTGTGGGCAGCACAGAAAATAGCGGCACGTGACCCGCTCAGCGGTTCCTCAATACGGGGATGTGTGGGGTTAGAGCAGCTCATTTCAGGCAACGAAGTGATACAACATTTGACGCAAGAAGGGTATATTATCAGTAGGAAAATATACAACTAAATCGCATTGTTGATACTTAAACGGGCACGTCAAAAGCACAATATTTCAGGCGGCAGAGGGAGGAATCATGAAACTACTTATTACTGGCGGCACGGGATTCATAGGACGCTCACTGAGTGAATGTCTTTTGGGTAAAGGTCATCAATTAATTTTGCTTACCCGCAATCCTAAAAAAATATCTGCTCAATACATTGGCCGCAATGTTGAAGTCATCGACACGATTGAAGCATTAAATTCTGAGATGGAAATTGATGCGATTATTAATTTGGCAGGTGAGGGGATCGCTGATAAGCGCTGGAGCGCACAACGCAAGCAGGAGCTGATCGTCAGTCGTGAATCGGTCACGCAAGCGGTTATTGAATATATCAAGCGAGCAAAGAAAAAGCCTGGCGTTTTAATTAATGGCTCTGCGGTCGGATTTTACGGTGAGCAGGGCGATATTGAAGTTTTGGAAACATCGCCGTGCAATCCTGATTTCGGTCATCGCATTTGCGAGGCTTGGGAATATATAGCCAAAAAGGCCCGTGAATCGGGAGTGCGCGTTTGCATCATCCGGCTTGGCCCAGTGGTTGGCTCGGGTGGCGGTTTTCTTCAGCGCATGTTGCTGCCATTCAAACTTGGGTTAGGTGGTCGTATCGGCGATGGTCAGCAGTGGATGTCTTGGGTGCATATTGATGACGTTATCGGCGTGATTGATTTTCTGCTGCACAAGCTAGATGCCGAAGGCGCATACAATTTGACCGCGCCTACGCCCGTTAGAAACAGCGCCTTCGCTCAAATATTTGCAGGCGTATTGCATCGTCCGGCTATTTTCCCTCTCCCGGCTAGCCTCCTTAAAATGGCACTCGGTGAAATGTCAGAATTATTGCTAGGCGGACAAAAAGTTTTACCCGCACGACTTCAAGCGAGCGGGTATCAATTCAAGTATCCAGAATTAAAAGAAGCACTGGAGCAGGTGTTTAAAAAATAACAAGCCAGGCTCGCTGCCCCGCATGACACCTGTTATTTCAATTCCTGATAAAAACAATCACAGTGTTGGCTTCGTTTTCGGCTCCTGAGTGAAACAACTGGTATAACTACTAGTATATAAACACATAAATAACAAAACATATATTATACTGTCGCATATCCACCCAATGACGAGGAGCCTGCCATACGACAGACCGAACTGCATCTTACCGACAAGGACCGTGAGTTGATCGAACCATATCGTGCAAAGGGTTTGCGCCATGCCCGAGAAGTCAATCGGGCGCATATCTTGTACGCACATGATCGCGAGATACCTGAAGCCCTGATTATGGCGGTTCTCGGCGTCGGACGAACCGCCATCTGGCGGACACGAAGCGCATATTTTGTGTCAATCAGCGTTCAATACTTTCCACCCGTCAGCGTCCAATTGTTTCCACTTTATTGGCTTGCTGAGAACGATTTTTGCGCTGCTTAAAGCGGTAAGAATCGTTACCCGTTTCCAGAATATCGCAATGATGGGTAATGC
>CANJMS010000092.1 GCA_947475825.1 Nitrosomonadales bacterium
ACGCACCAAGGCTAAACTGAAAGCCGCAACAACCGAGCACATGCTGACATTGGAAAAATCACCTGAGCGTGTCAAAAAATACTTCCAAGATTCTCGCGTAAAATATGCGGCATGAAAACTTCAAACTTCATCTGGCCGGATCAATAATTTCACAAAATGCATAAATATTGCGAAAGTGGGCCCACGATACGTGGGAATTTTTACCACGTCAAGATATATTTTATTTGTGTTACGATTTTTTTCCAGCCAGGTGCAGCCAGGTTTCTAACACCGTATCCGGGTTCAACGAGATCGCTTCTATCCCTTGTTCCTGCAACCATAGCGCCAGGTCGGGAAAATCCGACGGCCCTTGCCCGCAAATGCCGATATATTTATTGGCGCGACGGCATCCCTGTATAGCCATACTGATTAACATTTTTACTGCGGCATTACGCTCATCAAACGCGCCTGCAACGATAGCGGAATCACGGTCTATGCCCAATGTCAGTTGTGTTAAATCATTCGATCCGATAGAGAATCCATCAAAGTATTGCAGGAATTCTTCCGCCAGCAAGCAATTACTGGGCACTTCGCACATCATGATAATCCGCAAGCCATTTTCACCGCGTCGCAGACCATTTTTTGCCATCTCATTAATCACCCCGCGCGCCTCTTCCACTGTACGCACAAAAGGAATCATGACTTCGATATGAGTTAATCCTATTTCTTCGCGCACACGCTTGATGGCGCGACATTCCAGCGCAAAGCTGGCACTGAAATCAGGTGAAATATAGCGTGCTGCTCCCCGAAAACCCAGCATGGGATTTTCTTCGTGTGGCTCGAATAAATTCCCGCCCAGCAGGCTCATATATTCGTTTGATTTAAAATCAGAAAAGCGCACGATCACTGGCTTCGGCGCAAATGCCGCACCGAGTACGGCGACACCTTCCGCGAGTTTCTCCACATAAAAATCTAATGGCGAGGCATAGCCTGCTGCCTTGATTTCTATTTGCGTTTTTAAATCCGCAGGAAGATTGGGGTAGGCCAATATCGCGCCAGGATGAATGCCTATCATGCGCGTAATAATAAATTCAAGGCGCGCCAGGCCGACTCCGGCATTCGGCAGTTGGCAAAACTCAAAGGCCATTTCCGGATTCGCCACATTCATGGAAATTTTAACGGAGAGTGGCGGCATGGTTGCTACCGTAATCTCTTGCATCTCAAATTCCAGCGTGCCCTGATATACCTTGCCGACATCGCCTTCCGCACAAGACACGGTAACGGTCGTGCCACCTTGTAAAATCTGTGTGGCATTGCCGCAACCGACCACCGCTGGAATACCCAATTCGCGCGCTACAATCGCCGCATGGCAAGTGCGCCCGCCACGGTTGGTGACGATGGCAGACGCACGTTTCATTACAGGCTCCCAGTCCGGATCCGTCATATCGGTCACTAAAATATCCCCGGCTTTGACCTCTGCCATATTGCTGGCATCTTTCACCAAGCACACGCGTCCGTTACCGATACGCTGACCAATTGCGCGTCCGCTCACCAGCACGGGCGATTGCTGTTTCAAACGATAACGCAAGAGCTTGCCCGAGGCAGTCTGTGTTTTCACTGTTTCAGGCCGCGCCTGCAAGACATATAGCTTGCCGTCGAGGCCGTCTTTGCCCCATTCAATATCCATCGCGCGCTCGTAGTGCCGCTCGATAATTAGCGCGTAGCGGGCCAGTTCTTCCACCTCGGCATCGCTTAATGAGAAACGCCGTTGCTCGCTTTCAGGCACTGTCACTGTGCGTACAGTTTTAGGCGTAACACTATTTGGCGTGACATCAGCATGAAAAATCATCTTAATCATTTTGCTGCCCAGATTACGCCGGATCACTGCGGACTTTCCCTGTTGCAACGCGGGCTTGTACACATAAAACTCATCAGGATTGACCGCGCCCTGCACCACCGTTTCACCCAGACCATAGGCTGCGTTAATCAACACCACCTGATCGAAACCCGATTCGGTATCCAGCGTAAACATCACCCCGCTTACGCCTATATCGCTACGCACCATGCGCTGCACGCCCACCGACAGGGCGACTTCATTTTGTGCCATTTTTTGATGCACACGATAGGCAATCGCACGATCGGTATACAACGAAGAAAAAACTTGTCGGATTGCGGCTAACACCTGCTCTACACCTTGAATATTGAGCAGCGTTTCCTGCTGACCGGCAAAAGATGCATCCGGCAAATCCTCATCTGTAGCGGAAGAACGAATTGCCCATGAAATAATGGAATCATGGGAAATAATGGAATCGCGGGAGATATTGGAATGAGGAGAAGCGGAAGATTCACGGGATAGGGTTGCTTCCGCTGCAGCTTGTATTTTTTCGTGAGCAGCGCGAATTTCCTGCTCCAGACGCGGCGGCAAAGGGGTCTGCAAAATCAATTGCCGGATGCGCTTACCCGAAGCAGCCAAGGCAGTAATATCTGTAACCATCAATTTGGACAGTTCGCGTTGGATGTCTTCAGCCAAACTGCACTGCCCAATATCGGCTTGATTTAAACCAGGCTGCGCCAAAAAATCTCGATAGGCTGCTGTAGTAGTAGCAAAGCCGGATGGCACGCGCACTCCGTGCTGTGTAAGCTGCGAAATCATTTCACCGAGCGAAGCGTTTTTCCCGCCCACACTGCTGATATCGCTCATGCGTACCGAATCAAACCAGGCAATATATTGAGTATTTTCCACAATTTTCTCCCGCAAACGGATACTCCATCATATGCTAATTGTTAATGCGGAAGAATGCCTGAAGTTACCGCTTCAAGACAAATCATGCTACCCCAGTTGCGGCGTGTAGCGCGATATTTTTATGGCGGCAATGGCATCGGCACATTCTGTAATTAATTCTGTGCCGCGATAAACCAAGCCGCTATATAGCTGCACCAGCGATGCACCCGCATCTATCTTTTCGACCGCATCTTCTCCACTCATAATTCCACCCACACCGATAATAGGGATCGCGCCTTGCAGTGCGGTAGCCAGTTGGCGTATGACTGCAGTTGATTTTTCGCGCAGAGGTGCGCCACTTAATCCGCCTGCTTCAGTGTATAGCGGCAGGTGTTCAACTCCGGTACGCGACACGGTAGTGTTGGTGGCGATCACGCCATCAATATGGTGTCTCATTAATAATGCAGCAATTTCAATGATTTGTTCGCTATCTAAATCAGGGGCGATTTTAAGTGCCAGCGGCACATATTTGCCGTGCTGGTCGGCTAATTTTTGTTGCTCGGATTTGAGTTGTTTAAGCAGATAATGCAATTGGCTGCTGCCCTGTAGTTGGCGTAAATCAAGGGTGTTAGGTGACGAGATATTAATCGCGACATAGCTGGCATGGGCATACACCGCGCGCAATCCCAGCATATAATCATTGATTGCATTTTCTATCGGGGTATCAAAATTTTTGCCGATGTTTATTCCCAGCACAGCACTGGGTGATGTTGCAAAACGCGAGTGCTGCACATTGCGAATGAGCGCATCGAGGCCTTGATTGTTAAAGCCCATGCGATTGATAATGGCTTGTGCAGGGGTCAGGCGAAACATTCGAGGTTGCGGATTGCCCGGCTGTGCTCGGGGTGTAACGCTGCCAATTTCAATAAAGCCAAAGCCCAGTGCCGCCAGAGCGTCAATGTATTTGCCGTTTTTATCCAACCCGGCAGCCAACCCAACCGGATTAGAAAAGATCAGTCCCATCACAGTACGCGGATAATTTTTTGGGCGTTTGTGCAACAACGGCAGCAGTCCCAGTTGATAAGCGGCTTGCAGAGTGCTTAAAGTAACGTGATGCGCGGTTTCAGGAGCGAGCGAAAAAAACAGTGGGCGGAGCAGGGAGTACATTAATTAATAATTTTGTTTTGGGAGTGAATCGAAATAATTCATCTTAAGATTTTATACTGTATCAGTGGCCAATACTTGCCACTTGCCCTGTTTGAATCCCTGTTGTGGCTGAAAATTCTTCTTGTAGGCCATTTTTTCGCTGTTTTTTATCCAATACCCCAGATATAAATATTCCAGTCCGAGCTTGCGGCAAAATTCGATTTGCCATAGCACGTTGTATACACCGAAGCTGGCTTGTGGCACGTCGGGGTCGTAGTAGGTGTATACCGCAGATAAACCGTCTTCCAGAAGATCTATAATGCTGACCATGCGGAGAGCGTTGTTATTGCGAAATGCTACCTGCATGGTGTTGACCTGGCTTTGCAACAGGAAATTTTGATATTGGGCGCGGTTGTCATTGTTCATGCTGCCGCTGGGGTGGCGGACATTTTGGTAGCGTTGGTATAACTTGTAATATTCTTCTTGATCTTCCAGTCCCTGCAAAGTTGCGTGTAAAGATTGATGGCGTTGCCAAGTGCGTCGCTGGGTGCGGCTGGGGGTGAAGTCTGCAATTTTGACACGCACGGGCACGCAGGCTTGACATGAATCGCAATGGGGTCGATAGGTGAATGTTCCGCTGCGCCGAAAGCCCTGCTGAACAAGTTTAGAATAAACTTCGGAAGTGACTAAAAAACTGGGCGAGGCCACTTGCGAGCGTGCCTGCTGATCCGGCAGGTAAGTGCAGGTATAGGGTGCGGTGAGGTAGAGCCGCAAATCTGATAGTCGAATGTTATCCAATAAGTCCATCGTCAAATCGCCATTTATCAGAAGATGTGGGATAGTTTACCAATCCTTGCAGGCGTTGCATAAATTCTTCGCGTGCAATTTCATATGCGCCCAGCGAGGCTAAGTGGGGTGTGTTCATTTGGCAATCTATCATGCCATAATGCCAGCGTTGTAATTGTGCAACCAGATGCGCCAGTGCAACTTTGGAGGAGTCGGTCACCGTGCTGAACATGGACTCTCCAAAAAACATACGACCGATAGCGATGCCATAAATTCCCCCCGCCAACCTGCCATTGATCCAAGTTTCCACTGAATGGGCGATGCCCATGTGATGCAGTTTAAGATAAGCCGCAATCATGTCTTCATGTATCCATGATCCCGATGGAATTTCGGGTTGGCTTCTGCGTGGCTGGGCGCAGGCGCGCATGACTTGTTCAAACGCGCTATCCGTGCGAATTTCATAATGTTTGCGGCGCAGGGTTTTATGGAGTGACTTGGAAATTTTGAACGCCGATGGAAGCAGTATCATGCGCGGATCAGGACTCCACCACAAGATCGGCTGACCCTCGTTAAACCAGGGAAAAATGCCACGCTGATAAGCGGACATGAGTCGTGCTACGGACAAACTGCCCCCCGCTGCAAGTAAACCATCCTGCGCTCGCTCGACAGGCGGGAAGGGTGCGTCATCATGCAGCCATGTAATCATTTCGTAACCTTCAATTCAGAGCTGTGTACTGAACATTTTAGTGTAATATGGTTCGCACAGGGGCGAGCTTGTTGTGTTTAAGCAAACATTTACTTTTATGAAGAGGGACAATTTTGGGATTCTTTGATAAAAAACCAGACCACCCGTTGGCTGATATTGAAGCTACGCAACAGCTGATAGAGGATTTACCGAAAAGTGACGCTTTAAAATCGTTACTTGAAATTTCCGACTGGTTTGAGTCAGTCGAGCAAATCAATGATTTTCGTGCCGATCAGCGTTTTGAAATTGTGCAATTGCTCGATGATGCGGCCCGTCCCTTTTTAGCCAAGTTAGCGCGCGAATATTACGGCGTTACCCCTCTCGCTGCTTTTCAAGAAGCTCGCATTCGCGTCGCACTCAATACTTTTTATGCGCGTGCGGCACAAGCCTATCACGGGTTGCTGACTGACTATAAGAATAACAGCAAAGGAAGCGCTGCACTTAAATCGTATCTCCCACTAATCGCGGTGCGTGGTATGCACGCCTTGCAGGGCAACATAAAATGTTCAGCTGCGCACTATGAAAAAGTTACCCCTGCTATCTGGCAATTATTCGCAGAATTCTACGCGCATGCGGAGTCACAAAAGTATGCGGACACGCTAGTTAAACTGTATACATATTCTGCGTTTGATATAACGGTGCGCCAGAAGTTTTTGATTGTGCTGATGTGGTATGCCCCGGTTGCCAGCAAGATGGATCGAACTCGCATACATATTGCGGAAAAATTAGTTGCGCACTGGGCCACACACTTTTTACTCTCCCCGCACATCACTACGGACAGTGTTCTGAGCTTTAATCTGGCGCAACCTGATACACCTGATCGAGTATCGAGTAATTCAGCTAACCATGCCAACATGCTTTTTTTGAGTGCGGGGAGTGTTGGTCCGCATATAGAGCGATTGTTCAAGACATTGGAAGATAATGTTGTGCCTGATGAGTTGGCACTGGGCGGAATATATGGGGCAACAGTGGTGGCAGATGTTGTGCGTAGTCTAGCCACATTCTGGATCAACCCGCCGCCAATGCGACGTCATGCACGCCATCAGGTGAAGGTCAAGCTGGGCGTTGTGCACGGATTTGAAAACATAGTCAGACATGTCGCGGCAGAAAACGTACCGTCAGAAACATCGTGGGATGCTGAAGATATTAGTACTACTGGCTGAAGTTTCGTACTTCAGGCCAAGAGTGCGGGAGACATCAGGGTAGGTTCCCTGATGGGGATTCAACCAGAAAAAATTCCACACTATGGTGTAGGGGTAGTTCGTCGTATTAATCGCGATGTACAGGGTAACTTGCATGTGGGCATTGAGATGCTTAGTAACCAAGCAGACTACGCACCACTACGTACTATTGATCCGGCCAGATGAAGTTTGAAGTTTTCATGCCGCATATTTTACGCGAGAATCTTGGAAGTATTTTTTGACACGCTCAGGTGACTTTTCCAATGTCAGCATGTGCTCGGTTGTTGCGGCTTTCAGTTTAGCCTTGGTGCGTACCGGAACCTTTGTATAAATGGCGTGCTTCAAATCGGCGTTAAGCCGCTCTTCCGGGTTTAGCTCCGGACTGTAGCTGGGCAGATAGAACA
>CANJMS010000093.1 GCA_947475825.1 Nitrosomonadales bacterium
AAAACGCAGCTCAAAACCCATGACTTCCTCTGCACTTAAATCGCGATGGCTATACGCTACTCAAAATCAACCCAAACTTCAATAGAATCAATGTAATTCTCTAATGGCTTCCATTGGGAATTGTGCTCTATTGGAAAATCTCGGTTAAAGGTTCCCTATACTTGCAGAGCGGGCAGGCAGCTCGCGGTTGGACGTTTTAGGACACGTATGCTTGTTGACAACAACCACTAAGAAGGCATAATGCCAGCGTGTCCGGCTCTCATCACATCATTTTAGATTCGGACTTAATTTTTCTCCCCTATTCATAACCATAACGATAAGGAGTTCTAAAAAATGTTAAAACGCGTTTTTATTTCCATGTTCGCCGCCGCAGGACTCGTTGCTGCTCCGTATGCCTCTGCCGAGATGCAGGGATACATAAGCGGAGGTCTGGGCTTCAATGCTGTCAATGGAGACGTTGTGTTTTTGGGGTTGCCAGGTGGTGCTGGCGGAGGCGTGGTTGGTCCTACTCCACCTCCAGTAAATACGACCTCTGGCAAGAGCAACCTCACTGGTCAGATCGAAGGAGGTGTGCGTTTCCCCTACTCCGACAACATCATCATCGGAATCGGGTTATATATAAATCCTTTGTCGCTAGATGCGGATAGTATCAACAACATTCCTGATGCATTCAGCATGACAACTAAAATTAAGGACTTAAAGGGCTTCGTTGGCGAAATAGGCTGGAAGCTTGGACCTTCAACAGTTGCCTACGGCAAACTCACCTTGAATCAGGCGAGATCGGAATCTGCCGCCACCTTAAATGCTGTCCCCTCAAACCTCACCGCCAATTTCTCGGGGGTCGGCTTCGGAGCTGGATTTCGGCAGACTCTAGCTGACAACATGTACCTTTTCGGCGAATGGCATCACATCGACGGAAGCGAAGTGAGCATAACCATATTTGACCACGGTACCTACAGGATCAAGCCACAACTGACGACCGGATTGGTCGGCGCGGGTTTGACGTTCTAAAGCACAGTCGAGGCCAACCTCCCTACCCGCCTTCATCGGCGGGTTTGTAAATGGAATAAATAAAAAGCCGCCGTCACCTGCGGTTTTTTATTGTCCAATTGATGCTTGATGTTGCTTGCCCGTTATACCCCAGCATTTCAACAAAACAATTAGGATCAAATCTCAATACTGTTCGGTTAGCTGTTTTATGCTTTGTTTTTGGCATGGCATATATCATTGCATACCACAGTTACTCAGTTTTCTGCCCTTCCAATTGCTCCCAGCGCTGCATAAGCTGAGCTAATGTCTGCTGAATTTCGGTTGAACGCGCTTGCAATGTTTTAGCCTCGTCCGCGTGGGTGCGGTAGATTGTCGGATCACTTAATCGCTGCGCGATGGTGGCTTGTTCGCGTTCCAATTTTTCGATTTTAGCGGGTAGCTGATCCAGCTCGCGCAATTCATTGGCAGTTAATTTCACCGCAGATTTTGCCGGGACATTACTGGGAATTTTTACTTGCGGTGCGCTGGATTTTTTACTGCTTACGGGCGCAGTATTTTTTGCACTGGCTTTGCTTTCCTGCCGCGCCTGGGTATCGGCATAGGCCTGCGCTCGCACCCAATCTTCATAGCCGCCCGCATATTCGCGCAGTTGACCATCGCCTTCAAAGGCGATCACTTGGGTGACCACATTATCCAAAAACGCACGGTCGTGGCTCACCAAAAACAATGTGCCTTGATATTCCTGCAGTAAAGCTTCAAGTAGTTCCAGCGTTTCAATATCCAGATCGTTGGTCGGTTCATCCAGCACCATGACGTTGGCGGGACGGGCAAATAATCGTGCCAACAACAAGCGATTGCGCTCGCCGCCGGACAGTGATTTCACGGGTGAGCGGGCGCGTTGCGGCGGAAATAAAAAATCTTCGAGGTAGCTGATGACGTGTTTTTTACTGTCGCCGATGGTAATGAAATCCGAGCCGGGGCTGATGGTGTCGATCAAAGTCGCCTCTTCATTTAACTGCTCACGCATCTGGTCAAAATACGCCACCGCCAATTTAGTACCGCTGTGTACTGTGCCGGAATCGGGTTGCAATTCACCGAGAATAATTTTTAGCAGCGTCGATTTTCCCGCGCCATTCGGCCCCAGCAGACCCACGCGATCACCACGCATAATGCGACAGGAAAAATCATCAATGATTTTTTTATGGGTATAACTTTTGCTGACGTTAATTAATTCGGCTACCAGCTTTCCAGAACGCTCGCCGCTATCCACATTGAGTTTGACTGTGCCCACTCGATCACGTCGCGCTGCTCTATCCAAACGCAGCTGCTCCAAGCGCCGCACCCGGCCTTCGTTGCGCGTGCGCCGCGCTTGCACACCTTGGCGTATCCAAACTTCTTCCTGCGCCAACACCTTGTCAAATTTTTGCTGATGGGTGGCTTCCACTTCCAGCATCTCGGCTTTTTTAATTTGATACGCCGCGAAACTGCCGGGGAAAGACGCGAGATTGCCACGATCCAATTCGATAATGCGCGTGGTGACGTTATCCAAAAAACGTCGGTCATGGGTAACGAAAATTACGCTGCCAGAAAATTCTTTGAGCAAGCCTTCCAACCATTCAATCGACGAAAAATCCAAGTGGTTGGTCGGCTCATCCAGCAGCAATACTTCGGGCGTGGTGACTAGCGCGCGTGCCAGTGCCACGCGCTTTTTTAAGCCTCCAGAGAGCGAGCCGATGAGCGCGTCTTCCGGTAGGTTTAATTTTTTAATCGCGGTTTCTACACGTGCTTGAATGTTCCAACCGTCTTGTGCTTCCAATTTTGTTTGCAAATCTTGCAAGCGTTCCAGCAGCGCGTCCATATCGCTATGTCCATCCAAATGCCCCAGCGCGTGCGACACCTCATGATAATCCAACAGCACCTGGCTAATTTCACCGAGGCCATTGGAGACCTCTTGAAACACAGTATTGTCAGAATTCAGCAACGGCTCTTGCGGTACATATGCCAGCCGCAGACCGGGTGTGCGCCACACTTTTCCGTCATCTAACTTAACTTCACCCGCCAGCGCACGCAACATGCTGGATTTGCCACCGCCATTTCGACCAATTAAACCGACGCGCTCGCCTGCATCCAATTGAAATTCGACGTGATCCAACAAGGCATGGTGTCCAAAAGCGAGGCTGGCTTTTTCTAAGGTGAGCAATGGCATGGAGTAGGGGATAAGGCGATAATCTAAAGGGGCGCGATTTTGTCATGCTTTAGCTCTGATAGCAAAATATGGGATAGCAAAACAAGGGTTAACACAAAGAAGTTTGCTGGAAAAGATTCCTTGTTGTTCGTCTCGCGCTTATTGAATGACTTGCTCCACTTTCCCTGAAATCAATTTGTAAATGACTGTTCAGCGATATTTTTCAAGTTAGCCAGACCCTCTTCATATTTCCCACCGACCATTTTCTCCATGCTTAAAAATAATCCCATCAGCTTTGATATATAAGGTCTGGAGCCATACATCGCTTGCGTCAGCTTAGTGGTGTCACCTTTTTTAACCAGCGTGAATTCAACTGTGTTGTGTGCTGCAAATGGTGCGATAAAATCCAGCTTGATGGTCACTTTGGAAAAAGGTGATGCCTCGATAATTTCCATCCGCCCCTGCCCCACATTTTTATTGCCCTGCCATGCATACACCGCACCTATACCACTCGTTGGCCCGCTGTAAGTACGCTTCAGCGCGGGATCAATTTTTTCCCAAGGCGACCACTCCTCCCATTGTTTGAAATCATTAATCAACGCAAATATTTTTTCGGGTGATGCCTGGATGTTCGTTGAACGCTCAATACGAAACGCATCATGGCGTGATGCTGCGTAAATAAACGTCGAAACCATAACGGTGACGATGATAAGAATAATTATTTGAACCATATATTTCTCCGTTAATATTTTTCAATCTAAATTCCACACGAGCTGCATACCTGTTTCACCGGGCTGCGACCAATAGTTTTCCGCAGTAGCAATTCCGGCCACCCACACCAAATCTTCTCCACAAAATAGTAGAGGTAAACGGTCGCGTTGCCAAGGTGGAATAGCATGTTCTTGAAACAAATTTTTCAAGGTGCGAGTTGGCCGTTGCGCGTGTGGACGAATACGTTCTGCGCCGCGCCGTAGCCGCACGGTGACTGGTTTTAGCTGCAACTTTTTCAGGCTGATACCCTGCCCGCTCACAGATTGAAAATGTAAAGTGCCGCCCAAATTTGGTAATGACAAAACAGATTCTCCACGCCATGCAACACAAAAATCATCTCTAAATTCTTTAGTCAATACAGAACATATTGGCGCGGCGTAGACCATGCCCTGATAACGCCGCACTTGCCATCCGCCAAAGTTTACGCACACAGTCGCATCGCTGCGCGCATAGCAAAGTTGATGCAGCATTTCTTCCAGCTTTGTGCTGTCTGGTGTGGGAGCCTTTAAGCTGGCAAAAAAATACCGCAGCAGATTTTTTCCACGCGCTGAATTTAATTCACACAAACGTGATACTTTCAATGTTGCTTTATTAACTTGTGCGTGCTGATTTAACTCCTGTAGCGCCCAATCTTGCAAAGCAAGTTCATCCAGCAACTCACTCGCCTCGGCAAAGTTTCGTGCACTGCGCGACAAGGTTGCGCGATACGCAGGAAAACGCACTTCTAAAATTGGCAACACGCGATGACGCAAAAAGTTGCGCGGGTAGCGATCATCAGCATTGCTTTCATCTTCTATCCATTGCAAGCCATGCGCCTGTGCGTATTTAACCAACTCATTGCGCGGCACATCCAGCAGTGGTCGCAGCAATATTTTTTCATGGATACTTTCGTGCATAATCTGTTTAGCCATAGTCTTTTTAGCGATAGCCTGCTTAACCATCGGCATCGCCGCTGCACCGCGCACACCCGCGCCACGCAATAATTGCAGGAGCAGTGTCTCAGCTTGATCGTCCTGATGATGCGCCAGCACAATGTAATCTGCGGGCTGACTGAGCAATGCAGCATAGCGCAGTTGTCGCGCGGCCGACTCCACTCCCATCGCTCGAAACGGCGCAATATTCACCCGTTCAACCTGCAAGGGCACATTCAGTTTTTCGCACGAGTCAGCACAAAATGTTGCCCATGAATCCGCATGTGGACTGATGCCATGGTGCACATGCAATGCGCGTAAAGACCAGGAATTTTTAAGCGACCATTGATGCAACAGATCCAACAACACAATGGAATCTACTCCGCCGCTTAGACCTAAAAGAATAGCTCTGTTTTCGTGAGGGGAGGCAGCAGAAAGAATAGGGGTAAGCATGTTTTGGACGTGTAATTGCAGATCCATTTTCCTTCTTTCATCACTTTTTTATTTGTCACTTGGGGTGACCTACGCCGCAGGGGTAGGTGTTTTTTAGGTTCTGAAATTAAGAGTATTCCTAAAAAATTCAGTTTTATAGTACATGAATTACCGCATGACGCGTTACCATCTAACTAAAAAGTGTCCACGCGGAAACGAACTGACATGAAAAGCAGCTTTTTTGATTTGGGCAGTCGGTTCGCACGGTGGAGCGATGAGATATTCGTGCGAGATATTTTTCCAGTAACACCAAACGCACTTTGCGCACATAGGGGCTGATATCGGTTTCGAGTAATTTCATAGAATTTCTTTATTGGTGATGCGCTTGGGACAGTATTCAACACAATGTTGACACTCAGCGTCATGATCAAAAGCGCATTATCAACGCCGCACTCATCTCTGTCTGCACAAAACCACTGCCTTTAACTTGAATGTTGCAGCCGCCTGAGCAGAAGACCGCATAGTCTGAATTGAGCATAGTGAAAATGCCGCGCGCATCGAACCGCAACCCAAATTGTTGGTTGAAAAAAATCTTTGCACCGCCGCCGAGCGAGAGTGATAAGAGATTTTCTGTTGTCAGGTCAGCTCGATTCGGTGCCATCCGGGTGAGGCCTAAGGTACCAGATATGAAGGGCCGAATAAGATCAATTGTCGGCAACATATAAAGTCCGCCTATGTGGTAATAATCAATCGTGAGATCAAACAGAGTGTCGCCCGTAAATGTCCCTGAAGTTTTCAGATTCGTGTTTTGACGGCTCAACATTACTTCAATCTGCTGGTCTGGCTCCTGATTAAAATCGAGCACCAATCCAAAGGAAGGGGCATCCACCAAATCGAAATTGACTGCGGTATTAGAGTCATTAAAATTGCCACCATAGCGCTGTCCAATGAACGTTGTAACCTCGGCTGCTTGCGTCGGCGCAGCCAGCGACATAGCCAGTATGGAGAGTGTCAACACCAATGGCCGCAGCGTAGAGGTGAATAGGCTCCCGGTTAATATCGACTGGATAGAGAGAGGCACGATTTTGCAATCAATTATTGGGCTGCACTTCATCAGATTCTTCCAATGCGTTTGGGCTCGGTTGAACATCAAATTTAGCTTTTTGCAAGAAAGAAGTGGCAGGTTCAACCGATGATCGCAACACTGGCCTCTAGTTTATCTGCTGGTGTGTAAAACCCCAAGGTCTTCCGTGGGCGCTGATTCAACCGTAAAGCAATTTTATTCAGGTCAGTCTGCGAATATCCTGATAGATCAGTTCCTTTCGG
>CANJMS010000094.1 GCA_947475825.1 Nitrosomonadales bacterium
AAAGCCGAAAAACAATATTGAATCTTGCTTTAGCTATGCAACAGCGCACTTGGATGCAAGGATTATGGAATGCATCCAAATCCTTCGATTTGCCCGCAAAATTTACCCCAATTTATTCCCCTTGATTTCGTCCTAATGGAAAATCTCGGCTCATCACAAAACTCTTCCGGCAGCCACCCCGTTAAGAGCCGAAATAACAATGCTATTTTCAACGTATTAAGGGATCATTTGAATGTCCACCCTGCCTGCCCTCACCCCTCCCGGGAGTAGGCATTGAAAATATTCACATACATGGTTCATCTTTAAAAGGTCGTTTATGGCAAACTAGCGTCTGTTTTATTTTGCTGGAAATATTTTGCAACCTTACGAACTCTTTATTGGCCTGCGTTACGTTCGCGCCAAACGCCGCAATCAATCCATCTCTTTAATCTCTGCCATTGCCATTCTGGGCATGGCTTTGGGCGTTGCTGCGCTGATTGTGGTGCTGTCGGTAATGAACGGCTTTCAAAAAGAAATCCGCGCGCGCATTCTGGGCATCGCCCCGCATTTGCAAATCACTGCTGAAAATGGCTCTTTGTCGGATTGGTCAGGCGTATTGAATTTGACCTCTACACACCCACAGGTTGCCGCAGCCGCGCCATTCATCACCGGACAAGGAATGTTATCGTACGAGCAAAACGTGCAGGGCATTATGGTGCGCGGCATTATTCCCGAGAGTGAAAGTCATGTGATTGACCTGTCCGACAAGATCAAATCCGGCTCGCTGGAATCCTTGCGCGAAGGGGAATTTGGCATTGCCTTGGGCACGGATTTAGCGCGCGGGCTGGGGGTGCGTCTGGATGACAAAATTCTGCTCATGACACCGCAAGGTCAAATCACCCCGGCTGGCATGTTACCGCGCCTGAAGCAATTCAAGGTGGTCAGCATTTTTGAAATTGGCATGTCACCTTACGATAGCTCACTCGCCTTAATTCACTTGGCTGATGCACAAAAACTGTATCGCATGAATGATGCGGTCACGGGCATCAGTGCGCGCTTAAAAAATCTTGATATGGCTCCGCAAGTAGCGCGTGATATGGAACGCGAATTGCCGCGCGATATTTATGTCAACGATTGGACGCGCCAACATGCCAATTATTTTCGCGCAGTGCAGATTGAAAAGAAAATGATGTTTATTGTGGTATTTTTAATTGTCGTCGTTGCCGCCGTCAATATTATTTCGACGCTGGTCATGGCAGTAACTGACAAACAAGCAGACATCGCAATCTTACGCACGCTGGGCGCATCACCCGGCAGCATCATGAAAATATTTATCGTGCAGGGTACATTGATCGGCTTGGTTGGGCTGGCGCTAGGAGTGGGCGGAGGTATCATGCTCGCACTCAACATTGATGTGGTCGTCCCTTTTATAGAGCGCATGCTGGGCGTACATATCCTGTCCAAAGAAATTTATTTTATCAATGAATTACCTTCAGATGTACAACGCGATGACGTACTGATCGTGACCGGCATTTCGTTCATGATCAGCCTGCTTGCCACGCTCTATCCAAGCTGGCGTGCGTCCAAAACGCAACCCGCCGAGGCACTGCGCTATGAGTGATTTCAGCTTGCAATTGGAATAATCAAAATTTTAATACGGATGAAAATCTAGCCACTAAATAAAATGCAAAACGTAACTCTGAATAACATTAACACCAACGCAGATGTAGTCATTTCTTGCCGTAATTTGTCCAAGACTTTCGTTCAAGGAAAATTGAATGTTCCGGTGCTAAACAGTGTCGATCTTGATGTTGCACGCGGTGAGCGCATCGCCATCGTCGGTAGCTCCGGCTCGGGCAAAAGCACGCTGCTGCATCTGCTGGGCGGCCTGGATAATGCCACCTCCGGCAGTGTCAGCATTCTCGGGCAAAACGTGCAAGCCATGAATGAAACAGATCGCGGCACATTGCGTAATCGTTCGCTGGGATTTGTATACCAGTTTCATCATCTGCTGGCGGAATTTACTGCGCTGGAAAATGTTGCCATGCCACTGCTCATACGCGGCATGACAAGCAAAAAAGCCGAACCCATTGCCGCAAATATGCTGGAGTTAGTCGGCTTAAATCATCGCGTGGCACACATGCCATCCGAACTTTCCGGCGGAGAACGTCAGCGCGTCGCCGTCGCCCGTGCTCTAGTCACCGAACCGGCCTGCGTGCTGGCCGATGAGCCAACGGGCAACCTGGATCGCACCAGCGCACACGCACTGTTTGAGTTAATGCAGGAGCTGAATGTGCGACTGAACACCAGTTTTATTGTCGTGACGCATGATCTGGAATTAGCGTCCAAGATGCAAAGGAAATTACTTCTGTTGGATGGGGTGTTGCAAGCGACATAAATGTTGCAAGCACGTCACTCATACAATCCCTTGCTCACCTTGCCACGAAACACTCGGTAGGCAAATATAGTATAAGCAATCAAAAACGGCAGTACGATCACCACGCCGACCAGCATAATTTCCAGCGCGCTGATATGCGCGGCTGATTCCCAGATGGTGAGTTGGTCGATGATGATGTACGGAAAAACACTATAGGCGAGACCGCAGAACGCCAATAAAAATATGATGGCTGCGCTGGCAAATGGCATCCAGTCGCGAGCCTTTCCTCTGCTGCGGGTGCGCCGCTCGCCGCCCAGTAGCCGCCCGGTTCCCATTAACACATGCCAGCCTGCGTACAGTATTGCGATGGGGAAAATCACCAGCGGGAGTGTTTCGGGAAAGCTAAACCACTTGAGCGATACAGTATGGCTGAGCATGGGGGTAGCAATGCTTACCAGGGCGATGTCGATTAATACCCACAGCAATCCCCAGCGCGCCCAGATCATCGCTTTTCTTTGCAATACGCCTTCGGTACGCATGACCAGCCAGGTTGCGCCGAGCAGGATGTAGCCGCCGCACAGGCTGACTCCTACCAGCAACCCAAACATCCAGTAGATAACACCGGCTTCAAAGCTGGTGATGTATCTGCCGAGCATCAACCCTTGCGCGAGGGAAGCCATCAATGAGCCGAACCAGAACAGCCAGTTCCACAATTCGCGGTGCCAGCCTTCGGCCTTGATGCGAAATTCAAACGCGACACCGCGCAGCATCAAGCCGATCAACATGGCCGTGACTGGCAAATAAAGTGCAGTAAGTACGATGCCATGCGCTTTAGGAAACGCCACCAGTAATATGCCAATGCCCAGCACCAACCAGGTTTCATTGGCATCCCAAAACGGGCCGATGGAAGCGACCATGACTTCCTGCTCTTGTGCATCGGCTGCGGGCATCAGCATCCCCACGCCCAGATCGTAGCCATCCAAAATGACATACAGTAAAATGGCAATACCCATCAGCAAGCCAAAAGTCAAAATGAGTTGGTCGTAGCTCATGACTTGTCCGTCGGTGATCTGGCTTCGACAGAACTGCCTTTGCCCGCCATATGTGTAATGACCACCATGTATGCCAGGAGCATTCCGGTATAGGTCAAAACATAGCCTGTTAAGCTGGAACCCAACGATGCTTCAGACATTTTTCCGACTGCGTCCGCAGTGCGTAACACGCCAGTGACCAGCCATGGCTGCCGACCAATTTCAGTCACCATCCAACCGCAGAGTGTGGCTAACCAGCCGGAGAAGGTGAAGCAGGCAAAAATCCACAACAACCAGCGCGGCGGATGTTTTTTGCGCGTCAACCAAACCCCCGCCCATGAAATGAGCAGCATACACATGCCCAGCGCAACCATCAAACGGAACGCAAAAAATACCGGTGCAACTGGCGGTGTATTTTGTTTGAAAGCATCCAGTCCTTGCACTTCACCATCGAGGTCATGGATCAGAATCAGACTGGCTAATTTCGGCACTTCGATGGCGTAATCGTTGTGTTGCGTTTGCGCGTTGGGGATAGCGAACAGCACCAACGGCACGCCTTTACCACTTTGCCATAAAGCTTCGACTGCAGCGATTTTTGCGGGCTGGTGTTTCATCGTGTTCAGCCCATGCATGTCCCCCACCAAAATCTGCAACGGCGCGAGTATCGCTGCCACTACTAGGCCAATACGCAAGGTACGCAAAGCCGATGAGTCGGTTGGTGTATTCAGCAAACGCCAAGCGGACAGCCCCGCCACCACAAAGGATGCGGTCAGGCCGGGGTTTGCGTCATGAATTCAGCGCGAGTATCCAGAACGCTGAGAGCGTGCTGCCTATTGCAACGATAGCGTTGGCTGCAATATGTAGCCGCGTCGAAACGCGCTCCATGCCGAACAGCATCACCCCCAGAAAAGTGGCTTCCAGAAAAAAGCGGTCAGCACTTCGTATGCCAGCAGCGGCCCTGCGATGTTGCCAACTTTAAGCATATAGCCCGGCCAGTTGGTGCCAAATTGAAATGACATGGTGATGCCAGACACCACGCCCATCGCAAATGTTAACGCGAAAATTTTCAGCCACAGCTTGTAGGTTGCCAACCATGTAGCATCGCGTGTGCGGGCATATTGCACGCGAAAAAAAAGCAGAAACCAGGCCAGCGCAATAGTCAGCGTCGGGAACAAAATATGAAATGCGATGTTGATCCCGAACTGGGTGCGCGCGAGCAATAGGAGATCGGGGTTATCCATGTTAAATTTTGTACCTATTCACTCCACCGACATTGGAAAATTATTCCGCCTGCCATGAAAATAACAACCGCTTAAACGCACCTTATTCCAATTCCCGATAAAAACGATCACTGTGATACCTTCGTCTTCGGTTCCTGAGTGAAACAACTAGCCATCTGACTAACCCAGCAAAAGACGCTGGGCAAGTCATTGGTTATAGCCGTACTCAAATGTACTATCTTCACCCGCAAGGGGTAGACCGTGGTTGTACAGCCGATGAATCGGCAACAACCACGCACCGTCGCCTCATCCTTGCCGCCTTGTGCTCCTTTTTATCGGAAACTGGAATTAAACTCCTCTGCTATAAATGGGGATGTACTAGCCACTAACCGCCCTTATCTTTCACCTCGGCGCGCGCCCAACCATGAGCAAAGGTAATATCCAATTGCGCGCCTCGCGACACCCGTCCACTATCTGCCACTACATTGCCTTGCTCATCGCGCACCACGCTGTAACCCCGCGCCAATACTTGTTGCGGACTCAGATGTTGCAAGTTTGCGAGCAGACTATTGAGTTGTTTATCACGGCCTTGCAGCGCACTTTGCATGGCCGCAGGAAACCGTTGTGCAAGTTTTTCCAATTGTATACCAGCCCATTGCACATCTGGAATATTGGCCTGCCATCTCTGCAACAGGCTATGCCACTGCCATTGCTGGCGCTGCATGGTGTGCGCGTGCAAGGTTTGCATTTGCAATTGCAAGGCATTCAAATGTTGCACCTGCTGCTGTGCCCGGTGCGCCGGATGCACTAAACGTCGCTGTAAATAATCCAATTGTTGCATCAGACCTTCTGTATAGCGCTGCTTACTCTGCATTAACTGTGCGTGCGCGTGTCGTAAGCGTTGCAACAATTGCTGTCGCTCGGGTGTAGCAATTTGAGCAGCAGCAGTGGGTGTAGCAGCACGATAATCGGCGACAAAATCAGCAATGGTGAAATCGGTCTCGTGCCCTACTCCGCTCACGATAGGAATGGTGCTGTGCGCGATGGCACGCGCAACCACCTCTTCATTAAACGGCCACAAATCTTCAATACTGCCACCACCACGACACAGCAACAACACATCGCACTCGGCACGCTTGTTGGCAATTTGAATAGCCTGTGCAATTTTTTGTGCAGCATCTGCCCCCTGTACGGCGGTGGGATACAGCACAACAGGGATTCCGGGCATACGCTTGTTGAGCGTGGTCAACACATCGCGCAAAGCGGCGGCTTGCAGTGAGGTAATAATGCCGATTTTCTCAGGCAACAAAGGCAAGCGACGTTTATGCTTTGCATCAAATAATCCCTCTGCTTCCAATTTGGTCTTAAGCCTAACAAAGGCTTCGTACAATACGCCCAGCCCGGCGGGTCGCATTTGCTCCAGGGTGAGTTGAAATTCCCCGCGCGCTTCGTACAACGTGGGCAGCGCCAGCACCTCGACCTGCATACCATTCTTGGGAGCACCCTCCAGATACTGATTTTTATGCTTAAACATCACACAACGCACCTGCGCGTGCGCATCTTTCAGTGCAAAATACCAGTGGCCGGATGCGGCACACATAAAGTTGGAAATCTCCCCGCTCACCCACAGCAATGGAAGTTCATTTTCCAACAATTGCTTAGTAATTTGGTTGAGCTCGCGCACACTCAACACAGGAGATTTTTCACTGCGCACTGCATTAAAAACCATGTTGACATTCCTAAATAACTCACAACCCAAGCAGACACGCAACTTAACCGCTCATATTAGCATTAGCGCCCGGGTATTTCAGGTTATGCTATTGATTATTATTGGTTTTTATATAAGATTAGGGTCTTAGGAAGTTAAGCACATTTTAAAGTGTGGTAACTTACTAAGATGATTAATAAAAATAGATATTATTGCCGTTCTCGAATCAGTGAAGCTAAATTCAGGCAACTTGTTCAATGTTTTGCACTCGATTTTACCGCCACGAGC
>CANJMS010000095.1 GCA_947475825.1 Nitrosomonadales bacterium
AAACGTCAATGCTTACGACTCCCGCCTCAAGGGCTGGATGCAGCGTTTCCAGGGTGTTGCAACCAAGTACCTCGAAAGCTATCTGGGCTGGTTCCGTGCCATCGACCGGACAACCAGCGGTTTGCTAAATCCCTCGCTGCTATTGGCTCAGGCGGCAGGTAATGATCTCATTCTTACTTAATGTAACTAGAGCCTTTTCAAACTTTAACTATTCATTATCCATGTACTCTCATCAGGAATTTACATTTCAAGAACATAAAGAATCTGTCCTTCCAGCGAAAGCCTGGACATTAGGGTTGCTGTGTGCAGTGTGGATGGCAACAGGGCTGATCGGCCATGATCCGTGGAAATCCATAGACGCATATGGCTTCGCACTGGTTTATCACATTGTACAGAGCGGTGATTGGCTGGTGCCAACTTTGGCTGGGCAGCCAGACATGGACAACCCGCCACTGTTTTATATGACCGCTGCCCTACTGGCAAAATTATTTTCTCCGCTCCTGTCTCTCCATGATGGCGCACGTTTAGCGAGTGGCTTGTACACCTCAATCACATTGATATTTGTTGGGCTAACTGGCCGCGAATTATTTGGTACAGGACGCGGCTGGGCGGCGGTGATTATTTTAATTGGCTGCCTAGGGTTGTTGGTTCACGCACATGAACTCTTCTCAGAATTAGCTTTGCTAGCGGGTTGCGCCATCATGTTATTCGGGTATGCAAAAAGTTTGCGTTACCCGCTGGTGGCGGGCATTGCCCTAGGCTGTGGCGTAGGCATAGGATTCATGTCCAACGATTTTACTGCGCTCGTATTATTTTTAATCATCAGCGCAACATTGTTAATTTTTAGTGCCTGGCGCACACACACATATTTTTCCAGCTTAGGCATTGCATTGTTGTGTGCGTTACCGTGGATTTTAATCTGGCCTACTTTGCTTTATCTACGGTCACCCGAATTGTTTATGGTGTGGGCGTGGGATGCAAATATCGGACGCTGGCTAGACTTCATGCGGCGTGGAGATTTTCCGGGGCTGCTGCATTATCTTAAAACGCTAATGTGGTTTGCTTGGCCAGCCTTACCACTAGCGGTGTGGGCGGTGTGGCGGGCGCGATTAAAAATAATGCAGGAGACAGCATTGCAATTGCTGTTGGCAAGTTTCGTTGTCATGCTGCTGGTGCTAAGTTTTTCACCTAACTATGGCGAAGAGCATGCCATGCCGCTGTTATTGCCGCTCGCACTGCTGGCCTGTGCCGCACTTTCTACACTGCGGCGCGGCGCAGCAAATGCGCTGAACTGGTTTGGTATTATGACCTTCGGCTTGTTAACCATTTTATTATGGTGGGCGTGGGCAGGCTTGCTGCTGAATAATCGCACCCGAGTGACCACTCTGCTCAAGGATTATCATCCCGGCTTTGAGCCTAGTGTGGAAACGCCCGCCTTCTGGATAGGAATAATTTTTACCGTACTGTGGATGATTCTGGTTTGGCGAGTCAGACGCTCGATGCGCCGTGCGGTGGTGAACTGGGCCGCTGGGGTGACGCTGGTATGGGTGCTCGTTATGACGATATGGCTGCCATGGTTGGACACAGGTAAAAGTTATCGCAGTGTATTCACCTCACTGAAACATGCGCTTCCAGTACAGCATCAGTGTGTAGCCTCACAACATATAGGCGATACACAGCGAGTGATGCTGCAATATTTTGGCGGAATCAACACCCTTAATCAGGCGCAGAATGTGTGCGACTTATTAGTTATACAAGGTGAGCCGCTACAACTTTCCAAGAATGGGGCGGAATGGATCAAGCTATGGGAAGCCAGACGGCCGGGAACACGCCCAGAGCATTATTATTTATATCAGCGCAGCAAACAGGCTGTATTGAAGGACACCTCTAATAATTGACCTTGAGCGGTCTGGAACATAGGCAACACTATTTGCGTTTTATTCTGCCATATTCATCTTCAATTTGCCTCAGCCGTTCATGAAACCTCCCCAGTTTTAATCTCTCTGGGTTCAATTCCCCGCCCCTGGGGGCGAAGGCTGTCGAAAGACAATAGCTTGGAGAGCGTGCTTAATACCCCGCTGCTTGCGGCGGGGTGCTTTATTCAGTTGTCTATAATATTAATAATCAATTCGTTCGGCATCACAAAAAACACGAAGTCCGACAAACTCCTAGGGGCGGCTCATTGCGGTCATCTAACCGCATCACCCCGAACCGGGCAACGCGGTCGCCAGCAGCACTTCTTTCTTAATTTCCTTTCACAGCATCTCAATGATCGAGTATCGATATGCTTGCTATATGTCATAGCTGTAATTTGTGTAACCTCAGTGCATTTGCAATAACTGACACAGAGCTGAAACTCATCGCTGCAGCAGCGATAATGGGCGAGAGTAGCAAACCAAACATCGGGTACAGCACACCTGCCGCCACAGGTATCCCCAGCACGTTATAGGCAAACGCAAAGATTAAATTTTGCCGGATATTCCTCACGGTGGCACGAGACAGGTGCAACGCGTGTACGATGCCGCGCAGATCACCTTTTACCAAGGTAATTCCTGCACTTTCCATTGCCACGTCAGTTCCCGTGCCCATTGCAATACCGACCTGCGCTTGCGCCAACGCAGGCGCGTCGTTGATGCCATCACCAGCCATTGCTACAATGCGACCCTGCGCTTGCAATTGTTTAATGACAGACACTTTTTGTTCCGGCAAAATTTCCGCTTGTACTTGATCGATACCTAATTTTCTCGCTACTGCTTCAGCTGTCACGCGATTGTCTCCGGTGAGCATAATTACTTGCACACCTTGTTCATGCAGAGTACGTATTGCATCCTGCGTTGATTCCTTGATTGGATCAGTCACGGCAATCAACCCTGCCGCTGTACTATTTACAGCCAGCAACATTACCGTCTGTCCATCGCTGCGCAACACTTCGGCACGGGTGGGCAATTCACCAGCATCAATTTTCAATGTTTCGAATAATTTTAGATTACCCAAAGCGACCACATAACCCTCAACTTTACCAATCACGCCCATACCCGTGATGGAACGGAACTCTGTAACTGCTGTCAGCATGCATCCTTTATCCTGCGCCCCATTAATGATAGCGGCCGCCAGTGGGTGTTCGCTGGCACGCTCTAAACTAGCTGCCAGTTGTAATAGTAGTTGCTCTGAAAATCCGCTGAGCGCAATGATCGAAACCAACTTTGGCTTACCCTCAGTCAGGGTGCCAGTTTTATCCACCACCAAGGTGTTTACTTTTTCCATCATTTCTAACGCTTCGGCATTTTTAATGAGCACACCTAATTGCGCTCCGCGCCCGATGCCGACCATGATAGACATCGGTGTAGCCAATCCCAGCGCGCATGGGCAGGCAATAATCAAAACCGCCACGGCGTTGACGATGGCATGTGCCAACCTCGGCTCTGGCCCCCAGATACCCCATGCCGCTAGCGTAGTGAGTGCTGCCAACATCACTGCCGGAACGAAATAACCCGCGACCACGTCAGCTAATCTTTGAATAGGTGCGCGCGAACGTTGCGCTGCGCTGACCATATGCACAATCTGCGCTAACAGTGTATTGGCACCGACGCGCTCGGCGCGCATCAACAAGCTGCCTGTGCCGTTGAGCGTGGCACCGATGAGTCGCGCCCCAGCGGTTTTTTCTACAGGAATAGATTCGCCTGTGACCATCGATTCATCCAGCGCACTGCGGCCCTCGAGCATCACCCCATCCACTGGCACCTTCTCGCCAGGACGCACACGCAGCACATCACCAAGTTGCACCTGCTCTAGCGGGATGTCTGTTTCAATAATTATTTCTCCTTTGGTATTTGTGTGTACGATGCGTGCGGTTTTCGGTGCGAGGCCGAGCAATAATTTAATCGCTGCGCTGGTCTGGCTGCGTGCACGCAACTCCATCACCTGTCCTAACAGCACCAGTGCCATGATGACTGCCGCCGCTTCAAAATACACTGGCACCATGCCGCCCATCGTATGCATGGTCGGCGGAAAAATTTCCGGCAATAGCATTGCCACCACACTGTAAATCCACGCTACACCTACACCCAGTGCGATCAAGGTAAACATATTGAGACTGCGATTTACTAGTGATGCCCAGCCGCGCTGGAAAATCGGCCAGCCACTCCACAGCACCGCCGGGGTTGCCAATGCAAACTGAATCCAAATCAGCAGCGGCATCGATACATTGTCGGGAATAATTTGCGGGACTAAATCCATCACCATTGCCATCACGAACACAGGTAATGCCAACGCCAAACTCACCCAAAAGCGGCGCGTCATGTCATGCAACTCAGAGTTGTCTTCCGCTGTTGCATACATTGCTTCAAGCGACATGCCACAAATCGGGCAAGCGCCCGGCTCATTGCGAATAATCTCAGGGTGCATCGGGCAGGTGTAGCCACTGGAGGATGGTGGCGTGGACGGAATAGCAGAGAGTGGAATCGGCGCGATTGGCTGTAGAAGTTTTGGCTGGAGATATTTGCCAGCATCCGCAACAAATTTATCCATACAGTGCTGCGAACAGAAGTAATAGTGCTTGCCATCACGCACCACATTGCGCGCCTGCTCGGTATCGACGTTCATACCACATACAGGATCAATAACTGTGCTCATCATCAGCCCTTTCAATCATCCAAGCCTGTTCCAGCATACTCCTTTTACTTTTATGTCATTATTGATTCGGTCAGTTGAAGTTCTCATGCAGCATATTTTCATGCGGGAACCTGAAAATATTTTCAGGAATACCTTCTTCTCCGCATCCGGGATATTCGTTATCCAGCCACATCTTCATCGCCTCGGCAAGGGTGGCTGCGAACAGTTTGGCGGCGATATGTCACAGTATCGAAACGGCTTTCAATGAGAAAATGCATCGTAATATCGATGTTGGAAAACTAGTTTGATATAGAGAGGAATGCGTTAAAACGTTACCGAAAAGATTTGGCTGGACACGGTTTCGCATCAAGTTGTAATGCTGCATTTAAAATGAATGGTCGGGGCAATTCACACTGCCTATAAAATCAAACTGATGTTGTTTAAGTTATTTAATGTGCGGCGTTAACTGCCGCAATAAAAATTCATGGAAGTGCTGCAGCCCATCTTCCATAGGCGATTGATACGGGCCGATTTCTTCTATGCCTTGCTGGTATAAATATTGACGCCCCTGATGAATTTTCTGACAGATGATATTGTCCTCTTTTGCGGTCTCATGGTACGCGGCTTTTTCTGCAGCAATGAAATCACGTTCAAATAAAACGATGTCTTCAAGATAATAAAATTCGGCAATGTGTGTGCAAGCATCCACTCCATTGGGTATGACAGAGCTGACCACCAGTGTGCCGGGATACCATTCGATCATGATGTTCGGATAAAGCGTCAGCCAGATTGCGCCGAAGCGTGGCATGTCGCCATGGTGGTAGCGCTGAATTTGTTCCTGCCACTTGCCGTAGGTAGTGCTGCCCACTTTGCGTAAATCACGCTGTATGCCCACAGTCTGCAAGCAGTACCAATCGCCAAACTCCCAGTGTAAATCATTGCAGTCTACGAATTTTCCCAAGCCCGGGTGGAAGGGCTCGACGTGATAGTCTTCTTGATATGCCTCAATAAAAGTTTTCCAGTTGAATGCATATTCTTCGACTTCAACGCGATTTAAAAGATAATTTGAAAAATCAAGTTCCTTTAACGCGGGCATGGCGGCGAGGTCTTTGGCCACATTGCGCTGACTGGCAAACAACAAGCCATTCCAATTTTGCAGCGGCGTTTTATTCAGGGGCAGGCAAGGGTTTTCTGGAAAATGCGGCGCACCCAACATGGTTCCATCCAACCGATAACTCCAGCGATGCAGCGGACACACAATATTTTTTACAGTGCCGCGTCCTTCCAGCATGATGGCCTGCCGATGCCGACAGATATTAGATAGTAATTCTACGCCATGTTGGTTGCGGACTAATATCTTGGCGTTATTGAGTTGGCTGGGGACGTGATAGTCACCTAGATTGGGCACCAACAATTCATGACCAACGTAGTTAAAGCCTTGCTCAAACAAGATGCGCTGCTCCACTTCCAGCACCTGCGGATCGAAGTGCCAGCGTAATGGTGGTTGGGCTGGAATTTGAATCGGTTGATTAGATTTTTCGCGAACCGACTGGGTAATTTTTGTTTCGACGATTGGCAACGGGGCAATCTCGGACATATCCACATCTTCCTTGTTATTCCAATTCCTGATAAAAACGATCACAGTGTTGGCTTCGTTTTCGGCTTCTAGCCGTACTCAAATGTACTGTCTTCGTCGCCTCATTCTTGCCGCCTTGTGCTCCTGTTTATCAGAAATTGGAATTAAAAGTGAATACAGCTTAGATAGATGAGGCCGAATTGTCCCCGAAAATGTTACGGCGGGCAACTATTGATCCGGCCAGATGAAGTTTGAAGTTTTCATGCCGCATATTTTACGCGAGAATCTTGGAAGTATTTTTTGACACGCTCAGGTGATTTTTCCAATGTCAGCATGTGCTCGGTTGTTGCGGCTTTCAGTTTAGCCTTGGTGC
>CANJMS010000096.1 GCA_947475825.1 Nitrosomonadales bacterium
ATTGTGTGCCTCCATCAGTGATGGGTGACACAATACGCCATTTAAAAGCGAACAGCATTACACATACAATCAATCAGTTGTTGAGAGACCAGCGCGCCAATACTGGCTTCGCCTACCGTCAGTTATTGCACTGAAAACGAAGGGATCCCCCCAACGGGTGATCGAGCCACTCTGCACCAAGCGGTGCATTGTTGGCGATTAACAAGAGCATGGCTTCCTTGAGCCGGTTCATGTCGTACCGGCCAGCCCGCGACAACCGCTCCCAGTCCTTCAGGAATGACTTTGCATAGTCCGCTGCGCGCGGCAGCGGGGCGCGCTTACTTGCGGCTGTTCTTTTCGATGTCATCGAACAGTTCAGTGGCCGTACCAAAGCGAGCACGACGCGTGCGGGCGATCTCGTTGGCCTCAGCCATGGCTGCACGAGTTTCGGCATTCGGTACTTTGAGTGCGAACGGCATTTGCTGCTCGGCGACCACGCGCATCAAAAACACGCGCACGGCGTCAGAGACGGACAGCCCCATTGCGGCAAGCGTCTCGGTGGCTTGCGCCTTGATTTGTTCGTCCACGCGGACGTGGACCATTGTGGTAGTCGCCATCGCGGCCTCCTTTTATAGTTGAGATACATTGTATCTCGATTGCTCGCAACAAGCAAACCGCGTTTCGTTTCATGCGCTGCCAAGCGTCAAGTTGAGCTATAGCCTATCCTGATGTCAGATGCCCTGTGTAAATAGCGTCAGGATAGAATAGCATTTTTAATTTATTGACATATCTCGTTAGAGGTCTTAGAGTCTTTCCTGACATTTTCAGGGGAATTTCATGACTGGACAGCGCATTGGATACATCCGGGTCAGCACTTTCGACCAGAACCCGGAACGTCAACTGGATGGCATCAAGGTTGACCGCACTTTTACCGACAAAGCGTCGGGTAAGGATATCAAGCGGCCGGAACTGGAAGCACTGATGAGTTTCGCCCGCACGGGCGATACCGTGGTGGTGCATAGCATGGATCGCCTAGCGCGCAATCTCGATGATTTGCGGCGCATCGTGCAAATGCTGACGCAGCGCGGCATGCAAATAGAATTCGTCAAAGAACATCTCAGCTTTACCGGCGAAGACTCGCCGATGGCGAATCTGATGCTGTCGGTCATGGGCGCATTCGCGGAGTTCGAACGCTCTCTGATCCGCGAGCGCCAGCGCGAAGGTATCGTGTTAGCCAAACAGCGCGGTGCTTACCGTGGCCGCAAGAAATCGCTCTCCGATCTGAAAATTGCCGAGCTGCGGCAACGGGTCGCTGCAGGCGAACAAAAGGCCTCACTAGCCCGTGAGTTCGGCATCAGCCGGGAAACGCTTTACCAATATTTGCGGACGACAGAATAATCTATGCCACGCCGATCGCTCCTTACCACCGTCCAACTGGAAGCGCTGTTCGTATTTCCAGGCTCCGATGTGGAGATTGCGCGGCATTACACATTCGACGAGCGCGATCTGTCGATCATTCGCCAGCGACGCGGCGAGCACAACCGATTCGGTTTCGCTGTCCAACTGTGCTACCTGCGCTATCCCGGTTTCGCGATGGCTGCCGATACGATGCCGTCAGACGGCCTTCTGTCTCATGTCTCACGGCAGTTGCATATCAATCCTGCCTCATGGTCCGAATACGCCCAACGCGACGAGACCCGGCGCGAACATGCGCTAGAATTGCAAACGGCGTTTGACTATCGTCCATTCACTGCCGGGGAATACCGGAAGCAACGCGGTGCGCTGACGGAGCTGGCGCTTCAGACAAACAAAGGGGTAGTGATCGCACAGCAGTTGATCGAAATATTGCGCAAGCATCACATCATTTTGCCGCCCGCACGAGTCATCGACCGTTTATGTGCGGAAGCGTTGGCTCGCGGTACGCGTTTATTCTACCAGCGATTGACCGAAGGACTGGATGCCGCGCACCGCAAACAACTGGACAAGCTGCTCATCCCACGCGAAGACGTGCGCACCATCGTGTTGACCTGGCTGCGCCAGCCACCAGGTGAGGCGAAGGCAAGGCGCATCCTGCTGCATCTTGATCGCCTTGATGCTATTCGGGAGGTCGGCTTGCCGGTCGGCCTGGAGAAAATGGTGCATCAAGGCCGTCTGACACAACTGGCCCGCGAAGGGGCGCAGATGAGCATTCAACATTTGCGCGACTTGGAAGAAACGCGGCGGCATGCAACGCTGGCAGCAATGCTGATCGATACCCAAGCTACTGTCATCGACCAGATACTGGATTTGAACGATAGAATTGTCGGCAAGATGTTCTCCGACGCGAAACGCAAGCACGCTGAATCTTTCCATAACAAGGGCAAGGCGATCAACGACAAGTTGCGGCTGTATTCGCGTGTGGGACATGCGCTGATCGATGCGCGCAAGACCGGCGCCGACCCGTTTACCGCAATTGAGGCGGTTATCCCTTGGGACACCTTCACGCAAAGCATCACGGAAGCGGAAAAGCTGGCGCAACCGGAAGCGTTCGATCATCTCCATCTTATCGACGAGGGGTATAGCCAGATGCGGCGCTACACGCCGCGATTGCTGGAAGCGTTTGCGTTCAAGGCAGCGCCGGTCGCACAAAGAGTGCTGGATGGTATCGATACGATTAAGGCAATGAATGCGGCCAACACTCGGTCGATGCCGAAAGATGCGCCAACCGATTTCATCAAACCTCGCTGGGAACAATATGTCGTGAAAGATGACGGCATTGATCGGCGCTTCTATGAACTGTGCGCATTATCCGAACTGAAAAATGCATTGCGGTCGGGCGACGTATGGGTGCCGGGTTCGCGGCAATTCAAGGATTTCGAGGAATACCTGCTGTCGCCAAAGCACTTTGCATCGCTACGCGATGCCGGTGATTTATCTCTGGCAATCGACACCGATGGCGAGCGCTATTTGCGAGATCGATTGGCACTGCTCAAAGAAAAAAAGACTGAGGTTAATCGCTTGGCCGCTGCCGGCGAACTGCCTGACGCGGAGATCGCCAACGAATTGTTAAAGATCAAGCCTCTTGCCAAAAGTGTGCCGGAAGAAGCGGAACGGCTTGAAGAAGATATCTTTGGCGTTATGCCCCGCCCCAAAATTACAGAACTGCTGCTTGAGGTCGATCAATGGACGGATTTTACCCGGCATTTTACCCACCTGCGAACCGATGCGCTCCCCAAAGACAGGCCGGCATTACTGACTGTAATCCTGGCCGACGCCATCAACCTGGGTCTGACAAAGATGGCGGAGGCATGTCCGGGATCGACGTTCAACAAGCTTGATACGATGCGTGCCTGGCACGTTCGCGATGAATCGTATTCAAAAGGGTTGGCTGAACTGGTCAATTACCAGCATCGATTGCCATTCGCATCGCATTGGGGAACGGGCAAGACTTCTTCATCGGATGGTCAGAACTACAAGGTAGGCGGTCGTGGCGGGCAGACCGGACAGGTCAATTTGCGGTACGGTTCAGACCCCGGCATCAATTTCTATACGCATATTTCCGATCAATACGCGCCGTATCACATCAAGGCCATCACTTCCACAATCCGCGATGCGACGCATGTGCTGGACGGTTTGCTGTACCACGAATCGGAACTGTGCATCGAGGAACACTATACCGATACCAACGGCTTTACCAATCACATATTTGCATTGTGTCCACCGCTTGGCTTCCGCTTCGCGCCACGTATTCGTGACCTCAAGGACAAGAACCTGTTCGTGCCGGATGATCCCAAAGATTATCCGGCACTGACGCATTTTTTAGGCGACAAAAGCATCAACCAGAAAATCATTCTGACACAATGGTCGGAATATCTTCGCATGGCAACGTCAATCAAACAGGGCGCCGTGACGGCTTCGCTGATGCTGCGTAAGCTCGCCAGCTATCCACGGCAAAATGGCCTGGCGCTCGCCTTGCGCGAAATCGGGCGCATCGAGCGGACTATTTTTGCGTTGGATTGGTTGCTCGACCCACGCTTGCGCCAGCGCGTGACTGCCGGTTTGAACAAGGGCGAGGCGAAAAATACACTGGCCCGCGCCGTGTGCTTCAACCGGCTTGGCGAAATCCGGGATCGTACCTACGAACTTCAACGTCACCGTGCCAGCGGCCTCAATCTGGTCGTGGCAGCGATTATCTTGTGGAATACCGTTTACTTGGAACGGGCAGTCAACGCGATGCGCGCGCAGGAATATCCCATTGAGGAGGCGTTGCTCAGGCACGTTGCGCCGATTCACTGGAACCATATCAATTTGACTGGCGACTACGCCTGGAAACAGCACCGGCGGGTCGAAAAAGGCGGATTCAGGCCGCTACAGCCGATTCCAAAGGCTTAGCGTACTTTAATTTCCCTTTCGTCAAACGTCCCCAATATGTTCGGTATTGATACCGGCAGCCAGCAATGCATCACGCTGCATATCCAGAATTTGGGAACCATCCGCCTTGGAAACGCGCATATAACCAATCAACATCGTGTCACCTGAACGTTCGTTTGCGTGACAGCCCACAAAAGAGCTTCGCGGATGCAAAAATATGTCACATTACCAGTCATGTGTTCAGTGTATCATAAATCATATTTGTTTTATCCATATTACACTTGCAGGCCAACACTATTTACGGTAAATTGCCGTATACGGTTATTTACCGTAAAAATAAGGAGATTATCATGTCTGCCGTTGCCCGATTTGATCTGAAAATGGATGCAGAAGAAAAAGAAGTCGTTTCTCGCGCTGCTGCCTTAATGGGCACCACGATGGCGGCGTTCGTGCGCACCGCAGTAAAAGAGAAAGCGCGTGAGTTGTTGGATCGGGAGTCTCGCATCACGATGACAGCGCAGGATTTTCATGCCTTCACAATGGCGCTCAATGGCGCATTCACGCCCAATGCTGCTTTGCAAAACGCGATGTACACCGCGCGCAAGGTGAAGCGTGTTTGAAGAGCAACTTCTCGATCCAAACCGCCATGACCGACAGGCTTTCACCTCTGGTGTTGGTGTGCTTGACGAGTACCTTCGGCGCTTTGCGGTTCAGCAGAGCAAGAAAGGTGTCACCGTCGTGCGGGTGTTGGTCGATACCGACGTTCCCCATACCATATTGGGGTATTACAGTTTGAGTGCCGCTCAAATCGATGCCATTGAGCTGGATGAGCGAGCGCAGCAAAAGCTGCCGCGCTATCCGGTTCCTTGCTTTCGCATGGGGCGTTTGGCGGCACATTCGGCTCACCACGGTCAAGGGCTGGGGCGGCTTCTGGTGGGTTGTGCGGTTGCGCGGTGTCTGGAGGCCCGCAAACATGTGGCCGCATATGCGCTTGTGGTCGATGCGAAGGGAGAGAAAGCCAAGGCGTTCTATGAGCACTATGGATTTACGGCATGCCGAGATAACCCGATGACTCTGTATCTATCGCTTGGTGCATAAGTCAAGCAACGCTTCGCTGCGACAGCGAAAACAGCGTTAACTGGACAACCCTTTTATGCGTGGCGACCGTAGCAAGCGACTGACCATTCTCTCGGAAACCGAGAAACTCGCGCTCTAGGGGTCTGGGGAGCAACGGAACAGGGAAGTCAGTTAAGCCTCGATCATCCCCAATGCCGATCAGTGCCCTCTAGACACGCTTCACTCTCTGAGAAACAGTTGTGGTCGTCCGCTTCGCTGGCAATGTCGCCCAGCAGTTCGTCCATCGCCTTGTCGAGGTCTTCGTCGCTGCGATGATGCACCTTCAGCTCGTACTCGCCACTGGCAGCTTTGGGGCAGGTGGTTAGCAAGGACGAATAACCGCTTCCCATGCGGCGCTTACACGTTGCATCAGACTTGGATGAAGTACGCCCAGTTTTGGTGTTTGACCATTTGGAGCGCCGGGCGGAACTTTGAACCATTCGCTGCTGTATGGTAATTCC
>CANJMS010000097.1 GCA_947475825.1 Nitrosomonadales bacterium
ATTAGCGAAGTGCAGGATTATGCAACTGAGTGGATGTGGACTTACAATCACGAGCGCCCCAACATGGCGCTCGGTGGCATCACCCCGAAACAGAAGTTGACCTTAAACCACTCTACTTCTGACTACCGCTAAAAATGGGGGGATTACCCCACCAGCAGTAGTGATAGATATTCTTTGGTATCCGGGGTAAGACGCTTTCTTTCTCGCGATAATTTATCCACTTTTATGGATTTAGAGCTTTCTGGGTTTTATTCAGAAAATAAAGGTTCTGGTCCAGCAAATGGAGGTTTTAATCAATCAAGTTATACGAGGGGTATAACACTCATGCCAGCATACGACGTGGAATACTTCTTCTCCCCCAAGGTGAGTATTGAAGCCAAGGCTGGAATACCACTAAATTATTTTAAAGGCAGTGTCTCGGCATCTTCAGGTGTTTCACAAACTACAACGTCGATTACCAGTAAATCTATAGACTTTCCCCGCTTTATTACTGCCATCACTTATTATTGGTAACAAAGCGGGTGATGATCATGTGTGGATGTGATGGGCACGTTGTTAGGGTAACAGTTTTCAGTTTATAAAATCAAACAAGGGCGAAAAATTATCGCCCTTGTTTGTTATTGTTGAGTACTGCATGTTGCACCGTCTGATGTTGGCGCTCTTGGTGCTGCGAATTACTGCATCCTGCTTTCACCTTCGTCGCCATCCAAATCAACCTTGCCTTCCTGGAACACGCGGCTGACCAGAATGTCATCTGCCTCAAGGGTCATCAAATCCAGTTTGGTCAATTTCCTGCCCGAACTAGCAAACAATCGGTTGGCTTGACGCAGGCGTGCGCGATCCAGCGCGTTACGCACCGAGCGGGCATTGGCGAAATGTGTCATACCCATGCGTAACGGCAAGTATTGGGCAAACGCTTTTTCACCATCCGCGCTGAAGCGGTAATTTTGCTGAGCCAACATGAGTTTGGCAATGACCAGCAGTTCTTCAGCGGAATAATCTGGAAAGTCAATGTGGTGCGCGATGCGTGAACGCATGCCGGGATTGCTTTCAAAAAATTTATCCATGCGGTTTTTGTAGCCGGCAAGTATCACCACTAAATCATCACGATTATTTTCCATGACCTGCAGTAAAATTTCGATAGACTCTGCGCCGTAGTCACGCTCATTTTCCGGCTTGTACAGATAATAAGCTTCATCGATAAACAGCACACCACCCATGGCTTTTTTGATGACTTCCTTGGTTTTAGGCGCGGTGTGGCCGATGTATTGTCCAACCAAATCATCGCGTGTCACCGATACCAAATGCCCTTCGCGCACATAGCCCAAGCGATGCAAAATTTCTGCCATACGCAGCGCAACGGTAGTTTTTCCGGTGCCGGGATTGCCAGTAAAACTCATGTGCAAAGTGGGCGAGGCCGCGCTTAAGTTCAGTTTTTTACGCACTCGGTCTACCAGCAGCAGTGCAGCAGTTTCGCGGATGCGCGTTTTAACAGGTTTGAGGCCAACCAGCTCGCGATCCAATTTGTCGAGAATTTCGGTGACGTTAGAAGCCGTTAATTCAGCAGCGAGGTCAATTGGGGTGTCATCGGCAAATATTTCAGTGTTTGGAATAATAGATTCAGTCATGATATGGCCACGAAAGTGAAAGGAAATTCTGAATAAATTTTTGTCTTGCATAAACTTATTCAGAAGTCCCCTCTGCCTCTGCTATCTCGTGTGAGATGCAGAGGAGAAAAAACGGGAACAGCTTTGCTACAGTATTCAGCTACAAAAGTTCAGTTCGGCGAAAAACGTAGCGCAGCAGTTTTTCGACAACTGTTAATAGCGCTCGCCTTCTGGTTTGTCCGTCGCATAAGAATGAATAGTGTAACGGATGTTACGGCCTTCCACTTCTTGACGCACCAGGCCAAAGCCAGGTTCTTTTTTCGGACGGTTGACGATGTAAGACATAGTCACGCTTTCCACACCGCGCACCGCACTGGATGCGACGACGCGGATGTAGTGATTGGGGAAAGTCTTGCGGCAGTTGTTGATTTCCAACAGGATGCCGGCAGGGTCTTTCAGATCGAACATTGGATTGCCGAACATTTCCCAATAGGTGTTGCGTGGATGCGGATCGTCGGTGTACTCAATACCGATCGCCCAGTCGTGCTTCAACGCGTATTTAAGTTGCGCGGTAATTTGCACATCAGTCAATGGCGGCAGAAAAGAAAACTGCCCTTGTGTGACGATGCCGTTAGGGTTGGTCATCATAATTAATTCTCCTTAGTCTGATTGATGATTAATGGCTGCCGGTTGCAACAGGCACGAAGTCGGCCGTGTCGGTTGACTCGTAGTTAAAGGAAATATCCTTCCACGTGTCAATTGCGGCTCTGAGCGGACCACACCATTTGGCGGCGGCCAGCAGAATCTGCGGACCTTCGTTCCAAATGTCACGGCCTTCGTTACGCGCCAATACCATTGCTTCCAACGCCACGCGGTTTGCCACCGCGCCTGCTTGAATACCCTGTGGGTGACCGATCGTACCGCCGCCAAATTGTAGAATCACATCGTCGCCGAGGTAGGTCAACAACTGGTGCATCTGGCCTGCATGGATACCACCGGAGGCAACGGGCAGACACTTGTTTAGCGAAGCCCAGTCTTGTTCAAAGAACAGACCTTTTTCGAGTTGCGGCTTGGTGTGAGTGTCGAGTAGGGTGTCGTAGAAACCGCGAATCATCATGGGGTCGCCTTCCAGCTTACCGACCACCGTACCCGCGTGGATGTGATCCACGCCGGCCATACGCATCCACTTACAAATTACACGGAAGTTCATACCGTGATTTTTTTGACGTGAATAAGTCGAGTTACCTGCGCGATGCAGATGTAGAATCATGTCGTTCTGACGACACCAAATTGCCATCGACTGAATTGCAGTGTAACCAATCACCAGGTCAATCATGATAATGATGGAACCGAGCTGCTTGGCGAATTCAGCGCGCTTGTACATTTCTTCCATGGTGCCGGCAGTCACGTTCAGGTAGTGACCTTTAACTTCGCCGGTTGCAGCAGATGCCTTGTTAACCGCATCCATGCAATACAGGAAACGATCACGCCAATGCATAAACGGCTGGCTGTTAATGTTCTCGTCGTCTTTAACGAAATCCAGGCCACCCTTCAATGCTTCGTAAACCACGCGACCGTAGTTGCGGCCAGACAAACCTAATTTAGGTTTTGTCGTAGCACCCAACAGAGGACGACCAAACTTGTCCAGACGCTCACGCTCAACGATCACGCCAGTTGCCGGGCCTTGGAAAGTTTTCAGGTAAGCAACGGGAATACGCATATCTTCCAAACGCAACGCTTTAACTGCCTTCATGCCGAACACGTTACCGATGATGGACGCAGTCAAATTGGCGATAGAGCCGCCTTCGAACAAGTCGAGGTCGTAAGCGATGTAAGCGAAATATTGTGCTTCGGTTTTAGTGCCTTCGCCGGTGTTGGGTACTAACTCACACTTATAGGCCTTAGCGCGATACAGTTCGCAAGCAGTCAGCCGATCTGTCCACACCACCGTCCAAGTAGCGGTTGAAGACTCACCCGCAACAGCTGCAGCAATTTCTTCTGGATCCAAGCCAGCTTGTGGCGTAAGGCGGAACATCGCCAGCAAGTCGGTATCCTTAGGCACGTAATCAGGCTGCCAATAACCCATTTTTTTGTAGGGAAGTACGCCAGCTTTATAGCGCTCCTTACCTTCTTTCATTGTTTCATTTACTTTTGACATGGTTATCTCCAATTATGTAAAAATACACACCCTGCCCGTGCTTACGCAGCGGGTTATAGCAAACTAATCAAGTGCGCCGCAGAACAATACTAAATTTCAGGTATCAGTAACAATCAATTGTTTCTATATATATGATAGTATTTCGTCTATGATTAAATAATGTTTGTTCAATCTCATGCGCCACATCACTTTTCGACAGTTTGAAGTCTTTGCAGCCATCGCCCGTCTAGGTAGCTTTACCCGTGCCGCCGAGGAATTGTTTCTAACGCAGCCGACCGTCTCCATGCAGATTAAAAAGCTGACCGATACCATTGGCTTGCCGCTGTTTGAGCAGATAGGGAAAAAAATTCATCTGACAGACGCGGGCCGCGGCTTGCTGCATTACAGCCGCCTGATTACCCAACAGCTGGATGAGATGGATGCCATGTTCAGCGAGATGAAGGGACTGGAACTCGGGCGTTTAAATATTTCAGTGGTGAGCTCGGCCAATCACTTCATGCCGCATTTATTGGCGCAGTTTATTAATCTACATTCCAACATTCGCGTCAATTTGCATATCGCCAATCGTGATGCGGTGATTAAACAGCTCGTTGAAAACAGCACCGATCTGGCCATCATGGGGCAACCCCCTGAAGGTACCGACATGCTGGCGCAGTCGTTTATGGAAAACCCGCTGGTGGTGATTGCCGCCCCCAATCATCCGCTGACCAAAGAATCGGCCATCTCGCCCAAGCGCCTTGCTCAGGAAACTTTTTTATTGCGCGAACAAGGATCGGGTACGCGAGGTGTGATGGAACGATTTTTTGCCACGCATAAACTCATGCCGGCAAGTAGTATGCGTATGGATACCAATGAGGCAATCAAACAATCTGTCCAAGCGGGGCTGGGGCTGGGAATTGTGTCCCTGCATGGAATAAATTTGGAATTGGAAGCGAAGCGTGTTGCGATTCTGGATGCAAAACATTTTCCCATCATGCGTTATTGGCACATTGTGCATCGTAAAAATCAACGGCTCTCAACCGCCACCCATGCATTCAAGGAATTTCTGTTGACCGCAGCCCAAGCTTGAATAAGCCTCATCACAGCACATGACCAATACCTACGTATTGCAACGGATGAAAAAAACTGATTCCCAGCTTACTGCGTTTTACACAGAGTGCATCTCGATAAAGATGTCATTGGACAAATACGCAACGCTACCAACGGTAACTTTGCTTTGGGCAGTAAACTCTTCCAACGCGAGGTTAAAACTGCACTGCAGCAGGGCATCTATTTTAAACGTTATTTGGTCGAGTCAATAGAAGGGCGAGCGTGGCGCGGGTAAGCAGGCCGAGCAACAACCCAAGCGACGATGAAATCCAACTTGATTTGCTGTGAAGTCATATTGACACAAGGGTGGGGGGCGGGATAGGGCGTGAAGCAATAACACGCCGAGGGGAAAGCAACGAGATCGGGAATCGGTTGTGCAGCGGTTTTATTAAGCATGATTGGGAATTGCTACGGAAGCGGCGGCGGGAGAAAGTAATACGCAGCTGGCGGAAAAACAGTCTGTTTTTCACAGTTGTAACAAATTACCCGTTCTTAAGCACTAGTGTCCGGTTAAAAATCAAACAGAATCATTTGGTTATTGGGTGGCGGTGCAATGGTTCCAGTGGTATTCGGCTGCAAGGCGCATGAAATATGGGTTTTCTCGAAGATCGAGACCGACAATATCTGTAATAAAGTGTAGAGCGAGGCATTGAGGTGAAGTTCCTTTTTGACGATGGCAATCAGCACGTAGGTGGACACGGCGCACCAGATTTGCATCTTCACCGCGTTCTCACTCGTGCCCAGAAAGCGCTTGATGCGCAGATGTTGTTTGATCCATTTGAAGAACAACTCCACTTGCCAACGACTCTTGTACAACGCGGCAATGGTCAATGGCGGCACCGTCG
>CANJMS010000098.1 GCA_947475825.1 Nitrosomonadales bacterium
AAACCGTTTGGAGTGGTCATTTATCTGACACTGGCATTGGCGGTATTCGATCTCGGCAAAACCATGCTCGAAGAAGAGGTGCTGATGCATAAAGATATTTTTCGGCATAGCTCGACCCGCCGCACCATTACTCGCTTTACTGCGGCGATCCTGATTGCCGTATCAATAGAAGCCTTGATGCTGATGTTCAAGGCCGCGCTGGGAGATGGGCATAATTTGCTACACGCAGTGTGGATGATGATGGCATCCGTGGGGTTGCTGGTTGGGCTGGGGCTGTATGTTTATCTGGGCACGAAAGCAGAAGCGGTGTTAATGCGCTTACAGTTAAAACTACGCAAATAATTTTTCACGTAGCGTTTTCATCTCTATAATCCCGCCAATTTCCAAAATAAATTGGCCTCACTTTTTCCTGTAATATTTCTGTCATATATCTGCTCTATGATGTGTCTCAGCGACTCAAGATGCGAATGAAAATAAATGTGCCATGATGGCGAATTCTATTAATGATAATGGAGATGATGCAAATGAAAAATATGAGAAATAACCTGAACAAAATTGTGACCTGTGCAGCATTGGCTGCAACACTGTCTCTAACTGGCAATGCTTTTGCGGCGGGTATCACTGGCGCGGGTGCCACATTCCCCTACCCTATTTACTCGAAATGGGCGGATGCGTATAAAACGCAAACTGGGGTCAGTATGAATTATCAATCGATTGGCTCAGGTGGTGGAATCAAACAAATTATCGCCAAGACCGTTGATTTTGGTGCGTCGGATATGCCGATGAAGCCTGAAGAATTGGAAAAAAATGGCTTGATGCAATTCCCTGCTGTGATGGGTGGGGTGGTGCCAGTCATCAATATTAAAGGCGTTAACGCGGGGCAGATCAAGCTGGATGGCAAAGTGCTGGCCGATATTTTTCTGGGTAAAATCAGCAAATGGAATGATCCTGCGCTGGTGGCACTGAACGCCGGAGTTGCATTGCCTGATGAAACTATTACTGTTGTGCATCGTTCGGATGGGTCGGGAACAACTTTTATTTTTACCAACTATCTGTCCAAAATCAGCCCTGAGTGGCAATCTTCCGTAGGTGAGGGAACGGCTGTATCATGGAAAACTGGCACGGGCGGCAAAGGGAATGAAGGGGTCGCGTCGTTTGTGCAACGCATTAAAAATTCTATCGGCTATGTTGAGTATGCTTACGCGTTGCAAAATAAAATGACTCACGTTCAGTTAAAAAATCGGGATGGTCAGTTTGTTAACCCGAATGATGATTCATTCAAAGCAGCCGCTGCTAATGCAGATTGGCTAAAAGCACCAGGGTTTTATGAATTGCTAACCAATGAACCGGGTAAAGCAAGTTGGCCTATTACAGGGGCTACTTTTATTTTGATGCACAAAGTGCAAACCAAGCCTGAAACGACTATAGAAATGCTTAAATTTTTTGATTGGGCCTATAGCAATGGCAGCAAAATGGCCGAAGCTTTGGACTATGTCCCCATGCCAGCCGAAGTGCAGAAGCTGGTGCGCGCTGCCTGGAAAGCACAGATTAAAGATACGGCTGGCAAGACAATCTGGCAATAGTTTCGGCCACTAAATTGATAGGACGAGATAATAGTTAGATCAAAGTTTCACAGCTATAATTCGACAATTCAATTTGATTGATGGGAGCACTCGCTCCCTCAATCATTTTTAATGCCTTCAATATGGAACAAATTATATGTTCGAGTTAGTGCGTGAATCCCGCTTGAAATACCAGTACTGGCTGGACATTGCATTCCGCAATGTGACGCGCCTGGCGGCTTTTAGCGTACTGATCTTGCTGTTGGCCTTAATCGGATCACTGATTGTGGCCAGCCTGCCATCTATTCAAGCTTTCGGTTTTGGCTTTTTAAAAAGCCCGGAATGGAATCCGGTGACCGATGAATTTGGCGCACTCGTCCCCATCGTTGGAACATTGGTTACTTCTGCCATCGCCTTGCTCATCGCGATTCCGATCAGTTTTGGAATCGCGATATTTTTAACTGAATTATCACCGCGCTGGTTACGTCGCCCTTTAGGTATTGCTATCGAATTGCTGGCAGGGATACCCAGTATTATTTATGGCATGTGGGGCTTGTTTGTATTCGCACCACTATTTGCCGAACACGTGCAACCCTGGCTGATTGAAAAATTGGGGCCATCCCCTTTATTTGGCCCTCTTTTTCAGGGCATTCCGATGGGAGTGGGCATACTCACCGCTGGTATTATTTTAGCTATTATGGTGATTCCTTTTATTGCCTCGGTCATGCGCGACGTATTTGAAATTGTGCCTACGCTACTTAAAGAATCTGCTTATGGCTTGGGCGCGACCACATGGGAGGTGATGTGGAACGTAGTTTTACCGTATACCAAAATCGGTGTGGTGGGCGGCATCATGTTAGGCTTGGGGCGTGCGCTCGGTGAAACGATGGCAGTCACGTTTGTAATTGGCAATGCGCACAAACTCAGCGCCTCGCTACTCATGCCGGGAAACAGTATTTCCTCCGCGCTGGCCAATGAATTCAATGAAGCGGTGGGCGGGCTATATACCTCGGCTCTGGTCGAACTGGGCTTGATACTTTTTTTCATCACGTTTGTGGTGTTGTCTATGGCGCGTTATATGTTGCATAGACTCGCTAAGCGCGAAGGAACATAGAGTCTGTTGACCATCATGCGACGAGTGCGAACAAGGAGAATCGGGATGCAGTGCAAGGCGAGAGAGACGCAATTTGGCTATTCCAAACAAGGAGCGAGCAACGCCGCAATGCGCCCGATTCTCCTGTTTCCGGAGGATTTCCGCCCGATGGGGCATCTGCCGCGTTGTCAGGCTTGCCAAGGGGATGACCATTGGCTACGCCCTCCGCCTTGCATCCATCCCCATCGGGCGCGCAACGCATCTTGCCGAATGATGGTCAACAGACTCTGATCATGCTGACCCTCTACGCCCGCCGCCGTCTGATTAACGCACTCAGTTTAGGTATATCTATTCTAGCCATGTTGTTTGGCTTATTCTGGCTGGGATGGATTTTATGGACACTGCTAGCGAATGGACTGCAAGGACTCAACCTGAATTTATTCACCCAGATGACTCCGCCACCAGGCGGCGAGGGCGGCCTTCTTAACGCCATCGCAGGCAGCCTGATGATGACCTTCATAGCCACGCTTATAGGCACTCCCATTGGCATTCTGGCAGGCACATATCTGGCTGAATTCGGTCAGCGCGGTTGGCTGGCTCCCGCTACACGCTTTATAAATGATGTGCTTTTATCCGCACCTTCTATCGTAATTGGCTTGTTTGTGTATGAAATATATGTCATCAAAATTGGACATTTTTCTGGCTGGGCTGGCGCGTTTGCACTTTCCATCATCGTCATTCCTGTCGTGATTCGCACCACAGAAAACATGTTGCGGCTGGTGCCCAACACCTTGCGCGAAGCCGCCGCTGCGCTAGGTACACCGCAATGGAAAATTATTAATTTCGTGACTTTGCGCGCAGCTCGCGCTGGCATACTCACGGGCTTATTACTGGCGGTGGCACGCATCAGCGGAGAAACTGCACCCTTATTATTTACCTCGCTCAATAACCAATTCTGGAACAGCGATTTGAATCAACCCATGGCGAATTTACCCGTCGTGATTTTCCAATTTGCCATGAGCCCCTACGCCGATTGGCAAAGTCTGGCTTGGGCTGGTGCATTGCTTATCACTGCCAGCGTGCTCACGCTTAATATCCTGGCGCGAGTGCTGTTTCGCCAAACTGCCCCCAGCCATTAAAATCCTATGTCTACTCACTCCGCAAAAATAACCACACCTAAACTAATCGTTCGTGATTTGAATTTTCACTACGGCACAGAACGCGCGCTTAAAGATGTCAACCTGACTATTCAGGAAAAAATGGTCACAGCTTTTATCGGCCCATCAGGATGCGGGAAATCAACCCTGCTACGCACCTTTAATCGCATGTATGAACTGTATCCCAATCAAAAAGCTACAGGCGAAGTGTTGCTGGATGGGGAAAATATTCTCGATAAAAAACAAGACCTCAATATGCTGCGCGCAAAGGTTGGCATGGTGTTTCAAAAGCCCACACCATTTCCCATGTCGATTTATGACAACATCGCCTTCGGAGTCAAACTATATGAACGCCTGAGCCGTTATGATATGGATGAGCGGGTAGAGTGGGCATTAAGCAAAGCTGCTCTATGGACAGAGGCCAAAGATAAACTCAAGAAAAATGGTACGAGCTTGTCTGGTGGGCAACAGCAGCGCCTGTGTATTGCACGCGCCATCGCCGTGAAACCGCAAGTTTTATTGCTGGATGAACCGACCTCTGCGCTTGATCCTATTTCTACTGCGCACATTGAAAAGCTCATCAATGAGCTGAAAACAGATTTCACCATCGTCATCGTTACCCACAACATGCAACAAGCGGCGCGCGTATCCGATTTCACGGCATACATGTACTTGGGAAATTTAATTGAGTTCGGCGACACCAGTTCGATCTTCACCAACCCCAAACATAAAGAAACAGAAGATTACATTACTGGACGATTTGGTTAAGCGCTGAGTCATTATTTTTTTTTACCTCACCTCGCGCACTTTGACATAAGCTGAATTTCAAAGAGTCCAACGTTTCGTAGAATGTGAACTTGAAACGGAGGACTAAGATGGAGAACTTACCGAAGACGCGGTTCCCGCCTGACCCAAGTTACAGCCGTAGCAATCGTAGGATAGATTGCAACAAAGTCACGCGATTCTCTACGCGGGTAACCGCGTGAGAAATCGACAGAGCGCAGAGGTAACCAATGACTTGGATGTCGTTTTATGACAGCTTAGTCAGATGGCTATGCAAAGCTACCGATCGTTCCTCTGTCAAATTCGTTGGGTATCCCACAAGGGGACAATGTCGCGGTGTTTATCCTGAGTGAAGCCGAAGGGATCAACCCAACACACCGAAAGTCACACGATCTTGTAATTTCATCGGACGTGGTCTTCAAGGTCAAAAGAGTAGAAAAGACGCTTCTGGTGATCCGTCTGTAATCCAATCATAGCAAGGCTCCCAGCTTGTTTTGATGTGCGAAATTATAACATTCATAACATCAAAATATAAAGGAGTTTTTCAACAGAATCGCCGAGTAGCGGAAGTACAGGATCGCTCTGCCGAGATGACTGTTCAGTATCATAAGGAGATGGCCGCCAGAATCTGCGTCCTAGCAACTCAAAAGATAAGCAAGCAAGATAAAACGGCGTAGCCGACCACGCAGCAAAAGGCAAAGGGGCGACGAATCACCAGCACCGTTTTGCCGCCCCTAACCACAGGTGATGGATGTTGACTTCAACTTGTGTGGCGGGAATTACTCGCAGAGCGCAAGACATAAAGGCCTCTTCTGCGAACCCAATGGGCGGGAGCTTTATCGGCGCGCGCTCTTTGCATAAAAGGCCGTTATGTTGGACTCAGCGCAACTATTGATCCGGCCAGATGAAGTTTGAAGTTTTCATGCCGCATATTTTACGCGAGAATCTTGGAAGTATTTTTTGACACGCTCAGGTGATTTTTCCAATGTCAGCATGTGCTCGGTTGTTGCGGCTTTCAGTTTAGCCTTGGTGC
>CANJMS010000099.1 GCA_947475825.1 Nitrosomonadales bacterium
ACGCACCAAGGCTAAACTGAAAGCCGCAACAACCGAGCACATGCTGACATTGGAAAAATCACCTGAGCGTGTCAAAAAATACTTCCAAGATTCTCGCGTAAAATATGCGGCATGAAAACTTCAAACTTCATCTGGCCGGATCAATAAAAACGGCGGTTTGCCATGATTTGACGAAAGATGGATAGTCCGCGCCCCACCCAGCCTTGGTGGCGGCGTTGCCCATTGTATTGTGTATTGGCAATTGCCCCATGTTTTTCATGCTCAAGGTTGACTGCCATTTTGGCTTGCAACGCCCACTCTACAACGGCCTTAGTGAGTTACTTGCACTGCCAGTGTTCAGCCAATCAGGTCTTCAGATTTTTGACAATCTGCCAGTAGTTGGTCGATTAAATCCCCTGAGGGTGCTTTCTTTGCGACGGTCATGTTCGTTTCTCCTTAAAAGTTAGGTAGCTTTCTACCAAATGACCGTGTATACAAAAGTTGTATACACTCCTACTTGGGGCTGACACAGTTCATTTTAAAAAACAAAGCTGAATGCAAACATGGCGTGAGTGAACCACAGCTTATTGAAATTGAGCGAAACATTTCTGGTAATATACGCACACTTTTTATAGCTTATATTCTGGTCAAATTAAAATTTAATATCACAAGGCGGCAAGGATGAGGCGACGGTGCGTGATTGCTGCTGATTCATCGGCTTTGTAACAGTCTGTTGGTTGCTTGGAGTGCTGGCTATAACCAATGACTTGTCCAGCGTCTTTTGCTGGGTTATAACCAGCCACTAGGTTGTCGTCCTTTGACAACCTAGTGGAATGGCTAGTAGTTTCATCAGTCAGATGGCTAGTAGTTGTATCGGTTGTTCACTCAGGAACCAAAAACGAAGCCAAAACTGCGATCGCTTTTATCAGGAATTTGAATAAATTAAAAACTTGGAAGCTTGGGTGAGTGGTTTAAACCAGCAGTCTTGAAAACTGCCGAACAGAAATGTTCCGTGAGTTCGAATCTCACAGCTTCCGCCAGATTAGCATCCCAACCCATCCGATAGTATCCATAACACCCTGTAAATACGGCGTTTTAGTGTAAGCAGATAGTCCAAAGCAGTGCGGTAGCATCCTATTGCGTCCGAGCTTAAACAGTGGTAACTTTCGTGGTAAGTTTTTACCACGATCAGGAGTTACCACGATGGCTACCAATCTGTTATCTGCTGCCGAATGCAAGAACGCCACCAGCAATAGCGCATCTATTCGCAAGCTTCACGATGGCGATGGTCTTTACCTGTGGGTTTATCTCGATGGCCGGAAGTATTGGCGGTTGCGTTACTGGCAGGCAGATAAAGAAAAGTCCCTATCCCTTGGCGTGTATCCCAAAGTCACTCTGAGCGATGCGCGAAAAAAACGCGACGAGCTACGCAAGCAACTGCAAGCCGACCTCGATCCTTCCGCTGAACGCAAAGCCACCAACCTGCGTAAAAAGCTCGCCAATGTAAATTCCTTCGAGGCTGTGGCGCTGGAGTGGTACACCAAGCAACTGCATACCTGGGTAGAGCACCACGCCAGCGATGTAAAACGCCGCCTTGAGAGCAACATCTTCCCCACCCTTGGCAAGCGTCCAATTGACCAGATAAATGCACTGGAATTGCTGGAAACCATCCGCAAGATAGAAGCCCGTGGCGCGTATGATCTGGCTCACCGTGTCCTGCAAGTATGCGGACAGGTATTCCGCTACGGCATCGCCACTGGGCGCTGTACCCGCAACCTGTCCACCGACTTGCGCGACGCGCTCACCCCGCATGTCAAAAAACATCAATCTGCCGTTCGCACTGAAGACTTGCCAGACCTGCTGCGCGCCATTGCCCAGTATGACGAAACCGGCGACAAGCAAACCCGTCTCGCCCTGCAACTGCTGGCGCAAACCTTTGTGCGTACCAACGAGTTGATCGGTGCGGAGTGGACTGAATTCGATCTTGACAATGCCTTATGGATTATTCCTGCCGGGCGCATGAAGATGAAAGCCGAGCATGTTGTCCCGCTGGCGCGACAGGCGCTTGCCATACTGTCCGAACTCAAGGAAATATCCGGCGGCAGCCGCCTCGTTTTCCCCGGTCGCAACCGGGACAAGCCCATCAGCAACAACACCATGCTGTTCGCCCTCTACCGCATGGGCTACAAGGGTAAGATGACCGGCCACGGCTTCCGCGCAGTGGCTTCCACCATCCTCAACGAAACCGGCTTCAAGTCTGACGTGATCGAACGCCAGCTTGCGCACTGCGAACGCAACGAAGTGCGTGGCGCATACAACCGGGCGGAGTACCTACCCGAACGCAAGCGCATGATGCAGCACTGGGCGGATTATTTGGGTTCAATAGAAGTTGGCGCGAAGGTTGTTCTACTGCGTGGGCAAGCGGCTTGATGATCTGCTTTAAATAGAAAACGTAGCGAAAACCGGACTCTACTTGCCCGGTTGGCGCGCCTTCAGAATCAAGTAATCGTGAATAAGGGCGTGAGATGAAAAAGAAACCTATTGTGTCAATCAGCGTCCAATACTTTCCATCCGTCAGCGTGTGTATTTGCCAGTGGTCTTTCAAAGAATCCACGAACTACAAGAGCTTGTGAGTTGTTTCCACCGCTACTTGCGTATTCCATGACCATTCTGCCACCCAGTCCACGAGCATTCTGCCGCTGATTCCACGGTGATTCTGCCACCCCTGTCAGGGAGCGCCGCAAGATAATATTCACCTACCATTCGTCCTTTTTCCGGAGCAAGGGACGGATATGGAGAAGTTGTCGATGCGTAAAATCAGAGAAGTATTGCGTCTGAAGTTTGAATTTGATCTGTCGGTACGGCAGATCTCCATGAGCACCCAAGTATCCAGACCCACGGTCACTGACTATCTGCGCCGCTTTGCAATGTTCGGTTTATCCTGGCCGTTGCCTGCAGAACTTGCCGATGCGGATATTGATGCGCGGCTATTTCCACCCAAACACTCACTGCCGGATGTACAGCGTTCAGTACCAGACTGGGCACGGGTGAATCAGGAAATGCGCCGCAAAGGCGTCACCCTGTTTCTGCTGTGGCAGGAATACAAGCAAGACCAGCCCGACGGCTTCCTCTATAGCTGGTTCTGCGTGCACTATCGGGAATGGCTGGGCAAACTCGATGCCGTCATGCGTCAGGAACATCTGGCTGGCGAGAAGTGCTTCGTGGACTATTGCGGCCACACCACGCCCGTCAGCGTCCAATACTTTTCACTTTATCGGCTTGCTGAGAACGATTTTTGCGCTGCTTGAAGCGGTAAAAATCGTTACCCGTTTCCAGAATATCGCAATGATGGGTAATGCGGTCAAGTATGATCCTTTTAACTTTGTTTTTGAAAAATTGATGCAGCAACAGGGCTGGAGCTTCTGATGAAAATTGCAAGATCAATCGAGTACGACCCCATTGATTTTCGAAGATCAATTCATTTAAAGACCTTAACCAGTGATCGTCTCCAAAGGGTTGCGAGTACAATCGAAAGAATACCAAAAATAATCGCGCCCAGAGCGCAGGCTATGCGCACGCTCTTGGCCATCTTCAATTGCTCCTTTCCCTGGTATAGTTCCAGCTCACCTGCGACAAGTCTCTTTTCTCCCGCGCTAATCTTGGCTTCACCCTCGGCAACCTGCTTCTCTCCATCAGCGATTTTATTTCTACCTTCTTCGAAGCCGTCTCCGCTATTGAATACTTTATCCACAAACACCATAAACAGGTTGTCATGAGCATTTTCATATTTGGTTTTTCCCTCTGCCAACTCAATCTTGCCTGCTTCCAGTTTGGCTATACCCCTATCGAGTGCAGGCTTTCCCTTATCAACTTTAATTTGGCCATTGGAAATTTTCCCTTTCCAGCTCATGATCTTTGTGTCGAGATACATATAGCCGCCTACCGATGCTATAAACAATAAAAACGAGATCAGCAGCGCAAATAACTTAATCATGATATTTTTCCCTGTGATTTATCTTCAATTGATCCGGCGCGCATTTAATCGTTTTGGTTACTAACGTAATGCCTAACCGGATGGGAGAGTAAGCTAAATGTTTCCACCGTTCTGTCTGGTATCGCACCTACATTATTACGATGATCTGCTGGTGTTGCCGTGACGTTTGCGCGGACCGATCACCCGAGTTGGCTTGACGAGAAAATGGCCGCTGTGTGCGGCCATGATCACAAGCATGCTTCAAAATTATTTTTACAAGCCCTTCTTGATGGTTTCTTTTGCATCGCCGTAAGTTTTCTCGGCTTTTCCTGATATTTGTTTGCCTAGACCTTTGGCTTGCTGTTCTTTGCTGCCAGACATCTTTCCAACTTCTTCCTGTACTTTACCGGCGACCTCTTTTAAAACTCCTTTGACTTGATTCTTGTTCATGATCAGACTCCTTCATTGAAATTAACAGGTTCGCCCTGTGAAGCGTTCAGATTGAACTTATTGTTGCCACCGGTCTGTGCGGTAACGAACAAAAACATCAATCAAAATTATTTAAGCCGTTAAGAATAATCGGTGCGGTTGAATGATCCTTTCGGAAAAGTCGAGGGCAGTGTCATCCGTTAATTACTCTAAGCAAAACAACCACGATAGCGATCACCAAGAGAATGTGAATGAAACCGCCCATAGTGTTTGAAGTAATCATCCCAAACAGCCACAAAATTAGCATAACAACGGCAATGGTATAAAGCATGATATTTTCCTTTATTGTCAAATGTTCGGGGCAAAACCACCAGTGTTAGCTGTTAAAGTTAACTTCAAGTGGTGTAAGTTATGCACGTTAGTCTGGCGTGGGAAACGACTTCAGTCGTCTACAGCAGGCTGCTCGCATTTTCCTTCAGCAACTTAAATTTGATCATCAGCAAGCTTTCCCAATACAACACTGTTGCACAGCCAGACTCCAGATTAATTTTTATTAATCTTCAAATTATTGTGTACTGCCTTCACAGCTTTTATTTTTGTCGCAAGTGCCGTGGCACGATCGGATTCCTTCGTGCTACCAACAGTTCCGATTAAATCGACCACTCCATGATCCGTACGAACACTGATGTCTCGCCCTTGAACCCATTTATCCTTGGCAAAACTTGCTTTTACTTTTGTGGTTATGACTGCATCGTCAAGAAATTCACCCGTAGTATCGGTAAACGTATCCGCCGCAGCGGAGAAAGCCGGCATGAGTAGCGTAGCGGTTAAGAGAAAGATCCCAACAAATTTGATATCCATAGTAGCTCCTTTGTCAATTTTCGATGATTAGCGACGTTGATGTTTTTTTCAGAAGTGTTGTAGTCGTTACATAACACTCATCAACGGATGATGGGGGTTGGTCATGAATCCTTCTGTGCGTTGTCGCACATAAGCAACGAAGACTGTTCGCTGTGCCGGGATGCTTCCTACCCATCCGCTCCAAAGGACTCCCCCAATACAAATGGCCGCTGAACAACATGCCATAGCAACAATTATTGATCCGGCCAGATGAAGTTTGAAGTTTTCATGCCGCATATTTTACGCGAGAATCTTGGAAGTATTTTTTGACACGCTCAGGTGATTTTTCCAATGTCAGCATGTGCTCGGTTGTTGCGGCTTTCAGTTTAGCCTTGGTGCGT
>CANJMS010000100.1 GCA_947475825.1 Nitrosomonadales bacterium
AAACGTCAATGCTTACGACTCCCGCCTCAAGGGCTGGATGCAGCGTTTCCAGGGTGTTGCAACCAAGTACCTCGAAAGCTATCTGGGCTGGTTCCGTGCCATCGACCGGACAACCAGCGGTTTGCTAAATCCCTCGCTGCTATTGGCTCGGGCGGCAGGTAATGATCTCGTCCTTACTTAATGTAACTAGAGCCTTTTAATTTAGCCGCCAGCGCGAGTGATTTTTCGATCAATTCAGCGCGCGTTTCGATGCCGTATAGCTGACCCATAGTGCGGGATTTGAGGAACAGGTCATAGATAATAAAACCCAGATAGGACTTGCCCGCGCCGTGATCGGGCCGCGTAGCGGCTTCAGGTAAGGGGTTTATTCTGTTTCCGGCAGGGGAAATGGCAAAGAAGCCCGGTAGATGCGGTAAGGAAGTGCAACCCGTTCAAATTTCACTGTCAAAAAATTACTTGAGGATTACTTGAGGATTGCTGCGGCTTGTAAAGTAAATTAGAATCGACGGATGAAATTTTTGGCGCATGGTGCGCTGAATTTCAAGAGGAAATAAAAATGGAACATACTTTACCCCCACTTCCCTATGCTATGGATGCGCTCGCACCACACCTCTCCAAAGAGACACTGGAGTTTCACTACGGCAAGCACCACCAAACTTATGTGACTAATCTGAATAATTTGATTAAAGGCACGGAGTTTTCGGATGCAACGCTGGAACAAATTATTAAAAAATCCAGCGGTGGAATTTTCAATAACGCCGCGCAAGTATGGAATCATACTTTTTATTGGAATGGCATGAAGCCTAATGGTGGCGGTACGCCTAGCAGTTCGTTGGCGGATGCGATCAATAAAAAATGGGGCAGCTTTGAGGATTTCAAAAAAGCATTTTCTGCTTCATGTGTGGGAAATTTTGGTTCCGGCTGGACCTGGCTGGTGAAAAAATCCGATGGCTCGCTGGATATTGTCAACACCAGCAATGCCGCTACACCGTTGACTGGCGCAGATAAGCCACTGTTAACTTGCGACGTGTGGGAACACGCTTATTACATTGATTATCGCAATGCCCGCGCTAAATATGTGGAAACTTTTTGGGGCTTGGTTAATTGGGATTTTGTCGCAAAAAATTATTCTAATTCACATTAGAGCTGATAACTTTGCACCCGCAAGGAGTGCACCGTGGTTGCAGGAGGCTAAAGCCTCAACAACACACGCTGTCGCCTGAGTCACGTGCGCCTTTTTCCGTCCAATTGCTTTCTGGAATAAAAGAGGATGCATAACAAGAATGTAGAACAAAGCTTATCCCTGAAATATTTTTCAGGGATTTTTATTTGCGAACTGTTTATATCCTTGCACCGCATCGCCACGTTTAATGCCACGCAGGGCAAACCAGCCTTGGTTCATTTCCAGCGCATATAACGCATCCTCTTGTGCTCGATGAGTGGTGGTCGTGTTAGCTTGCATTTCAGCGATGTTGATAATCATCCCTTGAGCATTGATGAAAGCAATACTTAGGGGCAATGGCGTATTTTTCATCCAGAAGCCATGTTTCGCAGCTTCCTCAAAAACAAACAACATGCCGCAGTGTTCGCACAGGTGAGTGCGCTGCATCAGACCGCGCTCGCGGCTTTGTTGGGTGTCGACGATTTCCGCCTGAATGAGGTGTGTACCAATACGCAGCGTAGAAATTTTCGTTGAGGGCACAGGCTCAGCCCATGTTGCCGACATTGCAGCAAGTAGGTAGAGCAGTACAGTTGTGCGTATAATTTGCATGGATATTTAAACTTAAATTAACTTTCGCAGCGGCTATTGTAAATTCAGATAATCATGATGCCTACACTTATTTTTGATATTGAAACCATTCCGGATATTGCTGGACTGAGGCTACTGCATAGCCTGGATGAGGCCGTGAGCGATGCCGATGTGGCGGAGATGGCTTTTCAGATGCGCCGTCAGAAGGCCGGCAGCGATTTTTTGCAACATCATCTGCATCGTGTCGTGGCGATCTCGTGCGCACTACGTGAGGGTGATAATTTTCGCGTGTGGACATTGGGTGGGCTAGAGGATAACGAAGGCGATATTATCCGGCGATTTTTTGAGGGCATCGACAAATACACACCACAAATCGTGTCATGGAATGGCGGCGGTTTTGATCTGCCTGTGTTGCATTATCGCGGGTTAATTCATGGCATTCAGTGTGCGCGCTATTGGGATCAGGGTGAGGATGATAAAGATTTTAAGTGGAATAATTACATCAGTCGTTACCATTCGCGCCATTTAGACTTAATGGATTTGCTCGCCATGTATACCGGACGTGCTAATGCACCGCTGGATGATCTGGCACAACTCATCGGCTTGCCGGGCAAGCTGGGTATGGATGGCAGCAAGGTATGGGAATCTTATCAGCAAGGCAAGCTGGCGGAAATCCGCAATTATTGCGAAACGGATGTGGTGAATACGTATTTGATATTCGCTCGCTTTCAATTGATGCGGGGACAATTTTCTCGTGCGCGTTATGAAAAAGAATGTGAGTTGGTGCGTCATACTCTAAGTAAGCATGAAGAGCCGCATTGGAAAGAATTTTTAGCGGCATGGCCTATACCAGGAAAATAATAATCTATTTTTTCAAACCTACTCTCCTCTGCATCCCCCTTGTCAAGGGAAGAACCAAGCTCCAACCCTGATAAGAGAAGATTGGAATAGCTGAAATTTTCCTGCTTATACTTGCCTAATAAACATGTCATCCAAAAACTCCGTAACCATTGAATCGCTCGACCAAGAAGGTCGCGGCATTGCTCATGCTGAGGGTAAAGTTATTTTTATCGAAGGGGCGCTGACCGGCGAGCGTGTGACCTATTCGTCCTATCGCAAAAAACCCAGCTTTGAGATGGCACACGTCGATCAAATTTTACGACAAAGTTTTATGCGCGTGCAACCGAAGTGCGCGCATTTTGGGGTGTGTGGCGGCTGCTCCATGCAGCACTTGGATGCACGCGCGCAGGTTTCAGCCAAGCAGCGTGTGCTGGAAGATAATCTAGCGCGCATCGGTAAGGTTAAACCGGAAAATATTTTGCCCGCCATTTACGGTGAGGCGTGGGGCTATCGGCAGCGTGCGCGGCTGTCGGTGCGGCATGTCATCAAGAAAAATAAAACGCTGGTCGGCTTCCATGAAAAACGCAGAAGCTATGTAGCTGATATGCAGCATTGCGAAGTTCTTACGCCGAAAATTGCCCGTTTATTGCCCCTGCTGGCACAGATGTGCGAAAGCCTGACCATTCGTGATGCGCTGCCGCAGATTGAAGTGGCGGTAGGCGAGCATGTGGATGTGCTGGTTCTGCGCATCATGCGCCCGCTAATGCCGGTTGACGAGACGGTACTCAAGAAATTTGCCGATCAGCACGCTGTGCAATTCTGGTTGCAAACTAAAGGGCCAGAAACAGCTGCGCCATTTTATCCGCTGGACGTGCCCGCACTATCGTATAGCCTGCCCGAATTCGGCATTACCATGCCATTTGCACCAACTGAATTTACGCAAGTGAATGCCGATATGAATCGGATTATGGTTGGTCGCACCATGCGTTTGCTCGACCCACAAGCGGGTGAACGCATCGCAGATTTTTTCTGCGGCTTGGGTAATTTTACATTGCCGATTGCACGGCGTGGCGCATATACATTGGGCATTGAAGGCAGTGAGGCCTTGGTTAAGCGCGCTCTGCAAAACGCTCAATATAATGCTTTATCAAAAAACATCGCGTCGCAAAAAACACGTGGCTATGCCGAATTCCGCGCCATGAATTTATTTGAAATGAATGAAGTCCTGTTGGCGCAACTCGGATATTTCGATAAGTGGCTGGTCGATCCGCCGCGTGATGGTGCAAATGAACTGATGAAGTCGATCACCTCGGACACCGCGCCGAAACGTATTGTCTATGTGTCGTGTAACCCGGCCACACTGGCGCGCGATGCAGAAATTTTAGTACACTTTAAAGGCTACTTATTAAAAGCAGCGGGTGTGATGAATATGTTTCCGCACACCTCGCATGTGGAATCAATTGCAGTGTTTGAGTTAAGTGTGTGTGCGTGAGTGAATTGCGCTCCGTCTTAAACCAACCCCCCTTTGAAAAATTTAATGTGACTGAATGCTTGAATATGACCGAATATTCGAGAAACAAAAAAGGCGACCTGTAGGTCGCCTTTTTTGTTTATTACGCAGATTAATTAATCACGTTGACCGCCGAACGCCATTAACAAATGCAATAAGCTGGTAAATAAATTGTAGATACTGAGGAATAATCCCAGTGTTGCCATCACGTAATTAGTTTCACCGCCGTTCACAATGCGGCTCACGTCAAACAGGATGTAAGCCGAAAAGATCATCACCGCAATAGCGGAGATTGTCAGCGACAAGGCGGGCACTTGGAAAAATAAGTTGGCCAGCGATGCAACGATCAGCATAATCAGACCGATGAACAAAAATTTGCCCATAAAGCTGAAATCTTTTTTGGTAACAGTGGCAATGGTGGCCAGCGAGAAAAAGATGATGCCGGTACCACCAGCAGCCATGCCGATTAGTTCAGCACCATTGCGTAGATTCAGAGCCACTTGCAGAATGGGGCCCAGGAACACGCCCGCCACGAAAGTGAAACCCAGGAGTGCGGCAACTCCCCAGACACTATTGCGTAATGCGCTTACGGCGAACATTAAACCCATCATTGCGCCGAACATCAGTAGCGCGCCCATGATGGGGCTGGCAGCCAAGAATGAAAAGTTAATCGACATGCCCACAAACGCGCCAATAACTGTTGGAATCATGGACAGTGCTAACATCATGTACGTGTTGCGAAGAACCTTGTTTCGTTCAAGTGCCATCGCCCCTGATTGAGGGATAGCTTGACCTAGATTTTGAAATTGTTGTACGGGTTGCATGGTTATTTCTCCAGATTAATTGAACAGCAGTGCTAAGAGTAATCAAAGCGCTAAAAAGTTGCAAGGACTCATTTTAAACATCCTCAAGGGCACCTCTAAAAATTCGTCTCCCACTCCTGATTTCATCCGCGAGATAAATTTTTTTGGTGGCAGATAAATTTACGGCAAGAAAGCCACGAAATACTCCAGTTTTTCGGGGATTTCCCCCGGTTTACGTTGCAATGGGCGCACCTCTCCTGCAGTCGGGCTTCGGGTAACTGGAAACTGACTTGCAACCGTATCTGAGCAGCTGAGCAATTATCCGAGATTTTCCATTAGCGCCAACTCCTAATGGAAACCATTAGAGCAACTCATTGATTGTGATGTTTTTTAGGGTATGCTTTTGTCAAGATCAGCCATCGCGATTTCAGTGCAAGGAATTTATGGAATTTAACCTGCGTTTTAGCGACAAGGAAATCACCGCCTGGGGCGGCATGGGGTTGATGAAGCGGATGCTGGATCATCTGGGATTCGACTCCGCTTTTGCCGCTGCCGGTTTGCCGCAGCCCGGCAGCAACCGAGGCTATCGCCCGGAGCAACTCATCACCCAATTCATGCTCTCGGTATGGTGTGGTG
>CANJMS010000101.1 GCA_947475825.1 Nitrosomonadales bacterium
GCATTTTGGATACCCTAGCGGTTGTGTTGTTTGTTTGTAATCAATGGTTTGACTGCAATCATACGCATTTCCGCTAGGCTTTTCCACTCAAATAATCAGCTTTTGTTAAATAAAATCAATTTGTTATGTTTCTGGATGGGAACTAATTACTTCTTAGTGCCGTTTACCGCTGCTTTTAGGGCAGCACCTGCTTTAAATGCTGGAGCCTTGGAAGCTTTGATCTTCAGTGGTGCTCCGGTGGAAGGATTGCGACCATTACGAGCTTCACGCTTACGTACTTCAAAAGTGCCGAAGCCGACCAGTGAAACATTGTCACCCTTCTTAAGAGTGGCGGTGATGACTTCAATCAGTGCTGTGATGTTGCGTCCAGCATCTGCTTTGCTGCTGCCAGTCTTTGCTGCAAGTGCGTCAATCAGTTCAGTACGGTTCATTTGTAAAACTCCCTATGGTTGTGGATTCAACTGCGGTATGGATTGTTCTTGAATTTCAGGTCAGTGGCAAGATACTTACTGCGAGCCTACCCATGACGGTCACGTGCTACCAACACCAGTATTTGTTCTTGGTTAAGACATATCCGGAAATAGCAGTTCAAAGCTGAAGGTTGTAAGGGTCATTTTCGGCCTGATCAGCTACTTGAAATTCGTGCATGATCCTGTCAAGCACACCTTGTTCATGCAATTGATGCAATACATTAAACACGACGCGATCGAGCTGGGAATCGCATTGCTCATCCATCCATCCTAGGGTTTTCTCCACACTCCACGGTTTCTTGTAGGGTCGGCGGGATGTTAATGCGTCAAAAATATCGGCAATCTTTACAATGCGCGCGGAAAGCGGAATTTCTTCACCTTTAAGTCCATTGGGGTAGCCGCTTCCATCTATATTTTCGTGGTGGCAGACCGCAATTTCCCTAGCGATTTCGTAAAACGGATTATCCCCGAGGATGTGCTTGCCAAATTCCGTATGCCGTTTCATGATTTCCCATTCGGCAGGATCCAGCTTGGTAGGCTTTTTCAAAATGACATCCGGGATATAGAGCTTGCCGATGTCATGCAGGATACTCATCACGCCCATGTGCTCGGCATGCTCTTGCGAAATTCCAAGTTCAACAGCCAGTGCCTCGGTGTAGTGCTGTACGCGGCGGACATGAAAACCGGTATCCTTATCCTTGCCTTCGCAAGCGACAGAAAGCATGGTGACCACATCCAGATAAGCTTTTTTCAGCTGCTCGGAGATTGCTTTCAACTGGCGCCTCAAACTGATACTTTCAAACGCGCGCACTACGGTCAGGCGCAAATCTTCAGGCTCCCAAGGCTTGCTGATGTATTTGTAGAGGCCTGCCTCATTGACGCAGCGCACCAGTGACTCCATGTCCGAATAGCCGGTCAGCAAAATGCGGATGGCTTCAGGTTGGGCTTGCATGGCAAACTTCAACAAAGCATCTCCGGTGATATCCGGCATCCGTTGGTCGGAGATAATGAGATCAAACCTTTCTGATTTGAGTAACTTGATACCCTCTGTACCGGAGTTCGCTGTGAAGACCTCATAATCGCGCCGGAAAGTACGCTTGAGACTATCAAGGATGTCCGCCTCATCATCCACGAGCAACAATTTGAATTGTTCTTGATCCATCTAGTTATTTACCTCTGTCGGACACTTGATCAGGTGCGGGTTTCATTCGAATATAGACAGTGAACTTCGTTCCCTTACCTATCTCACTGGTTACTTCAATGCGACCATCGTGCTTTTCCACAATGCCATAGGCAATTGAAAGACCCAAACCAGTTCCTTCGCCGACCTGTTTAGTGGTAAAAAAAGGATCGAAAATCTTATCAATGACATTCGGCGGAATACCCGTGCCGCTGTCCTCTATCTCGATGACAGCAAACTCGCCTTCCCGGCGAGTTGCGATGCGCAGGCTACCGGATCCATCGATGGCCTGTATAGCATTGTAAATAATGTTCATGAATACTTGGTTAATCTGTCCAGCACGGCACAGCACTGGCTGATTAAGCTGGTAATCCTTGGTGATTTCAATACGGTTCTTGGTGTGATGCAACAACAAGGCCAAAGTATCGTTAATGCCATCTTCCAACGCCACGCTCTTCAATTCTGCCTCATCCAACCGTGAGAAGCTGCGTAGAGAAGAGACAATTTCCTTGATACGCGAGGCTCCAGATTTGCCGCTTTGCACAATCTTGAGGATGTCTTCCTTAATGAAATCCAGATCGATAGTCTTGATTTTTTTCTCGATAGCAGCCTTTTGTGTGTCGTTCATCGGCAAGAGGCGTAGCTCATCAACCAACTCGATCAGATCATTGGCATAGCCTTCCAGATGCGGGAAGTTGGCATAGATAAAACCAATGGGGTTGTTCAGCTCATGTGCCACACCGGCCACCAACTGACCGAGGGAAGCCATTTTTTCCGACTGCACCAACTGACCTTGCGCAGCTTTAAGATTATCGATAGCGTTGGTCAATTCAGTATTGGCTGATTTCAGCTCTTTGGTGCGCTCTTGGACGCGTTGTTCCAGAGTTTTATTGAGTATCTCAAGCTCGGTAACAAACTTTTCTCGTTCTTCTGAATTACGCTGCAAATTTTCCGCCATGCCGTTAAAAGCCTGCGCCAACGTGCCAAGTTCGTCGCGTGTTTCAATCTCTGCACGCCCAGACAAATCCCTCGAACTGGTAATGCCGGAGACGATGCGCGTCAGTGACTCAACTGGCTCGGTCAGTCGTCGCGAAAGCCAGCGTATGCCCAGCACAATCGGTATGGACAACAGCAATCCAAGCACCATTAATTTAATCGCCACCACCCGGATCGGCTCATAAGCCACGCTTGATTCCTTAAGCGCGGCTACATGCCAGTCTTTCAATAAGGTGTGGTATCTTTCGGAATAGCCGGCAACATATCGAACTGATGAAACAACTATTTCAGAAGTGTGCCCCAACAACGCCCGCATCTCATCCTCTCCTATCTGATCATGGCCATTGCCTGCAAAAAGTAACAAAGGAGACTCATCTTTATAAAGCAGAATACGCTGGGGGCTTCCTGCAAGTAATTTTTCGATGACTGCCCAAGGCAGTGTAATAACCAACGTTCCTATTCTGAGATCGGGTGAAAAGCTGGCACTCATGCCTACGCTTAAAGCGACCACCTGGTCACCACCCCAAGGATGGAGGTGCTTGTCAATGAATATAGGCTCACCTCCTTTGTTAATCCAGATTGTAGGTAACCCGGTATTGATGGACTGTGCCTCGGAAGAAGCAATGAGTTTGTTCTGCGCATCGAAAGCGTAAACTTCACCGCTTAACGCGTACTGTGACTTGAGACTTGATAAAGTGCGCGCCACGCGTTTATCCACATCACCGGAGATCAAGTCGTTCATCACATCCAACTGTGACCAGGCACGTAGATTGATGGTGATACCCTGCAGATAGTTGGAGGTTAACTCGACTTTCTGGTTAGCCAGAAGCTTTAGCGCATCGCGCTCGGAGTCTGTCATCGAGTTTCGCACACTGGTGAAAACAAATATTGCCGTCAGCAGGTAAGTGACAAAGAAAATGCCGACGAAAGATGCCAGCAGTTTCCGGCCAATGGATTGAGCGATCCAGGCTTTCATGGCACCTTAGCCAACACCTTGACGTTTTGCGGTGCAACGCTCGCACTGATGTAACCGATGGCGCCCGGAACCTTTTGCACAAATGCCAACACGGCCTGATCTGATTCCTGCACCAGCGGCGGTGCCTTACCCTTGAAGTGCATCTGGTTCCAGTAATCGTTCAAGGCATTATAGGGCTGGCGCAACACGGCATCCGAGAATACCGTTCGTGTCGAGCTCGATGCTTCGCGATTGACTGCAACGATTTTCCCACCGCCCTGCCATGTGGTCGTTTTAAGCAGATAAATTGCAGCCAATTCGTCCGGGGATAGTCTGGAAACAGCCACTCCAGGATTAGCGATAATAATTAACCCCTCTGCACGAACAGGGGAACCCCATACGACACTCAAAGCCAACAGTAAATAAACTATTATCCGCATGATTAGAACAACACCGAGAATGAAGCAAAGATACCGCTGCTAATATCCAGTCGTACGCCTTTTTGTTTAACGTACTCGACTTTCCATGCAATAGCGGGATCGGGATGCCACACAAACCCCAGCAGCGCATTGCGCGAACCTTGCCTCACGTCGCGGTCTGCAAAATTCTCGTAACGCGCCATCACCAACCACTTATCATTAATGGCATAGCCCCCAAGCCAATAAGCACCCCATTCATTATCGCGCACCCGTGCAGGGTTTTGCCCCTCGATATGCGTATAAGTGACTTCTGTTTCAAACTGGAATTTACCCAGCGCTTTTCGGACATTTAGCCCCAGCAGGGTCTGGGACTCATCCAAATTGTTGACATCTGCATGTTGCAACGAGATACCCACCTTGTCAGTGAGTCCTTTAGCCCAGTTGAGATGTGCCCCAACCGTATGTAGATACTCACGCGTGACCAAAGTTTTCGGTATAGGCCGAAGCTCGCTGGTCGGCTGCCAAAAAACCTGTACCTCCGGCAGCTTGCCGTTCTGCGGTTCATAGTTAAGTGCCAATCCGGAGGTGAATTCAGGAAAACTACGGTAGGTAGTCATTGGACGGGTGGTAGTCCATACCAACGGTGCGGCGTGGATGGTGTTCCACTCCCCCACTGGGGTAAGCATCTTGCCGATACGAAAGCTCAGATTATCGGTGAGATAACTGTCGTTATATAACCGCTCCAGAACAACATCCGGGTTATTGTTAGAAAATAGTGTTCCACTCTCGCGCCAAAAAGTAACCCCGGAGACTTCTACCTCAAAGAATGGGTTGAAATATTTATCAAAGCTTGCTCTACCAAACAAGCTAAAATCATCGCCAACAAGCTGAGCTTCCCCATCCTTGGGCGACTCTGCTACCAGATTGATATAGCCAGCGATGTTAGCGTTGCCGACGGGGTAGCCTTCACCTAAATGATATTCTCCTGCCCATGAATAGGAGTTAATCCACGTCGTGAAAAAAACAAGGAAAATCCACCTGTGATGTAATCGCATCGGCTATTGCTCCAATTTTATTAACCAGAACATGTTTTTTCACTAGGGCACAGTCTGGCCTACACAAGCTGCCTACGTTTCTAAATCTGAGCGTTTGGTAAGTGAGCTTCCCTCAGTTTTTCGTCTTCAAAGAGGTGGTGTTTATGCTACCAGCTTTTCTTTCTGCTGAGCTATATACTGATAACTCGAATAATTACTGTTGCAATAGTCTGCCTAGCGATAAACTGGCTAGCGACAATATTAACTTATCACTAGTCAGCAACTTATCGCGATAGTCAGCTGGATTCGACCACTCGCGCCACCTTACCGTGACACACCGCACACTCACCACTGAGCAGCAAATCTCCCGCTACAACCGTGCCTGAAAAGTTTTTAATTGTGACCGCCTTTGAACAATGACTACACCAAACATTGGAGAGCAGTAGCTTCCTGTTTGGAATTGAAATCGCTGTCCA
>CANJMS010000102.1 GCA_947475825.1 Nitrosomonadales bacterium
GATATGAAAATGAAGTGCGATAAGCATAAAGAAATGGAAAAAAATGAGAAAAAAACACCAGAAAAGAAATAATTTTCAGGTGTTTCAGGAAGGGCAGTGGTAACACTGCCTTTTTTATGTCCAAGCCTCCCCCAACGCCTCTGCCTGCTGCAATATCAACTCCACAGCGGCTTTTTCTTGGTCTGGTGGGTATCTGTACTTGCGTAATATCCGCTTCACCATCAACCGCAATTTAGCCCGAACACTTTCCCGCTCCGACCAGTCCACCGTGAGATTCTGCCGCAGGTTTTCAGTCAGCTCGTGGGCAATTTTCTTCAGGGTCTCATCGCTCAGCTCGCGCACCGCAGATTCGTTATCAGCCAAGGCATCATAGAAGCGAATCTCATCTTCTGTTAGCCCCAGCCAGTGCCGCAATGAGACATTCACGGTCGGCGTTCAGTCCAAGATCCGCCACGATGGTGTGCACGCTTGTGCCACCCTTCAAAACATCGACGGCGCGTTGCGCGTTTTCTTTGTTTCGCCCGACCAAAATAACTTGCCCGCCTTCGGCCAGCACCTTGGTCGCCACGGCCAGCCCAATGCCGCTGGTGCCGCCCAATACGGCCAATTTTTTACCTTGAAAAGATGATGACATGTCTAATTTCCTAAAATATATATACCTATTGATTGGTAGGCTAAAGGTTTAAAAAATGAGCTGTTGAATGCAGCCGAAGCCGCATAGATCAGCTCAATACGGTTGCAAGAAAAGTCAGGGCCACAGCTTTCGGACCACGCGGCGATTGCAGGCCCCTGCCCACGACCATGGCACCCTCAAGGGCACACAGGTAGGCTTCGGCCAGAGTTGCAGCGGTCGCACTGGTACGTAATGCCCCGTCGGCTTGCCCTTGACCGATCATTTCGGTGAGCCACTGCTGGTTGATCTCAAAAAAGCGTTGCACCTCCTGATTTACAGACTGGGGTAATGATTCGCCATCGGCACCCAGCATGCCGCATACGCACAAGCGTCTGTCATGCAGAAACGTTTGCTCAAACAGGTCTGCATAAGCGGTCAGCCGTGCGGGTGACTGGGCATGGCGTCCTTCAATGCCAAGCAAAGATTCGCGAAACTTGTGTGTATAGCGCTGCGCTACGGTGGCGACCAAGTCGGCCTTGGTTGCAAAGTGGTGGTGAATGCTGGGCTTCTTGATGCCTACCAACTTGGCGACGTCATCGTAAGAGAAACCGTTAAAACCCCGGTCTTGCACGAGACCTTCGGCCGCATCGACAACCCGCAGGGCACTCTCACTTAGTTCAGAAAAATGGCGCATGGGTTCAATCCAATTATCAAAAGAGGTATTAGGCGATGGCTGGTTCGCGGGCCAACAAATGCCCCGTTTTCACCCAGATCGTGCACCCGGTGGTGCTGAATGGTTTGTGCTCGCTCAGGTGCGGACTTCGCACCCAAGTGCCTGCCGGGTACCGGCCGTGTTCGTCTTCAAACACCCCCTCAATTACCAAAATCTCTTCACCGCCGAAGTGACGGTGCGCGTTGAAATAGGTGCCAGGAGCCCAACGCACCAACGCCGTGTGCTCGGTCTCAAATTCCGACAAAGGCAAAACCCGAAGTCCGTTAACTAGCCCTGGATACCATGAGGTAGTGTGCATGTTGATAACCACACGCTGTGCATCGTGTGGCGCCAAGTGACGCAACTTCACGAACAGGGTGCAACCCTGCTCAGAGTAAGGTGCATGGCCTGAGCCTGGCGGATTTTTGATGTAAGTGCCCTTGTCGTAGTGCCCTTCTTCGTCGCTGAAGACACCCCTCAACACGAATATTTCCTCGCCCAGCTCGTGCGTGTGCCGCGCAAATTTAGCGCCTGCTTTGTAACGAACGATAGACGTGGCTCGTGCCACTTCAAAACCGTCACGTTCCAGCATTTTTCTCTGAACCATAGGGTTGGGCGATGCTGACCACGGCAGGTCGCCATATTGGATGTGAATGCGTTGGGCGAAGTCATTGTGAATCTGCATAAACAATTTTGAGAGTTAGGTACCGACTATTAGGTAAGTATTCTAGTTTACTTTAAATTGATTTGCAAATTTGCAGGGCTCATGCGTATCGAGGTGCATCGCCAACAGTTTCCGCAGTAGCCCGCTATCTCTAACCGCCTTCTTTCAGACTACACACTGGACTTTCGGCAAGCAGTCATTCAAGTCCGGCAGGAACCGCTGACGCTCTTGCCTTATCAACTTACCAAGTGAACGACCGCAATCAGCCCATTGGAGCCGACCGGCTTAAAGCTCAAGCTTTTTTACTGGGTACCGGCATCAGGCCCAAAGCGGTAGTAGCAGTCTGCCATTCTTCTGCCTTAAAGCGGGCATTGCCGCGGTCATGGCTCGCTTGATCTGGTGTACCTCCATCAGTCAAACGGTGTGCTGAACAGATTGCCGGACTACCTGGATCGATGCTAGTTGTAGCGCTTTCAGAAAACATTTATGGCCCAAAAGTCCGACAGGCTGCTAGGAACTGCATGTGTCACTGCACTGGCCAGGTGGGTGGTGTCCGCGCCAAAGGTGAGCCCGCTGGCCGGCAACTGATAGACCTGCAAGTAGGTGTAGCTGTCGCCTGCATCGCAGAGGTAATTCACGATCAGGCCATTGCCAAGCGGCTTGCTGACCGGCATCTGGTCAACATGATGCCGGGAGGCCTCAATTTATACTCTATATCGCGCGAGCGCATTGCGTGCGTGAGGCGTTTTTCCGGAAGTTTAGTATATCCGATGTATATGCACGGACCCGAGCCAAAAACCTCCAGAGAATTGCGTGGCGGCAGAACAGCCACAGAAGCCAACCTCGAAAGACAAATCCCCTGAATCCACCAAAGTGATAACCGTTATCACTACACAGCCAGAACCTAGCACTGGCTTCATTCCTGAAAATCAAACTGTAAAGGAATCGTTGACAGTTCGCGAATTTCCTAATCACAAAGTGTGGCCTGGCCGTGGTGTCATCTCGCCATTCCCTCAATTGCTTCACGCACCAGTTCAATTTCCGGTGACATCTTTTTTGTTTCTGTTTGTGGCTTGATATAGTCTCCTGATTCATCGTCAAAATATCCTCCGGTCAATTCCGAATCTCTCTCACGGGAATAATCTGTATCAGGTGTTGAATCTGCACATGTAATATCACTACTACATGGTACATATTCATTATGTTCACTTTTGGGGGGCGAGCTAGCCTCGCTTTTGGGTACTGTAGGGGGTGTCCACTCACCATTTTTGAGGCTACACGTGCTCACTTTTGGGGGGCGGGATTTTTTTTCTTGAGGCTGCCATTCACGCCATGCACCATACACAAAACCTTGCATAAAAATACCAGCGGGGTTTGTTACACTCAGCCAAGTAACCGCGAATTGTGCGGCTCCTTGATGAAATCCTCCAGACTTTGTTTTATAAATAAACCCGTTCGCTATCAGTTCATGGGTAGCGCGACTCAGCGTGTTGACGCTAAACCCAAACCGCTTCATATACGTGAATGTCGCCTGCAAATGACCGTTGTTGCTTTTGGTCAATTGTCGGGTAATTAAAACGAGTAGGGAGCGGGCAGCGTAGCTTAAATCAGCATATGCTGGGCTATCTATCACCCGATGCTCGATTGCCGCGTAGGGATGCTTCGTGGAGGTCTTGGTGGGCTTCATAAGCACCCTCGCAATAGCAGGCACAGCAGCGCGGCCAGTAGCACGCAGTCAGGATGCACCACGGCCATGATGCGGTGCATCACGATAGCGGCGCGGTTCATTTCTCACACCATAAGTCATCTTGTCGCGGGTCGTGGGATTTGAAATGTTTGCGGGCGTTTCTCTGTGCGGCATCAGCTTTGCATTTTTCGGATTGCTTGCGGCGTGCTGTTCGTGCGGTTTTGACGTTTTCAATCCAATCACGTGCCCCAGCATCAAAGGCTTTCGCAATGGTTGCTTGCGGCAACCAATACGCGGATATTTCGGCAATCCGGCCATCATTCGTGCCGGTAGCAACGGAACGCCGGGAAATTTGCCAGCCGTATTTGTTCTCAAGGTGGAAAATTACTGCACCAAGTCTGGTAGTGCTCTGCTTGAAAACTGATTCCATGCCGGTCAGCACCCTTGATTCGAACATCGAAGCCAGCACGGCAGCAACCACGGTATTTTTCCGCTTGGGCATTTTGCCTGGTGTATAATTTGCCTCGTCGGGGGCGCTCTCAAATGCTGTTTGGTTTGGGGGCGTTTTCATTTATACGGCATCCCCATTCAGTAGCGCTTTTATGTCGCTAACTTTCCATGCTAATCGGCCATTGATTCGCAGCGGGCGCGGCATGCCAGCAGGCTCCATACACGCGATTGCGCGCATAGTTTGTTCGGCTCGGTCGCAATAAAACGCAGCCTCTTTCGTGGTTAAATTTGGCTTGGTAATTTCTTCCAGCGGGAGGTATGTCGGCGGGTTATGCGCGGCGGATGTTGCGGGTAATTTATTTGCTACTGTTTCCATTTTGCATCTCCTGTTCCGCTGGTACATGAACAGAATTGCTCATGTCAGAACCGATGCACAAGTGTTAAATTGGAATACATTCCTATCTAGCGAAAAAATGTAGAATGTTAAAATCGTTGCAACCCATACATAGCATAGGTTTTGCGTTGATTAGCGAATTGGAATAGGGGGTCGGTTTAGGATTGAATTGGTGTTCCGATTCATTTTTTAGATGTACCCCTGTTTTTTGTTCTGCCCCCCGTTATTTTGGACGGGAGCATTTTGCGGATAATTTCATTCGTTAGGGGTTTGCGTTCGGACTCATAACCGCATCTCTCGGCTTCAAGTTTGATTCTGCCGATTAGGTCAGGTAGCGTATCGTTCTGCCTCAACATTTGTTTAGATTGCCACATCACCCACGCGGCCATCTTGTCGCGGTTGTTTCTCCCTTTCTTCAGAGAGGGCGAACCATCAAACCCCGTGTGAATTTCTTCATCCTGCACAGCATCCGTTATTTGCTCCGGTGTTATGCCACGCTCCACTGCTTCCCCCTTCGCGGCGGGTGCAACAGTAGTTTCCACGGGCAGCAATGAATTGGGGTCAAGCAATACCAGTTCATTGCGTGCAATTGCCTTTGAACCCAGATTTTCCATTAGCCACAATCCCTAATGGAAGCTATTAGAACAACCAAATGATTTATAACAGATTTATGCTCTTGCTTCTTTGAATTTAGCTGCACAAACTTAGTATGCTGCAACGCCCTGAATGCGCGGCATAGAGGTTTCTAA
>CANJMS010000103.1 GCA_947475825.1 Nitrosomonadales bacterium
AGACCGTGCAGCATACGCTGCAAACTCTGCGATATAAGCTCTTCGCAAAACCCGCTTACCTCACGACGGAAAGCCGAAAAACAATATTGAACCTTGCTTTAGCTATGCAACAGCGCACTTGGATGCAAGGATTATGGAATGCATCCAAATCCTTCGATTTGCCCGCAAAATTTACCCCAATTTATTCCCCTTGATTTTGTCCTAATGGAAAATCTCGGTTTATATGCAATCCACTCTGGGTTGATAGAGCAAGTTATCAAGATTAAAGCAGAAGTGTTGGCCGATATTTATCGCCAAGGCCATGCAGAGTTAGGCGGTAAATCTTACCCATTACACAATTTGTCGCATGTGCTGGGCAATGAGTCATATCAACCTGAAATTCAGCCCTATAACGCAATATTATTTTTGCGTAGCGGCGATAAATTCATGGCTATGCATGTAGATGAGCTACTGGGTAATCATGACATGGTGGTAAAAACATGGATGCACAATTATCCCGTGCACCTGGCATGGTGGGTGTAGCAGTGCTAGGCAGTGGAAAAGTAATATTCATCATCAACCCGCTGGCACTACTTGAGCGCTTAGCAGCAACCACCACGTCTGTAGAAATAGCAGCTCTAGGGTCAAAAATTGCCTCCCGAATTGTGGTAATGGTGGTGGATGATTCGCTCACAGTTAGAAAAGCTACTACCCGTATGCTAATGCGCGCCGGGTATCAAGTTATCACCGCCAAAGATGGCCTGGACGCGCTGGAAAAAATAGCCGACAACTCTCCTAATATCATGCTGCTGGACATTGAGATGCCGCGCATGGATGGGTTTGAATTGACTAAACGTTTGCGTGACGATCCAAAATTCAAGACGCTACCGATTATCATGATTACCTCCCGCGCGGCTGAAAAACATCGTAAATTTGCAATGGAGTTAGGCGTGAATGCTTATCTGGGCAAGCCTTATCGGGAAGAAGAATTGCTGGAGCACGTCAAACTTTTTTCTGAAGACGAATTGCATCAATATCAAAACTTCCATCAACCAAGCGGATTGTTGCAACAAATTGCCAAGCTGGCGACTGAGTCTGTTGGCAAATAATTTTTACTTCCAATAAAATAACCTCACATCGTCGCTATACCCTAGCCACCTAGCATTCCTTACTTGTCAGAAACCGAAACAAGCTCTCTGTCAGGATGCCACGCTAATCAAATCTCGAACTGGGTTCAACCGGCTCTAACGGTATAAATACCGGCTGTGCGCCAGGCCGATCCCATGAATAGCGCAAGTAGAATAAAGCCTGATTGGGTGCGTAGTTTTGAGAACGATCAACTGCGAGCAATCCCCCAACAAAAAGCTTTGATGTGAGTTGATATTCCCCTGCGGCTCTAAGTGAATATCCCGTGCCGTTACTTACTCCACCGGCGTAGGTGGGCGTTGCTCCAAGCAACAATGCTTGCGATTGCAGCGTGCTATCAGTGGGGAAAAAATCTGCCGTTCCGGATTCTGCATGAAATGCTGAAACTGCAGCCCGTAGCAGGTATGAAAAGCGTGGAATACGCTGAGCGTAGGTTACAGGTAACGACACAAGGCGAAAGCGATTAGGGCTGTAATAACCGCCATGCCCGAACGTATATTCACCTGCATTTTCTGAAAAATTCCAGATTATGCCTGTCACGCCCAACACTAGCCGACGGTTCTCTTCATTGATAACGCGCCACTGCTCACCAGCCATCAATTGAATGCGACGATTGAATTGCACATTGCGCCCAGTCAGATTGTGCCAACCCAGTGTAGACCAAAATCCAAAAGTGCCGCCTTGGTCCAAACTTAAACCTGCACGCACGCCAGTTGCCACTACCCCGCCCCAAACTTGTCCGGTATTCGGATCATGCGCGCCCGCATAGGAAAGAAGGCTGGCAGTAATTGGACGGCGTGAGGCGATAACCGAGTAGCCCAATTTTCCCAGATCCCCCTTGATCTGCAAGCCACCAACAAAATTGCTCACCGGGAAACCACTAGCAGTCCTGCCTATATCTGCCACGAAACTATTGCGTTGATAACCCACGTTATATGAAATGCCTTGCACAGCTTGCGGCAACTGTGCCGCAGAACAATTGGGCTGACAAAACAGCATACTGCCAAAACCTGTATGGGTTGGCGCAACATCGCCTGCATCAAGCTTGATTAAATCGGCTCTAAAAAAAATCTCCTCATTGGAATGCCAAGGAGTCTTAAATTCGAGCGGAATTTCTATGGAATCAAATTGGGATAACCCTGTGTTTCCGCTGCGACTACGCATATCCACAGCAGAAGAAAGCCAACGTGTGCGACGATCCATCAGTGCCGCCAGTTTCTTTTTTTTCCAATCACGTTCAATTTTATAAGGACTGCCCAAGCCATCACCCAGGCCATCAATACTCACAATGCTGGCGTTTGCGAGTGTGTCCTGCTTGTTTGTCATGGGCTTTGTCACAGACTCGGCAAGCGCCAACCTTTTTAAGTAAATTATTTCCTGATCCAGCAACCCGCCGCGCTCAGCCATTTTCCAGGCATCATTCAATAAATAAGGTTTATCAGGATGTGCTACAAGCACCGCATCAATACACTTGAGGGCCAGTGTATATTCACCCATGCTGGACAGCATTTCGCTAAGGTGTATACCCAATGCAACATCAACAGCGGACGGTTGTGCAGCCCAAGCAGTGAGTTGTTGCAACGCTTGAGGACGATTACCGGAATTAATCAGAGAAGTGATCAGCTCGCGTCGACTATTTTTTAATTGACTAAACGCAGGCATGGTCGCACCACTCTCACCGTGCTCAATACGAAAACTTACATAAGCATTCAGTGCCTCTGGCTGCTGCATATGGGCTAGTAAAAAATTATCTAACAGCTCATGCCCCATTGCCGCACCACCTCGTCGCGCATACTGCCGTGCCAATTTTAAAAAAATATCGGAATTGTCTGCGTCAATCAGCCCTGCCTGTTCTAAAAATTTAATAGCCTGGTCATCCATGCCATTAAGTAAGAGCACTTCAGCTTGATCTTGCAGCAGAGTTGATTCAATCTGGATCAGCGCAGAGCCTAACGCAGTACGCTGAGCGGGCGTTAATTGTGCAATGGTGATCTGCATTTTGTTCCACACGGCGTACTGACGATACAGCGCAAGCAACGCTTGCAATGTACCTGTATGCAGTGGATCAGCAGCCAGTAGTTTGAGATAGTTGGCCTCCAAATTTTTAAATTGTTTGCTATCTGCTGAAGACGGCATCGCTGTGTCTGCCTCGTTTGAGGTGTGTATTTGCAGTGGCTCGGTGGCATACGCTAAATTCAACATTGCCCCAAACAGCCAAATGAATGCTAGCAATAGCGTCATCCGAGTTAAGTTGATAAAGAGATTTATTTGCATGACCACCTCGGTTTTAATTGACCCTGCACCTCGAATTTATAACGTCCTTCCAGCCAGCCCAAACCAAATAAAGTCAACACTTGATCATAATAATTGCCTGTTCCATCCAGAGGCGTGAGTGCAATAACGCGTCGATGCTGAATTTGCAATGCATTGTCCAGTTTAACTGATTTCAGAAAAGGCAAGAGTGCCGCTGAAAAACCTACGGGCATGTTTGCTATAGGCGATTTTGTTGGAAATATTGTTGCTGGAGATTTCTTGGGTGAGTTATTTGAAGTGCTGATGAGATGTCCAAAGGGAGCGAGATTTTTTATGAGATTGGGAGATGCCTCATCATCATGGTGCAACATGCCAGCCCAAAGATATACGCGAATGGCATCAAAACCCACTGCGCTAACAGGCGAAATTTTCTCGGCTTGCAAACCTTGCTCGACAGAATAGAAGACCCAATCCGAAGCAATGCCCTGCAGTGAAGGTTGAATAATTATTTGCACCGAGCTGGACAAAATTTTATGCCAGTCTGAATTTGGATATAGATTGGCAAAACGGCGCAAGACCTGTATCGGAAAATAGCTGGGATTAAAGCGCCAGGTTTTATTTTCCGGACTATTGAGATCGGGATGAAAGCCATACCGTCCTGGCAAAAGAGCGAGTCCCAGGCCGGGAATGTCAGCGGTTCCTTCCCGCAAAATTCGCGCAGCTAATGAACTCGCGCGCATGGCATATTTGGGCTCTTGCCAAAGTCCCGCGGCTTCGTGCAGTGCATAGGCAAGCCACAGGTCGGCATCGCTGGCTGAATTTCCATCAATCACCCCCCAGCTTCCATCAGTGCGCGCGCCCCATTTCCAAGCTGGAAGTTGGGTGCTTAAATCGCCCTGAGACAGATTGTTTTCCGTCCACTGCAAGATCAAATCAAACGCAGCACGATCATTTGCAATTAAGGCAAACATGATGGCGTAAGCCTGTCCTTCTGAAGTGGTGATGTGCTCAGGTAGTGAGCGATCAATAACGCGTCCGGCATCACTAATAAATATCTGCTTAAATTTATTCCAGGCAGGCCAATTTCCACAGTGTCTGTCTGCAGCATGCACAGTGGATGTGATGGTGCTAAAGGCAAGAGTTAAAATTCCCCCCAAAAGATGTTGGCTAAAACTAGACAAAATAAAATCCGAAGTAATCTTTCAAGTAAAACTATAGGCAAATTGCATAAACAAAATTCCCCCTGCGAAATATTTTTATAAATTGGCACATATTCAATCCATGCAACCCGGCAAATCAATTTGCCAGATTATAGCCTGCCAAAGCCTTGTCACTATGCACAGAAAAGTGTGGGCGACGCGCGATCGTGGTAATAATTCCAAAACATGGTGCAGCACTACGTGGAAACAAGATGCCAATTTCAGCTTTGCGTAAAACTCCCAGTCCGGCGATAATCCAGCTTCAGCAGGAATCAAGATTGTGGATGCGGCCGCGCAACGCTAATGGACAGCGCAAGGGTAACCCTTTACGTAGTTGGGAAAATCCCTTTTTAACGGGTACAACTTCTCCTTTCAACTATGTTGTCGACTTGCTACACACTGCATTTGTCACATAAATTACGAAGTAAAGACGATGCTAAATTTTTTGGGTCTTAGGAAGTTAAGCACATTTTAAAGTGTGGTAACTTACTAAGATGATTAATAAAAATAGATATTATTGCCGTTCTCGAATCAGTGAAGCTAAATTCAGGCAACTTGTTCAATGTTTTGCACTCGATTTTACCGCCACGAG
>CANJMS010000104.1 GCA_947475825.1 Nitrosomonadales bacterium
GCAGGAAATCAGTTTTACCAAGTCGTACACCATGACCTGACCCCGGATGCTGATTTTATGGCCGGGGTGCGTGCGTCTTTTTCCGAACTGATGGAGGTGTAGATAAAGCGGCCACAGCCCCTTTATTAGATCCTCTTCGGCCTGAAGCAGACTCTGGCAGATTATCTAATTACGTTTGCTACGAGTGTCTGCTTCTTTAAAAACAAGCGGCTGTTCCCGACACATTGCAGTCAGTGGGGGATCCGAAAAGCAGACCTTCAACGTAGAGGTGACCGGCGCTGCGCGGCTTCATCGCGCAGCGTCCAGCGACCGAAGGGAGCGAGGTCGACCGCCGGGTTAGCCGCCAAATAGTTCATGAGCGCGGTTCTCTAAACAAAACTTCTCGAATTCATGCAGGTGCGCAAGGCTATCTGTCTTTTTTGGCTTGTGCGTCGGGTCGGTGTACATGTAGATGTGATAACGGCCGCCTGAGTGTTGCTGCGCGAAATTGGCAATCTCGGCTTGGGTGAATATCCAGACGCGCCTCGATGAGAGATCAACAAGAGCGACAAGTTGAGCAGGATTGTCGTCGCGTATCCACCAGTCGAGCGCTTCTTTGCCCTTGCCGCCACCGGGCTTTGGTTTGTGGTTGGCCTTAACCTGGATAGTCTGGGCAGCCTTCGCCTTAGGCGCGTAGGCAACCAAGTCAACACCTGCATCAGTGCTAAGAGGGGCGGTCTCTACGCCCCGCAACAGCAGTTCGTACTGAACAAGGAGTTCACCACAGCGTCCGATTTGAGCAGTAGATAGTGAAATGGTGAGTCCTTTCGGCGGCTAACGTTAAAGCTAACCGGACCTGCGCGGCATTTAGCGCAGGTCCGGTTGAGCGTAGGGATCGGTGGCATGCTCGGCATCCAGTATGCGACCGGAGGAATCCGGTTCTAATTGAAGAACTCGTCGCATTCATTGCAGAAGTATGTTGCCGGGCTTGGACTGTTGGGGATTAGCTTGAACTTCGTAGTTGCGGCAGCGAGGTTGATTGTGCGCCCGATAAGGCCAGCCCCCACTTCTGCAGTGTCCGTTGACCCGCAGCGAGAGCATACCGGTAGCGTGGCGTTTTCGTAGTGAAGTATTGTGTCGCCAATGCCCGGATACTGGCGTTCTATGTGGTCTAGCAATTCTTTGTTGATCTTTATCATAATATCTGGTCTCCCGCCGAACGTTGAGGTGAGGGACTGGCCGCTTCTGGCCAGTCCCTCTCGACCGCAAGGTTAGCCTATTTAGTAGCCAAATATCCATAAACTATGAACATTGGAATAATTTTCTTTTAAGAAAAACGGCTCCATTCTGTTGGAGACAATTCTAAAACAGTCGTATGGAGAAGCATTGTTGTTGTGCTGCAACGCATTTGGAACAAATAGAAAAAGATGGTTAGCATTTGTGCATAAATGGCATTTCCACATATCCAGCATATCCATATTATTCATTATCGTTTTCCCACGCTCAACTTCAATAATTATTCCAGAGCTATCAACTTTTTTATAATAATCTGGACGAAGATTACTGGTCTGAATGGTTTGGAATAGTTGTTTTTTTTCAGATTGAAAGCCGAGCTCTAACGCTTTTTCAAGAAAAATTTCTTGCACTTTTGCACTGCTACTCCCTGGAGAATTCGCCTCGTTGAAAAGAGCTCTTGCTGAAGGTGTGGAACAATACTCAAAAAGGGCACTGCCAGTTTTTTCTACTACGGAATAGATTTTTCCATCAAGTTGAGATTGTTTAAATACCTTCAATTTTGTTTCCATCAAACACCCTTTGATAAAGCGGCTAACGTCGAAGTCACCGGCGCTGCGCGGCTTTATCGCGCAGCGTCCGTGTGGACTGCCGGGTTAGGCGATTCGTTTGCACAGTTGCCTGACCTGAGGACAATCTAAGAGAAATGGCGCTATCCCATCGGGCGTTTTAGGAACCCATAAAAGCCTGAATTCTTTTTGACTTGCATAGAGGTCGGGAGGCTTTACGAATCCTATTGGTCCGGGCGGAGCCTCCATGCCAGTGTAGTGCCTGTCCTTGTAGATAACCTTGCCGGCCACTGCTTCATTTATGGCGACCGATTTTTCAAGCACTACCGAGACATTTATAAAAAACTCCCGAGGATTAGTTATTTCAACACAGTATCTACCAAAAGTTTCGCTTAATTTTTTAGGTGAAAACCCAATAGTTGTACACAATACATATGCATCGTGAAGAACTGTTTTCCTCGTATTGTTACTTATGATGATGTTGCTACACCCTGGGCCAATATGTATACCACTTCTTCTGGCAACCTCTACTAATTCAGGGTCATCACTTCCTCCTACAGCATAGCCTGAATTGTATGTTTCATGAGCCTCTTCAGGGTCGCCTTGCTTAGGGTCTTCATACGCTCGGCATGTGGCTAACGTACTCAACCATACTTCACCACGAGTAAGCGCTTCCGCTTCCGATTCTTTCTTAAAGAACCTATAAACTGATTGTGCGTGTTCATCAATCTGAATAAGAGTTTGGGATGAGCCATCGGATAAGCCGTGTTGCTGTAATTCTCGGCGCTCCCTTTTCTGTCTGCTTTTTCTACCCATCTTGTAAATACATTCGCCTAACAGTTATTCACCAGACCCACCGGTCTGTACTATTAAAAATAGTGTGGAATGCGTATTTTCAGTAACCAATTGATTCATTGAAGCTCCCCGTTTTTATTGTTCCTCATATGCATAATAATACGGACGGGAGGGAATGTCTCCTTTGGGGGGGGGGAATGCGAACGACCGCAATTGGCACATAGTACGCGTTCATCATTTGCTACGCAAAGCGGTTATTCGGGAATATTGTAGCGCTATCCTCGACATCAGCTAAGGCCGAATTGCCGACCATTCGTATATGTCATGTTGGAGCTAATAAACGCTCAATCCTGACTATCCATTTTGACGCATCTCGGTAGTCACCAAATTTGTCCGGAGAAATGCAGGTGACGATAACCATAAAAAAGTATCTTGCGGGTCGGAGTGGAACATCGTGCAAGAAGGCGTGCCTGATGTCATTCCTGCTGAAATGTGTTATCTCGGTTGGTAAGAATCGCTCATACTGCTGGCGGGGTTGGTCGAGGCTGAGATTCCCACATAGGCTTCGATACGCAAGATCTACGTGGGTGAGTAGCCGCGTTGCACAATACGCTGTCACAAAATTGTTATATTGACATGCTTCAATGTGCATACGAATTACATTAACAGCATTGAACTATAATAATGGACATCTGCGGTCAGAGTTCGGGCATTTTTGTTCAACCTTTACGCTCAATAAAAAACGACATGGCGCATCCCCTTCATAAAAAACTTTTGGCCGAGGCATTGGGCACACTCTGCATTGTGTTTGCCGGAACCGGTGCTATTGTCTTGAATGATCTAAGCGGCGCGGTATTCCACATAGAGGTTGCACTGATATTTGGCTTGGCCGTGTTCGCAATGATTTTTGCACTGGGCGATATATCCGGCGCACACTTTAATCCTGCTGTAACAATTGGGTTGTATCTTGCACAGCGCATTTCTGGAAAATCCATTGTGCCTTACATCCTGAGTCAAATCACGGGGGCATTGATTGCAAGCATTCTTCTGCGGCTGCTGTTTCCGGCACATGAAACATTAGGCAGCACTATTCCAACAGGCTCATTTGCACAGTCCTGGATATTGGAGAGCATGCTGACAGCTGGACTTATGTACGTCATATTGACGGGAACTACAGGTGGCAGTAAAAATAAAATTACGACGGCAATGGCTATTGGTGGGGTAGTTGCGCTGGCAGCACTATTTGCAGGATCGATCAGTGGGGCATCTATGAACCCGGCACGCTCATTTGGCCCAGCCGTCGTATCTGGCAATATTGAAGTCCTCTGGTTGTATTTCACAGCACCCATTTTTGGGGCTGCGATTGCTGTACTTATCTGTGCCTGCTCGAAAGAGCCAGGGTGTTGTTCGCGTAAATATACGGGAGATAATTTATGAACACATCAGTAAAACGTGTTCTTTTCGTGTGTGTTGAAAACTCCAACCGCAGCCAGATGGCAGAAGCGTTTGCGCGCATGTTGGGTGGCAATACTGTGCAAGCTTACAGCGCAGGCTCACGCCCCTCAGGGGTCGTTAATCCCAAAGCGATTGCAGCCATGCGTGAGCTAGGTTATGACCTTTCCACGCATGGCTCAAAGTCTTTGCAAGAACTGCCGGATGTTGAGTTTGATTTTGTGGCAACCATGGGCTGTGGTGATGAGTGTCCATTCATCAAAGCACGCAACAGAGAAGATTGGTCGTTCCCCGATCCCAAACATCTTTCCCCGGATGAGTACCGAAATGTGCGCGATCAAATTCGGGAAAAAGTCCGCTCTGTCCTCAAGGGAATCAATGTGTCAGTTTTATATGACTTTCCCGCATATGGCTCCAAGCCATTGCAGGAACGACCTGATGTTGAGCTTTCTTTTATGGCAAGAGAGATGGCTCTTCTGGATTTGGAATTATTTGCAATGCCGTAAATGCCCACGCTGCTTTTAGCTGTGCAGGCAGGTTGTCGCAGTAGAACTCATCCGGTGTTTTATCGTCAAGCAACAAATGAGGACTTCCCCGATTGTAGAACCTGAAGTATTTCTCAAAGCCCTTCTTTGCATCCTTCACGCAGTCACAAGTGTGTAGATAAATCGCTTCGTATTTAAAGTAACCCGTAAAAATTAACTCAAAAAAGTGAAGTAGTTATTCTCCACTCCAATCTGTCATCACATCGCTGCCCCACAAGGGGACAATGTCATCAAATTGTCACAACATTCTGTTTCAATGCGCGCATGAATTATATCAACAGCATTGAGCGATACCACGAATTTCAATCTGCGATCCGCGAATTACTTGCCTCTATCATCAGCGGTATTGCCGAGCAACGGTTGTTGACTGATGACCAGAAACGTAATAAATCGGTGCAAGCATTGTCGGTACATTATCCATTTATTGATCTGCTCTACACACTCAATCCCCAAGGCATTCAGACTAGCGAAAATATTACACGCCAAGGCAAACCGCTGGCAGCGACGAATGGCCTTGGCAAAGATCGCAGCCAACGCCCCTATTTTTTATTGACGCAATACGGTGAGGCTGTAATGGTGACCGCGCCCTA
>CANJMS010000105.1 GCA_947475825.1 Nitrosomonadales bacterium
CGAAAAACAATATTGAATCTTGCTTTAGCTATGCAACAGCGCACTTGGATGCAAGGATTATGGAATGCATCCAAATCCTTCGATTTGCCCGCAAAATTTACCCCAATTTATTCCCCTTGATTTCGTCCTAATGGAAAATCTCGGTTTAATAAGAAATTAGGGCCACTAATTTAATCAGCCAGGCTCAACACAAGGGGTAGGGTTCCCAGCATTACCAATAGTCCGGGGCGTATAGGGGATAGCGTTTTGCATCGGTTGCTGCTATGCCAGCCCCGCGAAGCTGAGCGGCTACGGCTGCGACGGCTGGGATGGCTGCGACGGCTGGGATGTCTGCGACGGCTGGGATGTCTGTCGGTGTATCGACACGCAGGCAGAAGTGGTGCAATTCGGGTGAGAGGGCATCGTGTATGGCCTTGGTGCCCGATGGGCGAAGGTCATAGCCGAACTGGCAATTGAAGAATTGCGGGAACCTCGGGCAAGATTCAATAAAATTTTTTAATCACGCACCTACTTGATATAATTAAGATTAATTAATTAACACGCTACAGCAGAGCAACGGACATTGGGTTTTTACAAGCCTTCTTTAATATTTAAGTAAATATTTAGGCAGGATAAATGCAAGCTATTCCGCACTATCAAATTTGAAATATTGATTAGCATATGTTTTAGCCAATTTTATAGGGGGAATAAAAATGACTGCCAATACTAGCGTAGCAGTTGAAGCACACATCCATAGTGACATATCCCAAGCGTCCCCCCATCCCACTGCTGGCGACTTATCGGCAATAAATTTCAGGACACTCAAGCTACTGCCGGGGATGCATATAGAAACGCAACTCCTCGCTCAAAATTCATCCAAGTGTAGAGCACAATTTTTATCGGTGATCCATGATAAAGGTGTCATGCTTATTCCGCGTTCTGATACGGGTGTCAAATCTCATATGCAGATGGGTAAGGATTATCTTATTCATGGATTTACTGGGCAATATGATTTTTCATTTGTCTCGAATGTTTTGAAGGTGGTTGAAACGCCACTGACTTATGTGATGGTAAGTTACCCGAAAAATGTGTTGGCTAAGTTGGTCAGGCGCTCGATCCGCATTAAAACCGCCATTCCTGCGCTGGCTATTCAAGAAAAAAATAAGCAGCCCAGTGAAGTCACCGTAATCGACCTGAGTGTCGCTGGTGCCATGATCGCCTCACCCATCTTTCTGGGAGCGGTCAGCGATTTGCTGCACGTAAAATTTTCCGTCATCTTTGAAAGAAATATCGTGCCACTGACATTCTTGGCAACAATTTGCCACACCAAATTATTTGACGATAAGAAGGGTTATAGAATCGGTCTATCACTTCAAAACGTGAGCCAGAATGACAAGCTTGTGTTGCATTTTTTGACGGCAGCAGCCATGGAGGCGAATGAAGCTGCATTTTAGATAATGCGTTTTAAAAGCATACGAAATTTCTCCCAAGAGAGTTGATACGACAACTGGGATACAGATAACTTTACCCTTCTCTTAATCGTCCGTTACCCTACAATGACCTTCTATATAGGATTGGATTTTGGTACATCCAGTGCGCGCGCTTGCGTGGTGAATAAGGCTAGAAATATTGTCCATCAATATTCCATTAATTACCCAACAGACCGCTTGGAAACTGCTTGTACATTGGACATGTCGGATATGCCAGACATGTCTGGCACACTTCAAACACCGCTGGATTGGCGTACCGCGTTACGTAGCATGCTGCTTAATTTACCGCCTGAAGTGGCTGGCAATCTTACGGGAGTTGTCGTCGTCTCGACTTTCGCCACCGTCTTGCTGTGTGATGATGAACTTGAACCGACCTCGCCTGCCCTTATGTACTTCGATAGCCGCGCACAAACCGTGTTCAACGAAATTCAGCGCATAGCCCCACCTGATCACATAACCCGCAGCACAACTTCCGGTCTGTCCAAATTTTTGTGGCTGACGAAACACATTGATTTAACGCATACCAATCAATGACCCAATCTACCCGATGCGCCTCACACCACGTCCAGAAAGTGCTGTGGAATTCTTACACGGACTGCTGCAAGGCTTAACGCGCATAGAAGGTGCAGGCTATGATAAGCTGCGCAGGCCCACTGCGGTCTGTGACCACTTGTGGCGGCGGTGCAAAAAAATAATATCTGGCATGAAATGCGTGCTCGCCAACTAAAAGTTCCGGTTACTGTTTCCGCACATGCTGAAGCGGCCTATGGTGCGGGATTGCTGGCATTGCGGCATGGTTATGAGAATCTACATTTGAACACCATCGGTCATACTGCTTAGCACTCAGCGTTGTTTCGTAATAGGTTGTTGAACCAAAATAAATGAAGATGAGAATTCTCAAATCCTCTTAACCACTTCCAGCGTCCGTTACGCCAAAGCGTAGCAGAGCCGCTTTAATCAGGCGAGTGCTCATGGTTGGCATGACCGTATCTTCAGTATGCATCGCTACAATCAGCTTCCCTATGCACAAATCATCGACTTCAACGGAGTTTCTATGGCACCGGTGGAACGCATTTGCGTTCGTTCAGGCTTGGTTAGCTAAGTTTGTGCTATCCATACAACGCTATGAATGCAAAACCCCAGCGAAAGAATGGAGTGGCGTAAACCCATATAGCCAATCAGTCAAGCAATACATGGATTTTACGGGCTGATTCAATTATTATGTCGGTGCTGTTTTAAGGTTAGGTTTGGGTGCGATTGTGTTGGTTAGAAATTGCTTTTGGAAAGTTTTGTTTTAAATTGGCGGGTCTCCCCGCATTGCTGGATAGTTCATCTGGTCAGGTCCGGAAGGAAGCAGCCAAAGCTATTTTCTGCAAGTGCCGGGGTAAGGCTCGCCTCCTTATTTGTGTGGCAGCAAGGTGTTTTTTAAGTGCTTTGCTGCCCTTTCTTGAATTGATAAAGCAGGTCTTGCATTGACGGAGCTGTTTGTTTGAAAGATTGGGTCTTTGTTAATGGCTCAGATTTACTTTACAGGGATGCTGAATTTTGTCATCAACCTCAGTTTTAGCGCGTAAATGGCGACCTAAAAACTTCTCTCAACTGGCAGGGCAGGAGCATGTGGTGCGGGCTTTAAGCAATGCACTGACACAGAATCGCCTGCATCACGCTTATTTATTTACCGGAACGCGTGGAGTAGGGAAGACCACTATCGCACGGATTTTTGCCAAGTCACTTAATTGCGTGATGGGCATTACCGCCGAGCCGTGCGGCACTTGCAGCGTGTGTATGGAGATTGATACGGGGCGGTTTGTTGATTTGATTGAGTTGGACGCGGCTTCCAATACGCAGGTTGATAATATGCGCGAGTTGTTGGAGGGTGCGCTGTATTTGCCGACCAGCGGGCGTTTCAAGGTGTACATCATCGACGAAGTGCATATGTTGTCGAAGGCGGCTTTCAACGCCATGTTGAAAACGCTGGAAGAGCCGCCTGCACATGTGAAATTTATTCTTGCTACGACTGACCCCCAAAAAATTCCTGTGACTGTGTTGTCACGTTGTTTGCAGTTTAATTTGAAGCAACTGCCTGCGCCGATGATTTTGACGCATTTGCAGTATGTGCTGGGTCAAGAAAATATTCCGTTTCAATCCGCAGCGTGCGCGCTGATTGCCCGTGCGGCACAGGGCAGTATGCGTGATGCCTTGAGTTTGCTGGATCAGGCGATTGCCTATTCCGATTCGCAGGTGGATGAAGAGACTGTGCGGAATATGTTGGGCGCGATCGATCAACAATATTTATATGATTTATTGCGTGCGCTGCTGGCGCGCGACGGGGTGGGTTTGTTGGCGGTGGCGGATAATATGACCAGCCGCAGTTTGCCATTTGACGTGGCTTTGCAGGATTTTGCTACTTTGCTGCATCGCATCGCGTTGATTCAAACTATACCTGCGGCAATGGCGGAGGATGAAACGGAGCGCGAGACGTTGCAGGATTTAGCGCAGCGTTTTAGTGCGGAAGAAATTCAGTTGTATTACCAAATTGCCATTCATGGGCGTAATGAAATCGAGCTTGCGCCGGATGAGTATGCGGGCTTTACCATGACCTTGCTGCGTATGCTGGCGTTTATGCCAGCGACCACAGGTGTGGGCGCAGTCGTTTCGCCAGCTCATTTAGCCCCGGTAGCTGCGCATGGGGTAGCGTTGAATAAGCCACAGGCGCAACAGTTGGAGCAGGCCAAGCAAGCTAATCGGCTCCTAGATCCAATAAAAAGTCAGCCAATTAATTCATCGAATGTATCTGTAGATGTTTCTGCCGAGCATTCTGCGTTAGGCATAGATTGGTCGGCATTGCTGGGACAGATCAATGTGCAGGGCATGGCGCGCGAGTTGGCAAGACACTGCACGATGCAAAGTTTCGTGGGGGGTAAGTTGTCATTAAATTTGTCACCGCAGCACAAACATTTGTTGACCAACAAAGCGGCGCATGAAAAATTGCAGATCGCGCTGACAGAATATTTGGTGCAGCCTGTGCGCTTGCAAGTTGCGTTGAGTAAGGGTAATGATGCCATTACGCCTGCAGCGGTTGAAAAAAACAGGCAGGATATGCGCCAGCAGCAAGCGGTGGAATCTATTATGCAGGATACGTTTGTGCTGGACGCGCAAGCTCTGTTGGGCGCGCAGGTTTTGACTGAATCGCTGAAGCCACTTTAAAAATACAACTTACATCGCCATACTGTGTTGTTCGCAAGAAAATATTTCTAACATGAGCTTCTTGCAAAACTAATTTTGAAATGGAGCGTAATAGCATTTAACGCTCAGATTTCGGCATTAAATCAATTACGCTCCCTCTTTTTGCGGCAATTTCTCGAATCTAACGCATTTCCCCGTCCTTGAGGGCGAGAGCCTTCGCCG
>CANJMS010000106.1 GCA_947475825.1 Nitrosomonadales bacterium
AACTCATAACGGCAATCAATGAATACATCGCCCACCACAACACCAACCCCAAACCTTTCATCTGGACTGCCAGCGCAAAAGATATATTACAAAAAGTCATTCGGGCTAACGGGCGCTTAAGTTCCAAACAGAATGCAACACTACACTAGGTTGTTTGCGTGAATCGTAAAGATATTCTTGGTCGTGATATTTATAAGCTGAGCACTCGTTGCACCATCTCTAATGGAACGTAAAACTATAAAGCGAAAAATACGGGGGTACGTTACGGTTGTTTCGCACCTTAAGCCTGCATTAAATTGCGTTATTTTATGTTATCTGGTGCTGGCTGTAGCGCATATTAACAACTTTTCAAAAACTTACAACCATCTATTGGGATGAGATATCAGCATGTTGGATACTTGCCCATGTCGGATTGCAGGATTTGTCCTGATTGTATAGTTTGCCCTGATTTCAAAGTTTGATAGGGGTAGATCAGTTTTTTTGGAGAATATTTTTTAATTTTAGATGAGTTGCGCTGGGTTTAACTTTTCTTCCGGGAGGAACTTAACAGAGGGGCGACATAACTAACCGTCGATTTGCAGTAGAATGCGAGCCTAATTTAAATCGACAAGTAGGGTAAATATAATGCAAAACCTTTTTTTTAATAGCATCAGCAAGCTCTTTATCACCGCAGCCCTGTGCGTAACCTTATTAAGTGCGTGTGGCGGGGGAGGAGGCGGTACTACCGTACCACTTACAGCCGAGCAGCTAGCGTATAACGCGGCATTGGCAACTTACAACGCGGCAGTTACTGTTGCAGACTATAACGCTGCGATAGCAAAATTTGAAGCTTTTATACCCAGCTACCCAGGCACTCGCGTTGACGATGCAAAATTTTACATTGCTCGCGCTACACATGAGCTGGCGCTGATTGGTTTGACATCTCCTTTTACAAACATGCCCACACTTGCCCAAGCGCGCACCTTGTATGGTGTTGTGGTGGTCACTGCCCTCAACAAATCCGACGATGCTCAATACCAAATCGGCAGAACCTATTATGATGAGCTTGACTATAACAATGCGCTGATAGCATTCGATCGCGTGCTCCAAGATTTTAAAGCACCCTCGGCGGGGGATGATGCTCAGTACTATATTGGCCGCACTAAGCACGAGCAGGCATTGCTGGCACAGATCGCGGTGAGTCCTACTCCCACAGCGGCTACTCTTTTTACTGCCGCTCGGGATGCCTATACCGTGTTATTAACTTCTCCGACATTTAGTCTCAGCACCCGCCGCGATGATGCGCAATATCAAGTTGGCAGAACCTATTACGATTTGACCACCCCCAACTACACCCAAGCCATTACCGAATTCAATAAGGTATTTAACATTACTTTATTCACCGCGCCTTCAGTTGGCGATGATGCGCGATATTATCTTGGCCGCAGCAAACATGAACTCGCTCTTCTTCCTTTTCCAGTCTACACTCTTGACCATGCACGCGCTGAATACAACTCAGTGATAACGGGCTACCCTCTCAGCAATCGTCGCGATGATGCGCGATATCAAATCGGCAGAACCTTTTTCGATAACCTTATACCTTCTGCGGCTAATTACCAATTAGCGATTAATGAATTCCAAAGTGTCTTAACTACTTATTGCGTAACTGTCATCGCTTCTGCTTGTGATAATGCGCAATTCTTCAACGCACGGTCAATACATGCGAAGGCGGTGCTTGAAACTGCCCCCCCTCTGCTTAATTTGCAGCCTGCACGCGATCAATATGCAGTTATGAATACGCGATACCCGCTTAGTAACCGAGTTAACGATGCCGAGTTTTTTTCGGCACTGACCTTTCATGATGAGAAGAATTATTGCGGTGAACAAACGGCTATGATTGCATATGTGAATAAGTATTCAGTTATTGAGAGCCCTATCACAGCTCAGGCGCATCTGGTTGACATAGCCGCAGGTACCGGGGGGCATGGCACATGTCCATAAATTGATTAACTTTTAGAACAGCAACATAAAGGCGAAGCACTCAAGTGCTTCGCCTTTATGCATTCCACCTCAATAATTTCTTAGCCTCTTCCTTAAGTTAATTTGCTTCCCGCGCCATAAAATACCAATGCTATCTGCCACAGTGTAAAATTCAGGCAGTAAAAATCTGAATGGAGAAAAAATGTCGAACATAGTGGTCGCAGCTTTATATAAATTTGCTGAACTTGCGGATTACCGCGAGATGCAGCCGCGCTTGCAGGATTTTTGCATTGCTCAAAAAATTAACGGTACGATTTTGCTGGCTGCCGAGGGGATAAACGGCACGGTGGCAGGCTCGCGTGCCGGGATTGATGCGATGCTGGCTTTTTTACGAGCCGATGCGCGGCTGGTGGATATTGAGCATAAGGAATCATTCGCTGTCACACCGCCTTTTGACCGCATGAAGGTGCGGCTGAAAAAGGAAATCGTTACGCTGGGTGTGGCGGGTGTTGATCCTAATAAAAAGGTCGGTACTTACGTCACACCAGAAAATTGGAACACGCTGATCGCTGATCCAGATGTGGTGTTAGTCGATACCCGCAATGGTTATGAATATGACATCGGCACGTTTCAGGGCGCGATTAATCCGCACACCACCACGTTTCGCCAGTTTCCCGCTTACGTTAAAAATAATCTTGACCCCGCGAAACATAAAAAAATCGCGATGTTTTGTACGGGCGGGATACGCTGCGAAAAGGCCAGTTCCTTTATGTTGGAGCAGGGCTTCGAGGAGGTGTATCACTTGCAGGGCGGCATTTTGAAATATCTGGAAACCGTGCCGGAGGAGCAGAGTAAGTGGCAGGGAGAATGTTTTGTGTTTGATCAGCGTATCGCAGTCGGGCAGGGGCTGGAGCTGGGTACGCATGAGCAATGCTATGCTTGCCGCCACCCGGTGTCGCGGGAGGATAATGCCTTGCCGACTTATCAGGATGGATTATCTTGCCGTTATTGTTTTGATTCCTTGCCTGAGAAAACCCGCGCGCGCGTGGCGGAGAGACAGAAGCAAGTGGCGTTGGCACATCAGCGCGGGGAGGAGCATATCGGCGTGTCGTTAGAGCAACAGAAGCTACGCAGTCAGCGCGAGGTTGTATCAACGAACGCTCTTTAAAAATAATGGCAACAGCAAAAACAATTTATTCCTGCACCGAATGCGGCGGGCAGGTTTCCAAGTGGCAGGGGCAGTGTCCGCATTGTCAGGCGTGGAATACGCTGGTAGAAAGCGTGGCGGAAACTGCGGGCAAGCATCGTTATAGCGCGCTGACCGCAACCAGCAAAGTGCAGACGCTGGCCGAGGTAGATGCGATTGATATTCCGCGCATACCCACTGGCATTATTGAATTTGATCGGGTGCTGGGTGGCGGTCTGGTGAGCGGTGGCGTGGTGTTGATAGGCGGTGATCCCGGTATTGGTAAATCTACCTTGTTGCTGCAGGCATTGGCACACCTTGCTACGCATAAAAAAGTGTTGTACGTGAGCGGTGAAGAATCGGTGCAACAAATCGCGCTGCGCGCTAAACGGTTGGCACTGGACGTTGCCAGCCTTGCCACCCGTTCTTTGCATCTTTTGGCTGAAATTCAATTAGATAAAATTCAAGCGGTCATCGCGCAGGAAAAGCCTGCAGTGGTGGTGATCGATTCCATACAAACCGTGTATTCCGAGCAGCTGACTTCGGCTCCCGGCTCGGTGGCGCAGGTGCGCGAATGCGCGGCACAACTGACCAGGCTGGCGAAAAGTACCGCCACTACCATGATTCTGGTCGGGCATGTAACTAAAGAAGGCACGCTGGCTGGGCCACGTGTGCTGGAGCATATCGTAGACACGGTGCTGTATTTTGAAGGCGACACGCATTCCAGTTTTCGCATGATCCGCGCATTCAAAAATCGCTTCGGTGCAGTGAATGAATTGGGCGTGTTTGCCATGACTGAAAAAGGGCTGCGTGAAGTGAGCAATCCATCCGCGCTGTTTTTATCGCAACACGGTGCGCAAGTGGCCGGCTCGTGTGTGATGGTCACGCAAGAAGGCACGCGGCCTTTGCTGGTGGAAATTCAAGCATTGCTGGATGAGTCGCATTCGCCCATGCCGCGCAGGCTGACTTTGGGATTGGAGCAAAACCGTTTGGCCATGTTGTTGGCCGTGCTGCACCGCCATGCGGGTATTGCCTGCTTCGATCAAGATGTGTTTATTAATGCCGTGGGTGGCGTGAAAATTACCGAACCGGGGGCAGATTTGCCAGTGCTGTTGGCGATTGTGTCATCGCTACGCAACAAACCATTGCCAGAAAAAATGATCGTGTTTGGTGAAGTCGGGCTGGCCGGTGAAGTGCGCCCGGTGCAGCGCGGGCAGGAAAGATTGCGTGAAGCTGCCAAGCTGGGCTTTACGTTGGCGATTATTCCAAAAGCGAACAAGCCCAAGCAGAAAATTGCGGGCATGGAGGTAATTGCGGTGGAGCGGGTGGAAGAGGCGGTGGACAAGATTCGTTAGGGATGCGCGTTAGTAGGGGCTGAAATACATTGTCCCCTTGTGGGATGTGGGACAATTTAGGCTCGTGTTGGCCTTGGGGTGATGCATCGGGTAGATATATTGAGCAGGCTGGTTCATACTTCGCACCATTAATTTTTTTGTGCACTGTATTTTCTGGCGCAGAAACTTACTCATAGGCAATCAAATTCAGGGTATACCCTTTTCCAATTTCTGATAAACAGGAGCACAAGGCGGCAAGGATGAGGCAACGAAGACAGTACATTTGAGTACGGCTATAGACTCGGCACGATGAAGTTTGAACTTTTGTCGCGCATTTCAGTCCGATACGCATGGACAAAGAAGATGCTAGATTTCAGACATTGGAGCGGTTGCAC
>CANJMS010000107.1 GCA_947475825.1 Nitrosomonadales bacterium
CATTTTGGATACCCTAGCGGTTGTGTTGTTTGTTTGTAATCAATGGTTTGACTGCAATCATACGCATTTCCGCTAGGCTTTTCCACTCAAATAATCAGCTTTTGTTAAATAAAATCAATTTGTTATGTTTCTGGATGGGAACTAACTAGTGATATTGGTAAGGTAGGGGTGACAGAATCACCTTGGAATGGTCGCAGAATGGCTGTGAAATACGCACATCTCGGATGAACAATCTATTGAGAAACTACACTTAGAAAGTGAATTTGGTTGCGGCACTCAATTAATCTCTCGTAATAACTTTCAAATATTCCATATCAAAATATCTCTTGACGTGGGAATTATTCCCACTTAATATGTGTCCATGCGGGAATTATTTATTGAGTGTTTTCGCAGGCAGGGATTAAGTAGACGAATCACTGCTTCTTAATTCAAGACTCAATTTAATTTAGGAGACTAAAACATGATTAATAAAAACTCAGTAACTATGGTGATTTTAGCTGCTGCACTTATGGCTGCAACGAGTGCAAATGCAAGAGAAGCTTCCGAAGGTCCAAGGGGTGCAGATAACGCTGCTGACGTGGCAGAGGCTGGTCATCGGCATGGTCGTGGTGCGGACGATGCTTTAGATCATGTTAGGCATGGCCGTGGTGCGGACGATGCACCTGGTCATGTTAGGCATGGCCGTGGTGCGGACGATCTGGCTGGTGATGTTGCTGGTGGTGCCAATGATGATGGAACACCGGATCAAGGATCAGGCGATAATTAATTAAACTTGATGTACCTAAGCCCGTAAGTTTGTCGCTTACGGGCTTTTTATTTGGGGCTGAAGCAGATCATTCCAGTTCTTTAGATTCGGCACGAAATAAATCAAAGACTCGTTAAAAACGATAACAAGTTATCAGGTGTATGAACGGCTTTATTCGTTACTTCATTGGACTTGGCAGCTAAAGTCATTCTTAACTCTTAATGTTGTTTCTAAATGGTTCATGGATAATTAAATCACTTTTATTCAGAGGAGTATAAATATGAGAAAGCTTGTAGCAGCAGTGGACAATGACATAGATAGCATTCTGGTTCCTCCTTGTTGATTTGTGTTGTCAATCAGCTTCCAATACTTTCCACCCGTCAGCTTGCGTAATTGCAAGTGGTCTTTCAAAGAATCCGCAAGCCATAAGAACTTGAGAGCTGTTTCCACCGTTACTGTAATTCACAAAAAGTTGAAAATATACCGCGCTGTTTTACAGCACTGAACATACCTGCGGGGGATTTGATTGGCCTCGTTGAACAACGGCTGAAGACACATCGACGTTGATAGGCTGTTCGGGATAGTTTGATTATTTGTGACACAGCACAATAAATTAGGGTGCAATCCGTACCCCATCGCTGAATGAATCTTCGGCACGTCTGAAAATAATCTGCTTAACTTCGCGCCCCTGCTTTTCGGCCTGTGCTATCTGTTCGCGTTGCGCGGGTGTCGGCTCGCCTACCTGTTCGGCGCGTAGAAAAATCACCAGCGCGGGGCGTGCTTTGCGTTGTGTCTGCTCCAGTGTCGCCAATCGGTTTTGAAGTGTCATGGTATAAACTCCTAAACGATTTCATAAATAAGGCTGCGCTTCCCTGCCTTGGCGCGTTCGGCAATATCGGCTTGAACAGCTTCCCGGCGCGGGTCTCCAGCGGCAGGTAGGATGCGAAACGGCACGGGTAGCATTCGCACGGCGGCGGCGAGGCGTTGCTCCAGCAATGTGAGGCGGGTAGATAGATTAACCATGTTGCGCGCTCCTTTCTTGTTGCTCCCACGGCGCGGGTTTTCCGCATCCTGTAATCCATGCAGTATCACCGTGCGCCACAAACACAATCATCATGCGCCCGGTCTTTATCGCACTGTCGATTTCGGATTGTTGCTCGGGTGTCGGTCGGTCGCCCACAAACAGCACCAGCATAGGCGCATCGCTTTGTTGCTGTTCCAGTGCTTTCAATCGCTGTTCAATCGTTGCCACTTTTCACCCCTTCAAGTAATGCAATGCGTTTTTCGAGTTCGTCAATTTCCACGATGCGCGCCAGCGAACCCAACCCTGCCAGCAGTTGCGCACCCTGTCCCGGTGCAATCGTCCCCTCGGCTACGGCCTGCACAATCGCCCGGCCTTGCCCTGTTATGCCTTCACCATCCGGTAGGGATAGTGCTACGGCCTGCTCTATCGGCTTCAAGGCAGGCAGTACACGTTCCAGCAGCAGGCGGGCGGCCTGTGCGTCCCCTTCCTTGGCCTTGGTCACCAGTTGCTTGATGATTGCGGGCAGGTGTTTGGCGATGCTGTCGCGCAGCTTTGCCACTTCACCAGTGCCCGGCTTGCGTCCACTCGGGTTTCCAGATTCGCCAGCTTTCCACCGGCCACGTTTCTTTTTTTCTGTCGTTGTCATCGTTGCACCTTTCCTGCTATATCAAGTTCCCGGAAAACGTCCCGGCAATCCCGCACATTCATCGCTATCCTCCACTAGCAGACCTATATTCAGCAGCAGAACAACCCGTTGACGATATTGGTTTCGACTTGGTCGGCTGACGGATAGATTTGTCCTGATACTCATCAAAGTTCTTAGGGTCTGGGCTTGTGGAATCTGCAAACACTACAGAGCATAGTGTTTGATCTTTTTGGCCGCTGATTACAGCGTCAAACACTATAGTGTTGTCCTTGCTTTGAAACGCTATAGCTTTTTCATGCCTGAATTGTTTTGGCTCTTTGCCATTGCATTCTGACATGTCCAAGCCCAACCACTTCATAACTGGCATCGGATTTACCGTCAAAGCATCGAGTAGCGCATCGCAGAAAGTTGGCTCGTTTAAGTTTTTCGGTGTTTTGATTAAACAATCAATCACCAAAGCCGCCGCCCTTTTTCTTGCAACGCAACTAAAACGCTTTTGTGGCGTTTGTCTGGTCAATCCGTAGGGTTTCCCTACCTTCTCGAAAAAGTCGGCTTGTATGTCAAGCAGGCGCGTTCTGTTGCCCATTAACGCATTACCTATCATGCGCCCATCAGACAGCGGCAGCAGGATTGCATGGCAATGGGGCGCGGCTTCATCGTTGTGGATTATTGCGCTGAGAATAGGAATTTTGAAGAATGTTTCCGCCCACGCGCTTGCATCAGTAAAGAAATCTTTCTCTGCTATGCCTGATGCGCGCGGCAAGCTAAAAATAATTTCCAGCCCGTACACGGCATCCTTGCGTAGCGGTTTGAGGTTGGCTTGTCTCATTAGGTTTGTCGCATCCGCTGCCACCTCAGCAGCACGTGCAGCTCCCAGAAGAACAACATTCTGTGAAGTATTGCGCGGGTCTATATGTCTGTCCGCGCCAATCTCTGCCTGTGTTTCGCGAAGGTTATGTCGTGCGGCGATAGCGATAATGCCGCTGCCCTTTAGTTTTTTGATACGCAATACTTGGGTGACGGAATCATTCATGGCTGCTCTCCCCATCGTCATCAGGGAGATACACTCTGGCCATAAAATCTAGTTGCTCACGCTCTGCCTTCTCAGCAACCTTGGCAACGGCCAGTGCATTTTCTGGTAACAATGCCTCTACCTTATCGCGCAATATGCCTCGCAGTATTTTGGCTGGCATTGATTCTGCCTCTACGGAGTAGGCGACGTGCTGGGAACGCTTGTCACCCTCCTTGCGGGGTTTTGTTGGCAGGTCATATTCCTCGATCTGGTCTTCATTGATACCGATGCGTTCAAAGCGTAGCTCAATATCTCTGTGCAAATGTTCCCGCAATTCCCGCTGCAAACTCACATCAATCAGCACGCCAGCTGCGTCATAATCGCCGATATAAAAAACTTGCAAGGGTCGGGTGTCGCCGGAATGATTGATGCTCTCAGCCGCCCCATGAATAAAACTCAGGCTGGAAAATCCGCCGCACGGGTACAGGTCAACAGCTAATTCCTTGCAATCGGCAAGAATCACACTTGCAATGCTTCTACTCTCTGCCCAGATTTCACAACGCGAGTCAGCACCCTGCCACAAGTCGGCACGATAGAATCTCTTCATGCGGGTTATAAAGTCAGCCGCGCTCGCATAGGTGTTAGTAAAATATCCCTGCCGCGACAGGTCAGCAAACCAGTTGTATTTGACGCGCCCCGATCTGCGCAGCTTGACGCATAGCTCTTGAACCTGGCGGTAACCACGGTCTGATTTTTCCACAGGCTCAGGCAACCTTGGATCAGTCATAAGGTAGAAGAGATGTCTCACGCTTTGCGGGTGGTCTTTTCTCAGAGCATTGATTATTTGCTGACAGAGTTGCTCCGTTTGCTTGTTTGTGCGCCTGTTTCTTTTTAACGTGCTGGCACGATAAACTTTCTTTTCGTTGACTTTAGCCACGATTCACCCCACTTTCAGGGCGAAGCACATACAGCCGTTGCCGCTGCGCTTCGGGTGAGTTAAAATGCGAACGTGGTTTCTTCACTTCGCCCTTGCCTGCAAGCGGGGCGATTTTATTTTGTGGTTTTTTCATGACTACGCTCCCCGGCTTTTGAGGTATGCGCGAATATCGCCGACCCGAAAGCGGGTGCAGCGTGCTGATAACCTTATCGGTTTGGGGAAGTCAGGGTTGAGTGCTGCATAACGCCAGACTGTTGATACGCCGTTGCCCATCACTGCGGCAATTACTTTGACGCTGGTTACCGCTTCATCTGGCAACTGGTCAAA
>CANJMS010000108.1 GCA_947475825.1 Nitrosomonadales bacterium
ATCCCGGCACCGGGAAGACGCAAATTTGGGTAGCGGTGTCCACCTATGTGCTGATCGCTATCGTCAAAAAAGAGTTGCATCTCCAAGCCTCGCTTTACACTTTGCGACAGATATTATCGGTGTCGGTTTTCGAGAAAACCGAAATTTCATGCGCCTTGCAGCCATATACCAACAGAATTATTCCATCGCCATCAGATAACCAATTGATGTTATTCGATTTTTAACTAGACACCACTGCTAAAATATCTCAAATAGGTTCGTGGCTAAAACTTTTTCTTGCTTCTTACCCGATCAAATATTTTGAATTTTTAGAGATATTATGTAAACCAATCCACAAGTGGAGTAAAAAATCAGTTTAGAATGAGCACAAAATTTGATAGGTATTCAGTCAGCTTCATGAGTAAAACACAGAAAAAGTTTGTTCAGCAGGATTTCCCCTCACAGCCCTTGCTGTCAGAGAAGGAAATTCGACATGGGTTTAAGTACACCGACATAAGTGCAGTAGAAGTAACTGCCAGCATACTTGGCAAGGCTAAGATCAGGAAAATTCATCCGCAGGATCAGATGAGGTTGCGTAGGCTGGCCTTGATTATTTTTATACTATTCATAGCTGCTGCAGTTTGGTTCACCGCACATATTGAACAAAAAGTGGATAGGTTATCTACGGTTACGATAGAGAGTGTGGTTGTACCGCTATCCCAATCCACCGTTAACCTTATTCCCGACGAAGCTACCACAGGCAGGCTATCAACTACGCCAGCTGCGGCAGGTTCAATACAAACCAATCCTGCAAAAATCGACATTACCAAAATTGATCCAGCGACAACGAATCCTGAAAAAATTAATTCAGAGAAAATTAATCAAGTCAAAACAAAACAAATTGAACCAGATTTTGCAGCAAAAGCTGGGGAAGTAAAGATCAGTCTGACAAATGCTGACGAAGTAAAAAAGCCCTCCGTGTTGAAACCACCTATTGCTCTCCCACCCAATATTGAGGTGCATACGCCCAGTGCTGAAGCATTTCAAAATGAGGAAAGTGTTGCGCCAGTCGAGCATTTAGTAGATGAACCTGCTCCCACTTTTATCACCCAACCAGACGCAGACAGCAAAGAGCCCTCGTCAGAGTAAACACCTGCTGTAGTGGTCAAACGATTTCGGACACCTTCATGCCAAAAGAGCCATTGGTTACCTTCTACTCGCACAAACTAATCCTCTACAAATGCCACACTGCTGAATAGGGCAGCGAACACACCACGAGGAAGCCGCATTTATCTGTCAGTTTATGTAGCCCCTCCAGCCGCATCATGATAAAGTCTTCAACGCAGTTTTACAAAATCACAGTGTGATCTGCGCCAACTACTTCACCCTCGCGTTTTTGCAGCACGCATAGAGCCTAATATTGAACAGGTATTGCACCACACCCCAAGATTCATGGCGTGTTAAAATTTGGTATGAGTAAAGCCTTCACCAAAGAAATTGATTCCAATGAAGCCGATGATGAATTGCAGCCTGCGCCGTTATTGCCAGCTGGAGTCAAGAACTACATCACGCCGACGGGGTATCAGCACCTTAAAGATGAGTTGGATCAACTGTGGCGCGTAGAGCGACCAGTGTTGGTGCAAACCATTACCTGGGCGGCTTCTAATGGGGATCGTTCAGAAAATGGTGATTATATTTACGGCAAAAAACGCTTGCGCGAAATTGATAAGCGCATTCGATTTTTAGCCAAGCGGTTAGATCACGCCGAGGTGATCGACCCAGCCAAACGAGGCACATGTGAGCAGATATTTTTTGGTGCGACGGTGACAGTTTGTCGGCAAGATGGTGTGAAATATATTTATAGTATTGTCGGAGTGGATGAAGCAAACCCTGCACAGGGATTAATTAGCTGGGTCTCACCATTAGCACGCGCGCTACTCAAGGCACGGGCGAAGGATGTGGTAACGTTGCAAGTTCCGAGTGGCGCGGAGGAATTGGAAATAATCGGAGTAGTTTATGGTGAAATTTACTGCACATAAGAAATCAGTAGTGTCTAGTTAAAAATCTAATAACATCAATTGGTTATCGTATGGCGATGGAATAATTCTGTTGGTATATGGCTGCAAGGCGCATGAAATCTCGATTTTCTCGAAAACCGACACCGATAATATCTGTCGCAAAGTGTAAAGCGAGGCTTGGAGATGCAACTCTTTTTTGACGATAGCGATCAGCACATAGGTGGACACCGCTACCCAAATTTGCGTCTTCCCGGTACCGGGATAAAAGTTTCTCATAACCGCATTCTCGCGGATGCCCAAAAAACGCTTGATACGCAGGTGTTGCTTGATCCACTTGCCAACGTTGTTTGTAAAGTGCGGCAATGGTCAACGGCGGCAAGCTCGTATTGTTGGTCAGAAACACCAGCGTCTTGCCGGACTCGGGATATTTGAAGCGGGTACGCCGCAACTGTTCGAGGTAGTCGCGGGCCACGTAAAATCCGTTCAATGAGATGCGCTGATCGCAAATCACCCCGGTTGCCCTGTCGGCCTTAGAAATTATCCGTAAATAACATTATCCTTTAACGGTATCTTACGGAACGTGATGATGGCAGCGGGCAAATGGTTCAGGCCGATGAAGCTGCGCTCCAGCTTTTCATAGCGCACCAGCAACTTGTGGAAGCGGTTAAACCAACTGTGCGCAACCTCGACAACCCAGCGGCGCGCTTTCTTGTTTGGGTTGTTCTTCAAATCCAGTTGCTCCTGATGGCGACCTTTGACGTGCGGGATGTAACCATACAGCTCAATCAGTTGCAGCGCGGGTTCCCCGGTATAACCTGCATCCGTACACAAGTGCTTCGAGCGGCGCTAGATTGGCATTTTCCGCTTTACCATGATCCTCTCCAGCACGGCTCCGACCTTTCGCCGGTGGTCTTGTCGGTTGCCCGCGCGCGCACCGGCACCAGTGGCTCTACGCGCTTCCAGAACTCATCCGTCACTTCCCATGACTTCACTCTGCCCATCATCACCCCCGTTCGTTGGAATCATGGGAATGCATTGCTGCCATCTCCGCCCAGATGTAACAAAGTCAGGCAATCCACTGTCCAGCAAGCAGGGCGTGGAATTGACACTGCCAGTCGCGACCTTCGCTGGCATCGGCCAGTGTCGAGCGACGCACGGTGGTGCGCAGTCCCATGTGGTAGAGCTTGCCCGGATTGGCCGAAAGGCACACTTCGATATCGCGTAAACTCTCTCGCTAAGTCAGTTGTGCGAAAGCCATGACGCGAAATTGTTCGGCGCAGCTAAGCACTCTCGCTTCCTTGTCGCCCCCATAACGCGCCACAATGCGGGTAAAGCTCGTCCACGGCATAAACTCCATTAGCTGTGCAAACAGGGTTTTGCCAATATACATGGTCGCCTCCAGCGTGTTAAAAACTCTGGGAACTACCAAAAAATTGAAATTCGTGTTTCAAGTCGGCTCCAAATAAAATCGCTTGACCCCCCCCCGCCAGTATTGGCTTTATCGAAATCTGGCAGGTATTTAACCGGACGCTACTGACATCACCTATTGACTTAAGCAAGAATTTTTCTAAAAGAATGTCCGTTTAGATTTATTTATGGAACACCCCAACAGCAACTTAAAATACTTATAGAGATAAGTTGAAATTTAGTGCTAATCTACTTCAGCCCCAAAAGTTTTTTCACGTTACAGCGGCAGTAAAGCGCGTGCTAGCGAAACAGTTAGCTATAAAAATGATCACTCCTAAAGTTGAGGATAATTATTTCAAGCCCGCGCATCATTCACTTCTGGGAAAAATGCAGAAAATCATTTACGACCAATTGTTGCCAATTTTCCACGAGGCAAGTAAAAGTCAGTGCAGTTACTTAAAGTGGTGAAGTAAGCTTGCTATATTTTCAAAGGCTCTAGTTACATTAGCTGGCGATACAATACCTACATGTGTCCGATGACCGGGCGCAACTGTTGGGAGAACTGAAATGCGTAAATGTGAACTGTCGAAATTGATTGCTGAGTTGGGGCGGCTGACGCCGCTGCAACGCCGTCAGGTGGCTATTGAGCTGAATGCTGGAGAAAGTAAGGCGACCGCTGTTGCTCTGATTGAGAAGGGTGTTGCAGATGACCCACAATGCCCTCATTGTGACAGCAAGACAGTGGTTCGCAACGGGACGGCAGATAGGTTGCAACGATTTAAATGCCGGGATTGCGCCAAGACTTTCAACGCCCTGATCGGCATCCCGCTGGCCCGGCTTCGCATGAAAGGCAAGTGGGTAGCCCAAGCCGAAGCACTGCGCGACGGACTGACGCTCAAAGAGGCTGCGGAGCGCATGAATGTATCCCATCCAACGGCTTTCCGCTGGCGTCACCGGTTTCTTGCGCTGCCTAAAACAGTTATGGCTAATGCGCTTGCCGGCATCGTTGAAGCGGATGAAACGTACTTTCTGGAGTCTCATAAGGGGTCTAAAAGCCTTCCTCGCCTTGGACGCAAGCGCGGAGGAAAGGCCAAACAGCGCGGGCTTTCCACTAGCAAGGACGCCATCCTTTGTACGGATGGCTCCCGCGTCCTGGCTGCGTCCGCCAGGAAGATGGGTGTAATGCATCGGCCAGTCAATCTGGCTGTCGGTATCAGGGCGGTTAGTGGTGTTTATCAT
>CANJMS010000109.1 GCA_947475825.1 Nitrosomonadales bacterium
TACGCACCAAGGCTAAACTGAAAGCCGCAACAACCGAGCACATGCTGACATTGGAAAAATCACCTGAGCGTGTCAAAAAATACTTCCAAGATTCTCGCGTAAAATATGCGGCATGAAAACTTCAAACTTCATCTGGCCGGATCAATAATAGCGAACTGGTTCAAATGAAACTGCGGCATAACCAGCAATCGCTGGCCGTTTTAAACAACGCAGTCAAAAAAACCAATCTTTACGGCCCAGACGGACAACCCAGTTTTTCAGCGGGTAACGGTAGATCGCTCGGGAGCAGTTAGCTGTCCTGTTGAATATTCCTGTTGGACATATCAGGGAGCTCGTTTTCAAGAAACATTAATTTGCAAAATTACCTTGAAAATAACTTGGGAACAACCAGAGTTACTCCAAAATATAGGCCACACTGAGAGGAACGTGAAAGTTTTTCTGCTTCACCTGTCAAATTTGACTGCTCTGTTAACAAATGAAAAAAGAATCAGCTGTTGAATCGGCTAGCCGAAGCTTGCAAAGTCTCGACTAGTGCTTGCAATTTTTTTGACACCTGGCTGGTACTCATCATAGTCGTATTATTCCGTTCCGCAAGTTGTGAAATTTTTTCCAGATTCGTGGCGATTCCCTGGACTGCAATACTTTGCTCGCGGGTGGCCTGAGAAGTTTCTTTTGCTCGCAGGTCACTGCTGCTAATCCCGGCGCTCACTTCCTCCAATGCCTTGCCTGCATCATTGGCGAGCTTCAAGCCCAAATCGGCGTGATCTTTGGATACATTCATTTTTTGCACCGTATTCCCAGTCTCTTGCTGTATTGCCTCAATGAGTTGGGAAATTTCTATCGTAGCGCTGCCGGTGCGTTCAGCCAGTTTGCGCACTTCATCCGCTACCACGGCAAATCCGCGTCCCTGCTCGCCGGCACGGGCTGCCTCGATCGCAGCATTCAACGCCAGCAGATTGGTTTGATCAGCAATCTCCTTGATCACTTTAACAATACCGCTAATCTCGTTGGAACGCTGGCTAAGCACGACGATTTGTTGCGATGCTTCGGTAACGGATTTCGAGATATGGGTGATCTCCGCCAATGTATCATTAACGATATTTTGGGCGTGTGTCGATACCGCACGCGCACTCTCTGCCACCTTCGTGGCTTCTGTCGCTGTTTCCGCCACCTGATCGATGCTATTGGAAACCTGTTCCATGGTTGCCGCTATCGAGGATACCGAATCGCTCTGTTGCTTGGTAGCCTCAGACAGGGCCATTTCAACAGTGCGCAGCTCGGAAATTGCACCCGTAACGTGCCCGACATCCGTGTGAACCGATTTAACAATACCCTGCATCGAACTGATCAATGAATTGAAAGCGACTATCGTCTGGGTAATTTCATTCTTCCCGTGCGCCAAGGCACGATGCGTCAAATCACCGCTTTTCTCTATTTTGGAGACGACTTCCTGCAGATGCTGGATCGGCCCGGTAACCTTGCGCACCACATAAAACGCTAAAGCAATCAGTACCAGAAATGAAGCTATCGCCAGCAATCCCATGGCTGCTTGTGACTGGCCGGACAGGGTTTCCGCCTTTGATTTGGTATCATCGCTGAGCGAACTCATCAAATCGCTCAATTTTTCCATTTCGGTTTCCAATACGCTAAATTCGTTCTCAAACGCTGACATCGACTTGGCTACTGCAGCAGGATTGTGGAATGCGTCTTTGACGATGGCCATTGCCCGATTGGAGTATGTGTCTATCATCGGAGTGATTTGGGCGATTTGCTGCGCTACCTTGTCTCCCAGCGGTAAAGCGGCATTTGCGCTCATATTCTTTTTCATGCGTTCTATGTGTTCGGTCAAATCCTTGACTATCTCTTGCTCCTGCCCGGTGCGTCCGTCGCGGGCGGCAACCAGCGCCGAGAACGCGTCGGCGCGAACTGCATCATGCATCATGTCGGATTCGAGTTGCCCCCGGACGGATTGCTGGGTGTTTGCCACGCTTTGCATGCTGGAGACGATGGAAATGATACCCGAATATCCTACCGCGCCTACGGCGGCCACCAGTGCGGTCGCTAACAGGCTGTAAGTTATCAGCAATTGTTTAATGGATAATTGATTAAGCATGACTCTCCCCAGCATAATTGTTTAATGTACCAACCACTGCTTTCTAATAAGCTACAGAGAGCAGTCCTATTGTCCAACCGTCATGTTTTTATTTTTGGCATGGTGGTGTTCGTACTTCTGATAACACTCGCCACCACACCATCCACAGTGGACAAGCGTTTTGAGTCCAGTTTGTTCATCTTGTGGAATGTCAGGTTTTTCAACGCAACCTACTGCGTCCGATTTTATGATGCGCCAAACCAAGCAAAATAAAACCAACCAGAAGAAGAATTATTTCGTGGCATGCTACCCCGATCTTTTATTCTTAAAACGACGATTAAGCCCCACTACATGAGGCTATTTGCGAAGTTCAAGTGTTAGGGAATCTTCCAATGGGTGAAACATAATGCAAGAATGACAAGGTGCTGCAATTGATCTTGCAGGCGATTGGTATAGAAACACTTGGTGATCGAGAGCCGCGCCTTCTTTGACAATGAGGCCGGACAAACGTGGTTGCAAAAATACATCGACGAATTTGTTGCAACTACTGCTACCAGTTTTAACTGGCATGCGCTGTTTCAAAATCTGTTTTTTCATTTGGGAAATTTCAGGGTAATTGCCGCTTTTAAGATAACCGCCGATTTGCATCGTTATTCATCCGATTGAACCCACTCTGGTTGTTGATAATTCGCACCACCAGCAATTTGCTGGTATAGCGTGAATCGCTGTGGAAGCCGGGTTGTTTGGCTACGCAAAGCTGATTCGCGGAACCCATCCATCATGGCAGAAGACAGCGATCTAGAAAAAACCGAACAACCCTCACAGCGGAAGCTTGACCAGGCAAGAGAAAAAGGTCAGGTCGCGCGCTCCCGTGAGTTGTCCACATTCGCCGTATTGCTGGCTGGTGGTGCCACGCTGTGGTTCATGGGCGCGTCGCTCACCGAACACATGGTGCAGTCGCTACGTGCTGGACTGACAATGGATAAGGAGCTGGCATTCAATAGCGGTCTGATTATCCCTCGTTTGTATGACATGGCGTTGGACGCATTGATTACTTTCCTGCCTGTCTTGCTTGCCGTAATGCTGGTCGCGGTATTTTCTCCGCTGCTCCTGAATGGTTGGCTATTCAGTGTCGAGGCACTGCAGCCGAAATTTTCCAAATTGAATCCGATCTCAGGCATCGCTCGCATGTTCTCCGCGAACTCGCTGGTGGAACTGCTCAAGGCGATTGTCAAAACCGTGCTGGTGGGTGGTATCGCGGCATGGGTAATCTGGCACAACAAGGATGCTGTAATGGCGCTCGGTACGCAAGCCGCCGCTGTCTCCATTCCGCAAACAGGACATTTGGTAGGCGAGAGTTTTATGATCATCGTTGGCGGGATGTTGCTGATCGTGGTGATTGATGTGCCGTTCCAGTTGTGGGACCACAACAAGAAGCTGATGATGACCAAGGAAGAGGTACGCCAGGAATCCAGGGAAACAGAGGGAGATCCAATGGTCAAGGGACGTATCCGCAGCTTGCAGCGCGAAGTGGCACGCCGTCGCATGATGGCGGCAATTCCGACCGCCGATGTGGTGGTGACCAATCCGACGCATTATGCAGTGGCGTTGAAGTACAGCGATAAAGGAATGCGCGCACCAGTCGTGGTGGCAAAGGGCTCGCATCTGCTGGCGCTGCGCATCCGCGAAATTGCGCAGGAAAATCATGTACCGATTCTGGAAGCCCCGCCGCTGGCGCGCGCTTTGCACAAACATACCGAACTGGGTGAATCCATCCCGGAAGGGCTATATACCGCCGTTGCCGAAGTACTGGCATACGTTTATAACCTGCGTCGCTATGAGAAACAGGGCGGAGTACGTCCACAGACACCGGATGATTTGCCGGTACCAGTCGAGCTTGATCCAGCGGCTGCCGTGGTGGAGGGAGTTGTCGGAGAACAATAAATTATGAATCTATTACCCATACAAAATTTTATTAAACGCGCCGGACTGGTTGGTATGGTCGGCCCGATGTTGATCGTGATGATTCTGGCGATGATGGTACTGCCGTTGCCGCCGTTGCTGCTGGATATTCTGTTTACTTTTAGGGTCTTAGGAAGCTAAAGCGGATTCAATCTCAATAATTTGAGTAGTTCAAGGTAAAGATTATCACGACGATGATTAAAACGATATTCAGTTTCTTTCAGATGCAAATAGAACGTATGTTTAGGTATGCCATTAAATTTGGCCA
>CANJMS010000110.1 GCA_947475825.1 Nitrosomonadales bacterium
CGGCGAAGGCTCTCGCCCTCAAGGACGGGGAAATGCGTTAGATTCGAGAAATTGCCGCAAAAAGAGGGAGCGTAATTGATTTAATGCCGAAATCTGAGCGTTAAATGCTATTACGCTCCATTTCAAAATTAGTTTTGCAAGAAGCTCATTTTACTAAATCAGGTCAGGTTCCTAATGCTAATGCCTCATGCTAATGATAGGCACGCCCACCTTATTGCTTCTGGTCAGCTACCCCAAAAGTATTATGATTATACACTATGGCTCTTCATCCCAATTTTGGTCTTTCTCTGTTAACGCTAAAGTAATGTCAAGTTGCTTTGATGCTTCTTGATGGGCTGACCTTGTCTTTTTCATCTTTACAGCAGCGCTAATATTCGGTGTTTTTTTAATTCTTTTTAGATTATCAAGATTGTCCATTTTTAATCTTTCGAATTTCGTTTTTAACACAGATAAGTTTAATTGCAGGCGAACATTTCTCTTGGGCGCTAAAAGGGAGCCAACACGAGCCTTGCCACGAGGGGGTAAAATGTCGTAGAATTCGCGCCCTTTTGGGTGTTCTGGGTGTTTTATTCTGGGTGCATTGAATAACTGGAACGCCTGTGGGTTTTTGCTAATGAACAATGGGTTGGACTATGGTTATTATTCGATTTGCGCGTGGCGGTTCTAAAAACCGTCCGTTTTTTAATGTGGTGGTCGCGGATTCACGCAATCGCCGTGATGGTCGTTTTATTGAGCGTATTGGTTTTTACAATCCAATTGCGCCTGAAGGTCCGGAGGGTTCGCGCATTCAGTTGGATCGCGTTGCGTTTTGGCAGGACAAGGGTGCGCAGTTGAGCGATGCTGTGGCCAAGCTGGTTAAACGCGCCGGAGCAAAATCTGGAACAAGTGCCGCAGCCAAAGCCTGACGTTCAGTCGCCCATGCTGGTCATGGCGCGAATTATCGGCGCACAAGGCATACTCGGTTGGGTGAAACTTAAAACCTATACTGAATATGCGGAAAGCCTGACGGACTATAAGACTTGGTGGCTAGGGAACACGGATAATGCAGGGGCGGAAAATATACTGCCGCACTGGCGAGAGCAAGCTATTGAAACCTTTGCCGTGCAAAACAAAGGGTTGATTGCAAAATTCCCCAGTTGTAATGACCGAACTGCAGCAGAAAGTTATCGCGGTTTACTGGTCGCCATCCCGCGTAGTTTATTGCCACCGCAGCCGGAAGGTGAATTTTATTGGTCTGATTTAATCGGATTAAGGGTAGAAAATGTGGCGGGCGACCATTTGGGCATGGTGGAAAATCTGATGGACACTGGCGCAAACCAAGTGCTGTGTGTGCGCATGGTCAACAAGAAAGAATTGCTGATTCCGTTTATAGGCAGCGCGATTAAGCAAGTGAGTGTGGCAGATAAAAAAATAAGTGTGGATTGGGCGGTAGACTGGGATAAGCAGCACTGACACCATGCGTTTTGATGTCATCACCTTATTCCCTGAAATGTTCAATGCCATCACGCAGCACGGCATTACTCGGCGCGCAGCCGAACAAGGTAAGTTTGCATTAAAGACTTGGAATCCACGCGAGTTTACGCACGACAAACATCGAACGGTAGATGACAGGCCATACGGTGGCGGCCCCGGCATGTTAATGCTAGCCGAACCTTTGGCGCAGGCGATAGCTGCTGCTAAACAGAGTCAGGTACAAGCAGGCATAGCAACAAGTTGTGTGATTCACCTGTCGCCACAAGGGCGTTTGCTGACACATCAAGTCGTGCAAGAATTATTGACACGCGATACCGGATTTATTTTTTTAGCCAGCCGTTACGAAGGTGTAGACGAGCGGCTGATTATGCAACATGTAGATGAAGAACTTTCCATCGGCGATTATGTTTTGTCCGGTGGCGAGTTGGCAGCGATGGTGGTGATAGACAGCATGGTGCGGCAGTTGCCAGATGTATTAGGCGATGCTGAATCGGCACAGCAGGATTCATTTGTAAACGGCCTGCTGGATTGTCCTCACTACACGCGCCCGGAAGTATTTCAAGGCGAGGGCGTCCCGGAAGTTTTATTGTCAGGACATCACGCCGAGATAGAGAGGTGGCGGTTGAAACAGGCACTTGGTCGCACTTGGCAACGCCGCCCGGATTTGCTGACAACACGTCAGTTAACACAACAGGAAGCTCGACTACTGGCAGAGTACCAGCAGGAACAAGCATCCATACAACAAGAGGAATCAAAATGAATCTGCTCGAAACATTAGAACAAGAAGAAATCGCCCGCCTAGGTAAAATGATCCCGGGTAAAGTCATCCCGCATTTTTCGCCCGGCGACACCGTCGTGGTAAACGTCAACGTCGTAGAAGGCGAACGCAAGCGCGTGCAAGCATTTGAAGGCGTAGTCATCGCCAAGCGTAAAGGAAAAAGTCTGAACGCTTCCTTCATTGTGCGTAAAATATCGGCAGGCGAAGGCGTAGAGCGTACCTTCCAAACTTACTCGCCCTCAATTGCCAGTATCGAAGTCAAACGTCGTGGCGATGTGCGCCGCGCCAAACTTTATTACCTGCGTGATCGTTCTGGCAAGTCTGCACGGATTAAAGAAAAACTAATCGCCCGTAGTGCTGCGTAAAATTAGTGTTGTAACTAAGAAAAAGCGGGAGGTCAGACCTCCCGTTTTTTATTGCTTGCTTGAAAATAGTTCACCTGCTTAGCTCCTCAAGATGAAAAATAGGCGGCTAATTTTTTGTTGCTGACTATTAAAACGGCATGAGAAACGACATTTAGCTGAATAAAGTAAAATCACTACACTATCTCTTGGAGCAATCAAACCCCGTGTCGCCCCGCATTTTTTTTCCAACTTTGTTAATTGCCGCCATGTTAAGCCTGGTGTGGGGCTTGATGAGTGGCGCATTGCCGCTCACCACGGCAGAGGTGTGGCGGGCATTGTTAGGCAATGGTGACGAAGTTGCCAGAGAGGTGTTGTGGCAATTGCGGATGCCGCGAGTGTTGGCGGGATTTGCGTGCGGCGGGCTGTTAGCTTTATCTGGTGTGTTATTGCAGGCATTGCTGCGTAATCCGCTGGCTGATCCTTATATCTTGGGCATTTCCAGCGGTGCGGCGGTGGGCGCGCTGGTGGCGATGTTACTCGGCGCGAGTTTAGTTTTCGTGCAACTATCTTCTTTAACAGGCGCGATGCTGGCTATCCTAGCTGTGTTCGGCTTAGGCTTCCGACAGGGCGAACGTAATATCTACCGCCTGTTACTCACTGGCGTGGTGCTAGCCTCCGGCTGTGGCGCGTTGATCAGCTTATTATTGACGCTGGCATCTGGCGAGCAAGTTAAAGGCATGTTGTTTTGGTTAATGGGCGATTTGTCGCATCCGCAAGGTTTGCCGCTGGCTTGGATAGTGTTGCTGGCGGTGGGCGCAGGTGCGGTGATATTTTCCAGTGGGCTGGATGTGTTGGCTGGCGGACTAAGTCGAGCAGCATCGCTGGGCGTGGCAGTAGGGCGCTGGCAAATCGCCCTCTATTTTTCTGCTGCCGTACTGACCGTCGCCGCGCTGCAACTAGGTGGCAGCATCGGCTTTGTTGGTTTGATGATTCCCCACGCGGTGCGCCTACTGGGCGTGAGCGCACATCGATGGTTGATTCCATTATCGGTATTATTGGGCGGTAGCTTTTTGGTCCTGGCGGACACTTTAGCGCGCACGCTGTGGTCTCCGCTGCAACTACCAGTGGGCGTGTTTACCGCGTTGCTTGGTGTGCCCGTATTGCTGTGGTTATTGAGTCGGCGACGATGAAAATTTTTACCTCCGTTGCCAAGTTGTGTTGCTAATAAAAAATGGGTCTTAGGAAGTTAAGCACATTTTAAAGTGTGGTAACTTACTAAGATGATTAATAAAAATAGATATTATTGCCGTTCTCGAATCAGTGAAGCTAAATTCAGGCAACTTGTTCAATGTTTTGCACTCGATTTTACCGCCACGA
>CANJMS010000111.1 GCA_947475825.1 Nitrosomonadales bacterium
AGCCACAATCCCTAATGGAAGCTATTAGAACAACCAAATGATTTATAACAGATTTATGCTCTTGCTTCTTTGAATTTAGCTGCACAAACTTAGTATGCTGCAACGCCCTGAATGCGCGGCATAGAGGTTTCTAATGGAAAATCTGGGTTGAAAGAATCTCGCGCCATTGGCGCGAAGCTTCGGCACCGACAAGCCAAACGGCTGTAGGCGCGGCAGACTGTGCGGCTGGATGATGCGCAAGCAAGGGGTTTGCGGCAGCTATAGCGTGCGCTTCATCGGGGGTGAAAGAGTGATGCGGGCGATTTGCAATCAAGGAAAGCACACATTCTGCCTGTGCAAAAGCGAAGTCTGTCAACGGCGGCACGGTCGGCAGCGACAAGCCTTTTTTCGTTGCCCATTCCAGCAGGGCAGGCACATTGAAAACGGCACTCCCAAACGGACGTGGGCATAGGTCTTTGTCGAATAGTGTTTTCATGGTTCTGCATCCTTTCGTAATGCTCTTTCAATTAGGAGCCACACCACGCCGGTGAAAGTGTCCGGCTATTCCCCCTTGGCAATTACTCGCAGGGTAGGTGCGGCAAACTCGTTACTTTTTGACTACACGCAAACCGGCTTGCACTGGCACAAACTCGATTCCGGCCTGCTCCAATATCCACGCTTCAATTTTGACGTGCCACAAGTGCAGCAAGTCTAGTTCCCGCTGTATGTAATGCTTTTCGGCTATCGCGCTTGGCTTGTGCCCCATAATCTGCGCCACGATTCCGGCAGGGACTTCCACCCACTCAGACAAAGTGCCAAAGGAGCGGCGCAAACCATGCAGGGATAGTGCAGGCAGTGCGGCGGTGGTCAATGCCTTATTGTGGGGATTGCGCGGCTCTTCAAGCCTTCCCGATGCGGCGATGGGGCTACTGAAAACAAACTCATTGCGGCGCGGCAACCATGAAATTAAATGCTCCAGATAAGGGGTCAGCGGAATAGTGCGCTCTCCTTCCACCTTGTCGCGTATGGTCAAACTTTTCCACTTAAAATCCACATCAGCCCAGCGCAGCGCGGCCAGTTCGTTGCGCCTTGCGCCGGTCAATAGCAAGCCTTGCAAATAGGCGGCGATTACAGGATTGCCAATCTTTTGCACGGCTTCAAACCACGGCTTGATTTGTGCCCGGCGAAGGCTGTCATCCTTTTTGGTTTGTGGTGCAGGCACTCTCTTTTTCACGTTATCGGACTGGCACGCACCAGATTGAACAGCGGCACTATAGGTTTCATGTTTGGCGCACCACGTCAGGAAGGCACGCAAGGCGCGGAAGGCTTGGGCGGCAGTGGTGGGGGCTTGTTTGGTTTTCGTGTCTAACCATGCGGCAATTGCCTTTGCGTCAACGTCAGCAAGGCGCATGGTCATCAGCGGCACCAGCACACCGGGGCGAGTTATTTTAGGTTCATTAGGGCGGCGGCCACGGGTGCGATTATCTCCACCGGCTTGCACAAAATAGGCATGGTGGGCCTTGTGTTTATCACCCCATTCCGGTTTGCCATTTTTTATGGATGCGCTACGGTCAGCGATATAGGCTTGCCACGCTTCGGCCACTGTCACCGATTCGCTTACCTGCTTTTGCACCAGCGCAGCGGCCTTGGCATCCTTGGCGGCTTCCTGTTCGGCCTTCACTTTGCGCGGGTCGTTGCCAGTGTCTATAACGGTTTGAAGGCGGCGTGCTTCGGCTTGGGCTTTCGTAATGCCCCACACGCCCACGTCACCAATAGTCAGGCGCATGGATTGCCCTTTAACCTTGGCTTGGAATATGTAGGACTTCGCACCAGCGGCGGTCGCAATAATGCCCAGCCCCTTCACTTCATCGCACCATAGGTAAGCGCGTGTTTTACCTTCCTGGCACTGAAAACCAGCAATGCGCCCGGCGGTAAGGCTTACCTTTTCCGCTTTGACTATCACTTTGCCCTTTGCCATGTTGCCCCCTAGTTACTTCGCCATGTCACCAGTATGTCACCACGCTTTCAGTATATAGCGGAATACTTATCAACACAATAAGCAAGAGATAAATTCTTAACTCATTGATTTACAGCAAAACAAGGGGGATGTGGAATGGCAATCAACACAGCAAAATAGGCTAATCATTGGACTTGTAAGCGGTAGGTCATCAGTTCGAATCCGATAAGCGGCACCACAGTTTTGTTGCCCCCATCTTTTTTGACCCCAGCATCTTGGTGGACGCAGATCATTGCTTAAAATCCCTCGTCTTCTCCCAAGTAACGCCATTGCCCCACAGGCAGATCGCCTAGTTTAATTTTTCCGATACGCACGCGCTTGAGTCCGGTGACTTTTAGCCCAACCAATTCGCACATGCGACGGATTTGACGTTTTTTTCCTTCGCGCAGAATAAAGCGCAGTTGTTCTTCGTTTTGCCAAGTTACTTTTGCAGGCTTCAGTGCCACATCATCCAGCTTCAGGCCGTGACACAACAGGCCGAGGCCGTTGCCTACTAGCTTTCCTTGCACGCGCACCAGATATTCTTTATCGACCGTCGAATCCTCCCCGATCAATTGTTTAGCAACACGGCCATCCTGAGTCAGTATGAGCAATCCTTGTGAATCAATATCCAAGCGACCTGCAGGCGCGATACCGATTAGTTGCTTGGGATTAAATTGCAGCGTCGATTTATCTTTGGCATAGCGAGAAGCAGCATTTATCAAGGTAACCGCTGGCTTATAGTTACCTTCTGCCTGCGCCGAGACGAAGCCGATAGGCTTGTTCAGCAAAATTGTGACGCGGCTTTCCTGCTTGTTTTGCGCGGCGCGATTTAAGGTGATGCGCTGGTCAGAATTGATTCTTGTACCCAGTTGCGTGACTGTGACCCCATCCACTTGCACCCAACCGCGTTCGATAAAATCATCAGCTTCGCGACGCGAGCATAAACCTTGTTCTGACATGAGTTTTGAGAGGCGTACACGTTCCATTTGAAGATTCCAATTATGTTGGGCGGATTGAATAAGCAACCTGCAACAGCTAATGTTGAGTAGCGAATAATGAACTGCATATTATGCAATAGCTTGCATTAAACCCTTACCGGTGATCGAATTCCGAGCAGATTCCACTCCACGAACGTGTACTCAATCTCCAAACAGTTTCAAACACCTTGATAGGTTGGTTTGCTGCAAACTGATCTTTGTAATCTGTCGATACCAAATTCCACTGTTTCGTCATGCTTATATTGCCTGGTTATTGTTGTTTCCTCTTTAGAGGCATCGTAACCCTAACGAGGTGTCAGCCTTTATAAGACCACTACACTTGTGATGTAGCCGGATTTTTAAGGAAGCGCTGAACAAGGCCTTCAACAAACTCAAAAAGAACAACAAGTATTTTAATCTGTTCGTGGCGAGCTTGTTGAACCAGGAATAGAATCAACTTGTTCAGCGCTTCCTTAAAAATATCCTAAAGATAAAAAATGCTACGACCCATTTCCAGGTCGTAGCAAAGTTTAAGACTCATTCAGTGTTTAGATTCAGGCTCGAACCCAAGCACACGAAAATGCAATGCTACTTCTTGTCCGTAGCCCAGCTCTTATCAATGACGCGGATCATCGAAGATAGATCGTGATGAGCAGTCGGGGTATGCTGCTCCAAACCCGTCACCGTCACCGTACCTCTGGTTTCCCGTGCATACTCTTCTGAAAAGTCATTGATCTTCTCACGCACAGTGTGATCGACCAGCCCCGCTTTGGAGAAGTCAAATACGACTTTCTTGCCGCCGGGCAGCTTATCCATCATGCTACGCACGCCAATCAGGCTGGTGTACACCGCAGGACCGCT
>CANJMS010000112.1 GCA_947475825.1 Nitrosomonadales bacterium
CAAATGATTTTCCCCGTATGGGGGAATCAGGGGTCCCACAACGAACGATCAAGCAAAATGGGACACCCCCTACGTCCTTTAAAACATAGCGCGCCTAAGTGGCTTAAATTATTTTTAGGACGCTGAAAAAAGAGTTTTTCAACAGAATAGCCGACAACCGGTCGATCTCAGCGATCCCACTGACAGTCCGATCCTGGCACAACCTGCACACTGCTCATGCTGATTGCTTCCTTAAAAGCCGTCGTTGAAATTTTACGCTCGCACCAATTTTTAGGTCTGACTGCTTGCCAGCTTGCGCACTACCTCAGCGATGCGCTGCGCAGATTGTTCAACCAGCTTCTGGTCTTCGCCCTCCACCATCACGCGCAACAGCGGCTCCGTGCCGGACGGACGCAACAGCACACGGCCTTTGCCGTTCAAAATATTTTCGGCATCGACCACCGCCGCTTTGACTTTGTTGTGACCAAGGCAATCAACACCCTTATCCACTTTTACATTGATCAGCACTTGCGGATACATGTGCAGATCGCGCGTCGCTTCTTCCAGGGTTTGCTTGTTCACCCGTAATGCGTGCAGAACATGCAGCGCGGAGACAATGCCATCTCCCGTGGTGTGCCGATCCAGACAAATGATATGGCCGGAATTTTCTCCACCGAGTTGCCACTCTTTTTGTTGCAGCACTTCCATCACATAACGATCTCCAACTTGTGCGCGAGCGAAGGGTATTTGTTGCCGTTGCATGGCATGCTCAAATGCCAGGTTGGTCATGAGCGTGCCGACTACGCCGCCCTTGAGAATGCCCTGCATTTGACGATGACGAGCGATGATATACAGCAACTGGTCGCCGTCATATAAACGCCCATCCGCACCTACCATTACCAACCTGTCAGCATCACCATCGAGTGCTATCCCTAAATCTGCTTGATGTGCGACGACTGCCTCTTGCAAATTTTTTGGTGCAGTCGCGCCATAATCAGCATTTATATTGATGCCATCCGGCTGCACGCCGATAGCAATAACATCTGCCCCCAGCTCATGCAATACGTGGCGTGCAATGTGGTAAGCCGCACCGTGCGCGCAATCCACCACGATCTTCATTCCGCGCAAGTCCAATTCATACGGAAAATTGCTTTTACAAAATTCTATATAACGCCCCGCCGCATCATCCAGCCGCTTGGCGCGCCCCAGCTTGGCCGAGGGCACGGTGATGATGGGTAATGCTAAACCTGCTTCAATAGCCAGCTCTGTTTCATCCGGTAACTTGTTGCCTTGACCAGAAAAAAACTTGATGCCGTTATCTTCAAATAAATTATGCGAAGCAGAAATCACCACACCTGCCTGCAAGCGCAGCGCATGGGTCAGGTAGGCGATAGCAGGGGTGGGCATCGGACCGGCCAAGTAAACATCCACCCCCGCTGCGATTAAACCCGCTTGCAGCGCTGATTCCAGCAGGTAGCCAGAAATACGCGTGTCCTTGCCAATCAATACTGCCGGGCGTTCGTTCTGTGCTAAATGCGAGGCCGATGTTAAAACCTTGCCCGCAGAATAACCAAGGTGCATGACAAATTCCGGCGTAATTGGATGCTCTCCAACCTTGCCGCGCACGCCATCTGTTCCAAAATACTTTCTACTCAAATACTTTCTACTCACTTTTTCTCCATCCCCGCTTCAGATAAACCTACGTTGCATTAACAGCCTGCCAAACTTTTAAAGCATCTGCCGTTGCCTGCACATCGTGTACACGCACGATGTTAGCACCACGTTCCACCGCCAATAATGCCGCAGCCACACTTGCATGAACACGGTGCGCAACATCTTGCCCGGTAATTGCACCCAGCATAGATTTGTGTGACAGGCCCACCAAAAGCGGCATACCCAAACCCGCGAAATATTTTAATTGCTGCAACAAGGCCAGATTATGCACGAGTGTTTTACCAAAACCAAAACCCGGATCAACAATAATACGTTGCTGACTCACCCCCGCTGCTTGCACTGCGGTAATGCGTTCTCGCAAAAACTGCTGCACCTCCTCAACTACATTTTGATATTCCGGTTGTCGTTGCATGGTCTGCGGAGTGCCTTGTTTATGCATGAGGCACACCGCCACCTCACTGGCCGCAACCACGGCTAATGCCTCTGGATTTTGCAGTGCGTTAATATCATTCACCATGCTTGCGCCAGCAGCAATGGCAGCGCGCATGACTTCGGGTTTGCTAGTATCAATTGACAGTGGAATCGGTGCGCCGCGCAAACCTTCAATAACAGGTATGACGCGATCCAGTTCTTCTTGCACACTAACGGCCAGTGCCCCCGGACGAGTGGACTCGCCGCCGAGATCAAGTATATTTGCGCCTTCTGCTATGAGTTGATGCGCGCAAGACAAAGCTGCATCATATTGTAAATACTGCCCGCCATCGGAAAATGAATCGGGAGTGATATTCACAATCCCCATGATTAAAGGCAATGAAAAATCAAGCTGAAATTTTCCGCACTTAAAATGCAAGTCCCGTCGCAATGTATTATTACTCACAAAAGACGCCTCCTAATATGGTCACTCTATACTGCGTCAACATTTTTTTCGCACCTCATCTGGCTTATAACCAACCACTTGGTCGCCGTTCTTTGGCGGCCTAGTATATAAACCCATTAATTACGAAACATAATGACGAGCCATTTTCGTGTCTGCATCCTGCCGGGTAAACTTCCACTCGATGCCACGTTGTTCCGTGTTACGGCGCAACTGCCAAGCATTCACTTCGGTGGTAATCGTAGCACGATCCGGCAGACGCCGATCAAGGCACTGCCGGTCAAGAATACCGATTTCGATTTCAGCCATGTTGAGCCAACGGGCATGTTTGGGCGTGTAGTGGAAGACGACACGTCGCAGCAGCGCCTTTGCCTTCTTGACCCCGAGCACTTCTTCGAAGCACTTGCGAAAGTGGGTATTGAGATTGTCCATCACCAGATGGATGCATTTCGCCCTGGCATCAACCCGCTTGAGCAGGTGCTGAACGAATGCCACGAAGTCGGCCTAGCACGATGATAGGTGACCATGACCACCGTCCGCCGTCAGCCGCCTCCCTTGGGTTAGACCGCCACGAACAGATTACAAGTCCCGGCGCGACCGTATTCGTAGTCCTGCTTCGCGGGCGAGCCGGGCTGGATTGGCAAAGAGAGATGCGAATCCTTGAGCAGTTGCCGGCTCTTCTCGTCCAGACAGACAACAGGCTCCTTCGCCCTGAACGGTCGGGCATAAAGATCGAGCAGGTCGTACATGCGCTGCTGATATTCTTCGGTCAGTGCGCCAATGCACCACATCACCTTGCACCATGGTTTGAGGCAGTTTTTTTTAGCAGTCTGCGAATCGTCTCGCGGCTGATCGAGCCAATATCCGCCTGCTTCTGCGCTGCTTGTTCCAGCAATTCCAGTGTCCAGCGCTGGGCGCCTTCTGGCGGCTCCGAGCACGCCAAGGCGGTAATCTGCGCCTCAACGTCGGTATCGTACTGTCGAGGCTTGCCTGAACGTGCGACATCGCACAGTGCGTATTCAGCGCCGCCCTCCAGATATGCGCTTCGTGTCCGCCAGATGGCGGTTCGTCCGACGCCGAGAACCGCCATAATCTGGGCTTCAGGTATCTCGCGATCAAGTGCGTACAAGATATGCGCCCGATTGACTTCTCGGGCATGGCGCAAACCCTTTGCACGATATG
>CANJMS010000113.1 GCA_947475825.1 Nitrosomonadales bacterium
CGTGGCGGTAAAATCGAGTGCAAAACATTGAACAAGTTGCCTGAATTTAGCTTCACTGATTCGAGAACGGCAATAATATCTATTTTTATTAATCATCTTAGTAAGTTACCACACTTTAAAATGTGCTTAACTTCCTAAGACCCTAAATTTTAATTGGCCGCTGACTACTTCAAACAGTGTGGGGGATAATTAGCGCGGCGTGCGCAGCAATAGTGCAGCCAGTAGGCTGAACGTAGAGTGTGTTTGCGAGATGTGGCGGGAGAAGTGCATGGGTTGCAATATAACGATTTTTAATTGCTTACGCAATACTTTGTCTTCAGCCTACCCATTTTGCGCTGGTCGGCGCGACGACACTAAACATTCTCATCCCACAACTCCGGTGTGCTGGCATTGCGTGGCTGAGTTAAACCAAAATGTTTGTAAGCGTTGGCAGTAGCCACTCTGCCGCGTGTGGTGCGCTGCAAATAGCCTTGTTGAATGAGGTATGGCTCCAATACATCTTCGATGGTGTCGCGCTCTTCGCTGATGGCGGAGGCTAAGTTATCCACCCCCACTGGGCCGCCCATGAACTTTTCAATCACAGTCAGCAATAACTTCCTGTCCATCACATCTAAGCCCATCGCATCCACGTCCAGCATAGTCAGTGCGGCATCAGCCACTTCTTTGCTGACCTTACCCTGCGCTTTTACTTCAGCGTAATCGCGCACACGGCGCAGAAAGCGATTAGCAATACGCGGCGTACCGCGTGATCGACGAGCAATTTCCAGCGCGCCTTCAGCAGTCATTTGCATGTCGAGCAAGCCCGCCGAGCGTGAGACAATTTTAGTTAGTTCAGCCGTGGTATAAAACTCCAGTCGCGACACAATGCCGAAACGATCGCGTAGAGGATTGGTCAACATACCTGCGCGGGTGGTCGCACCGATGAGTGTGAACGGCGGCAAATCGAGTTTCACCGAACGCGCCGCCGGGCCTTCACCGATCATAATGTCGAGCTGAAAATCTTCCAGCGCGGGATAAAGAATTTCTTCCACTACAGGCGACAGACGATGAATTTCATCAATAAATAAAACATCATTAGGCTCCAGATTAGTCAGCAGCGCGGCTAAATCGCCCGCCCGCTCCAACACCGGGCCGGAAGTATGGCGCAGACTCACCCCCATCTCACGCGCAATAATGTGCGCTAAAGTGGTTTTGCCTAATCCCGGCGGACCAAATAATAAAACGTGATCCAGCGATTCTTTGCGATTACGCGCCGCCTCTATGAAGATACTTAACTGCTCACGAATTTTTTCCTGACCGACATATTCGTCCAGATGCTTGGGGCGCAAAGCGCGCTCCTGTGCTTCTTCCTGCGGTGATACGGTCTTCGCAGAAATAACTCGGGCCGTGCTTAAATCATCGTGTTGGATCATGCTTTATATAATAATTTAAGTGATTTCACGCTTTAGACAAATACTTTAACGCCTGCCGGATGCCATCCGAAACGTTGCTGTCTTTGGGTAATTGTTTAGCAGCCCAGTCCGCTTCTTTATCGCTGTAACCCAATGCCAGTAATGCGTTGATAATATCGCTATTGGAAGAAATAACAGGCGCGCCTTGTGCAACATGCGCGCCACTGACCACAAATTTCCCCTGCAACTCTAACAGCAAACGCTCGGCAGTTTTTTTGCCCACGCCCGGAATTTTAGTGAGACGACCAATCTCTTTATTCACCACCGCAATGGCTAAATCATTTAGGCTTAAACCGGACAAAACCGATAACGCCATTTTCGGGCCGACTCCGCTGATTTTGAGCAACTGGCGAAACGCCACGCGCTCATCATGGGTTAAAAAACCATAGAGTAATTGTGCGTCTTCTCGCACGATGAATTGTGTGTGCAGCACAACTTTTTCGTGCAACGCCGGCAGGTTATAAAACGTGCTCATCGGCACACTCACTTCATAACCCACGCCCTGCACATCCAGCAAAATCTGCGGCGGATTTTTTTCCAGCAAGATTCCGATCAATCTGCCTATCAAACCAATCTCCCTTTTTTCATGCGATACCCTGTTGTTATCAACCCACCCAAACCCTGTCCGCCATGTGCATGGCAGATCGCGCAAGCCAGCGCATCCGCTGCGTCGGGACCGGGTGCGCCTGACAATACCAATAGCCGCTGCACCATGTCCTGCACCTGTTCTTTTTTGGCATGACCGTTGCCGACTACGGCCTGTTTGACCTGCAAGGCAGTATATTCCGCGACGGGTAGATTCGCCAGCAAGGCCGCACAGATTGCCGTGCCGCGCGCTTGTCCGAGCAGCAATGTGGATTGCGGATTCACGTTCACGAATACTTTTTCCACTGCCACTTGCTGCGGCTGATACTGCGCGATGACTTCGCCCAGAGAATTAAGTATGACTTTTAATCGCTCTGGCAGCTCGCCCACGGGAGTTTTTATGCAGCCGCTGGCGACGTAAATTAATTTATTGCCAACTTGATCTAATATGCCAAAGCCCGTAGCGCGCAGTCCGGGGTCGATACCGAGAATACGCATAACTAGAATACCCAAATCATTTTGGAAACATCGTGAGCGTAGACAGAACAGAACGCATGATTGCTAAGCAACCGGAGTGTACGTTTGTGTACATGAGGATTGCGAACGGGCATGCAACACAGTGATGTCAAGCGCAATAGTTTCCATGATGATTTGTTATTCCTCAATCACCGCATTGGTATACACCTCTTGCACATCATCCAGGCTTTCCAGCGCGTCCAATAATTTTTGCATTTTTACGGCATCCTCGCCTGTGAACGCCACTTCGTTTTCAGGCTTCATGGTAATTTCTGCCATCTCTGGATGAAGTCCTGCTGCTTCCAAACGCTGCTTCACTTCCATAAAATCATAGGGTGCGGTGATCACTTCGATGCTGCCATCATCATGACTGATCACGTCTTCTGCGCCTGCATCCAGTGCCACTTCCATGAGTGCATTCTCGTCTGTGCCCGGCGCAAAAAACATTTGTCCGCAATGCTTGAATAAAAACGCAACCGAGCCATCTGTACCCAGATTGCCACCATGTTTGCTGAAGGCGTGACGCACATCAGCCACGGTGCGCGTTTTATTGTCGGTCATGCAATCCACCAGCACCGCCGCGCCATTGATGCCATAACCTTCGTAGCGCAACTCCTGATAATCCACACCTTCCAATTCGCCACTGCCACGTTTAATGGCACGCTCGACATTGTCTTTTGGCATATTCTGCGCGTAGGCTTTTTCTATCGCCAAACGTAGGCGCGGATTGCCTGCCGGATCGCTATCGCCGAGTTTGGCCGCGACCGTTATTTCTTTAATCAGCCGTGTGAAAATTTTTCCACGCTTGCTATCTTGCTTGCCCTTGCGATGCTGGATGTTTGCCCACTTGCTATGACCTGCCATACCTGTTTCCTTAAAATTTACGTTAAAAAATATGGCGCAATGTTATCACTTCAAACGATTAATCCCAAAGCGCGTCGTTTAATCGCATCTTATTCCAATTCGCGTTACAAAGTGCTATAATAATCATCATTACCATAACGTGATGGGGTGGTGCGATGGCAAGACCTGCGACTGGACAAGCATTTATAGAGGCGGCGCAAAATCAGATTGCGTCTGCCAAGTCGGTTGATGCATTGCGCGCAGCGCAAGC
>CANJMS010000114.1 GCA_947475825.1 Nitrosomonadales bacterium
AAGTTCGATGAGTTATGTGACCGACTAGGTCATAACCGTTCTGAGGTAATCCGCTACTGTCTTAAGCGTTTTCTTAACGAACATTGGAACAACTCTGAAAATTTTAAGAAGGCTCGATCTGAGCTGTTTTAAGGAGAAAGAAATGCTTAGTTTCAAAGAGTGGCTTGTTGAAGAAGCCAAGAAACCAAAAAAGAAAAAGGAAGATAAAGATGTCAAATCAACTGGTCAAGGAAGCACAGAAATCGGGAATGTCTATCACCAAAGACAAGCTCCTAGATCTAATCAAGAAGTCCAATCAACAGTCGTTCATTATTTCCCTGAACCCTAACTCCAAACAAACGGTTGTTGTCATACCTTCAACCTAGTTAGGGTAGTGATCGTACTCGGTTGAAATTGGTGAGTATCGGTGTTCCTAGACCGTTTGTTGGAACCTTATGACTTCTAGATTTTCAATTTCCACCTTAGGGATACCGTTCAATCTGGTATCCCTTTTTTTTCGCTTTTTGTAGATTGAGAAAACGCTCTCTGGACCCAGATTGAACCCTCTAGGTGACCTATACCCCTCCTCAATCAATAAATCGGCTATAGCTCTGTATGTAAGCCCCTCTGAGTCCCTCAGTCGGATGATTCGATCAGACAGCTCTGTTTGGTAGGCTGAATAGGAGCCGATCATCAACCCCTTAGTCCTAATCACCAAGCTGAAACGGACTAGAAAGCCGTCTCGACTACCCCCTAACGGGATTACTCCACCGTAACGGACTTGGCGAGATTGCGCGGTTTATCGACATCCGTCCCTTTTTGCAATGCCACATAATATGCCAGCAGTTGTAATGCGACGGTATGTAAAATGGGGCTTAAATAACCGGCGTGTTCCGGCATTTGTATGAGCGTTACGCCTTCACTTGATTGCAGCCGTGTACCCGCATCCGCAAACACAAAAAGCTCCCCGCCACGCGCGCGTACTTCTTGCAGGTTAGATTTTAATTTCTCCAACAAAGTGTCATTGGGTGCGACTGCAATCACAGGCATATATTTATCTACCAGCGCCAGAGGTCCGTGCTTAAGCTCGCCAGCTGGATAGGCTTCCGCATGAATGTAGGAAATTTCCTTGAGCTTTAACGCGCCTTCTAACGCTATCGGGTAATGCAGCCCTCGCCCCAGAAATAAAGTGTGGTGCTTGCTGGCAAATTTCTCTGATAACAGCGCAATTTCGGGTGCCATATTGAGTACCAATTGCACGGCGCTCGGTAGGTGACGCAATTGATGCAAGTGTTCGCGCTCTTCCTCCGCGCTTAGTCTTTGATGCTGCTTGGTCAGTACTAGCGTTAGCAAAAATAAAGCAGCCAACTGCGTGGTAAAAGCCTTGGTCGAAGCCACACCAATCTCTGGCCCAGCGCGGGTTAAAAAACGCAGTCTGGATAATCTAACCAAAGCACTCTCCGGCACATTACAAATTGCCAGTGTATAAACGTGCCCCAGCAACATGGCATGATTAAGTGCAGCAATCGTGTCCGCCGTTTCACCGGATTGCGAAATGGTGACGACCAATGTTTTATCATTGGCCACACTTTTGCGGTAGCGATATTCGCTGGCAATTTCCACTGTGCAAGGTATGCCGGCAATGTCTTCCAACCAGTAACGTGCCACCATACCCGCGTGGTGGCTGGTGCCGCAGGCAAGGATAAGAATGCTTCCTATATTTTTAAAATCCACCGCCGCATCTGCGCCAAAAAGACCAGGAATCAACGCCTGACTGTTGCATACCGCCTCTAAGGTGTCCGCCAAGGCCTGCGGCTGCTCAAAAATTTCCTTTTGCATGTAGTGGCTATATTCGCCCAGCTCCACACTGTCGTTGCTCAGTTCACTGACATGCATTGCACGCTGCACTTGTTTACCACCCTCGTCAAATATACGATAACTGTGCAAATTGATTTCTGCAACATCCCCCTCGGCTAAATATACAATATTTTTTGTTACGGCCAGCACGGCGGACACATCGGACGCGACAAAATTTTCATTTTCGCCCAACCCCAATAACAACGGGCTTCCTCGACGAGCACAGACAAGATGCTGTGGATTATTTACCGCTAACACGCAGATTGCATAAGCACCGATCAACTCAACAAGGGCAGCGCGCGTGGCTGCCAGGAGATCGTTATTTTGCAGATAATAACTGTGTATGAGGTGAGCAATAACTTCGCTGTCAGTATCCGAGCTAAATAGATAACCCCGCGCAGTAAGCTGTGCGCGCAATTCCTCGTAATTTTCGATAATGCCATTATGTACCACCGCAACACTGTCACAACTAATGTGTGGATGCGCGTTTCGTTCACTCGGCACGCCGTGCGTCGCCCAGCGCGTATGGGCAATACCGATCTTGCCACTACTGTGCGCGCTTTTTTTAGTGAGCTCGGTCACACGGCCTGTGCTGCGTAACCTTTCAAATGTGCTATTTTTAATAACAACAAGGCCTGCCGAGTCATAGCCGCGATATTCCAATCGCTGCAATCCTTGCAGGAGTATGGGGATAACATTGCGTTGCGCGATTGCGCCAACGATTCCACACATGGTTAATTTTGCGATTTAAATAAAGAAGGATTGTAGCAAGTTTGCTCATACCACCTTGCAAATAATTGAAATATTTTTAAAGCAAATTTAACGGTAAATTACTTCGTTCGACAGTCTTTTAAGCGAGTAGATTCTGTTATTCCAGTCAACATTCATGCAACACAAGGTCGAAGTTTTACCCGACTTAAGCACTAGACTTCCCCGACTTTAGTAGACATTTGATAATGTCGAAAATGGAATGGAGAATGTCAAATGAAAAGTGTACGTTATACGGATGAAATTACTTATAAGTCAGTAAATAAGGCGACATACGAGGAGCTTTAGGGTTGAGATTGTGGTCAGAGTGAGCATGAAAAAAGATGGACGCAAACTTGATCGAAAAGCACAGGAAGCGATACGCCGTATCCGGCGCAAGCGTGATATCTGCGGGTGATGTTTTGTCGGAAGCAGATTGCGTGCGCTGCAACAGCGCAGCTTCATTTTTAACCGCCACCTCCAGCGTATAAACAAACTGGATGGCAGATAATTTCCGTGCATCAAAGCCGCGCCGAAAAATGGAGTAGCTGACGAGGTCATCCGCTGGAATACCCAGCCGCTTCAGGATTGCAGCCTTAAGTGCGTCATCGGTATGGTCGAGCGGGAGTTTTATTTCGGAGAGGCGTAGCATGGCGACATTTTATTCTAATTTCTGATAAACAGGAGCACAAGGCGGCAAGGATGGGCGACGGTGCGTGGTTGTTGCCGATTCATCGGCTTTACAACCGCGGTCTACCCCTTGCGGGTGAAGACAGTACATTTGAGTACGGCTATAACCAACCACTTTGCAACCGTTTTTTGGTTGCTTAGTGGGATGGCTAGTAGTTTCATCAGGAGCCAAAAACGAAGCCAACACTGTGATCGTTTTTATCAGGAATTGGAATTAACCTGAGGCTGCGCGGTGTTCAGAGATTTATCTCAGAATGACCGCCATCAATTATCGTATGATGATGCACGCCCAACACTAGCCCGACCTGATTAAAATTTAATTTTCCTCCGCATGTATAAATCTAACTCAACTCGCGCTGGCTTGATCGCAGTTTTTTTCACGATATG
>CANJMS010000115.1 GCA_947475825.1 Nitrosomonadales bacterium
ACCAATTCCTTTGCGATGCAACCGCACGACCTGCTTGCGTCTCTCGTGCAACCGCTCCAATGTCTGAAATCTAGCATCTTCTTTGTCCATGCGTATCGGACTGAAATGCGCGACAAAAGTTCAAACTTCATCGTGCCGAGTCTATAGTGTAATTCGCACAAAGTGGAAAATTAACCGCGCTGTTTATCATTGAGGGGCGCAAAGCTGATATGAAGGAACGGGATCCACGCGCTAGCGCATCGCCCTCCGTGCCGCTTCAGCCAAAAAACCGGAGCGCGTCTCGCCGTGGGCGCGCGCGTACTCATCAATCTTTGCCAGCAACAAGCGTGGCAAGGTGATGTTGAGTTTTTCCGCTGGGCCGAAGTAACGTTCAACTGGCACCTCAATAACCGCCCAAATCCAACCTGCGAAATCAGGGTTGATTTGATGCTCTGCCAAGGACTTGGCAACAGGAACATCGCCGCCATCCTCGATCACCGTTTCGCACCACAGATCAATCGCCTCGCGGGCGTTATCCACGGCCTTATCCAAAGTATCCCCCGCCGAAAAGCAACCCGGCAAATCTGGAACAACTACACCGAATGCAGTCGTTTCAGTGCCCGGCTCAATCGCGATAATGAATTTCATGGTCAGTCTCCTTTTATTTCAATCCAGCTTGTTTCAGCAGCTTATGCACCAAGCCAATGCCCAAATCCTGCTTGGGGTGTGGCACACTGATGTGCCCCTTCTTGCTGGGGTGGGTAAATATATGATGGCTACCTTTCACACCGCGTAATGTCCAGCCGTCTACTTCAAGCTGCTTGATGATGTGCTTGCTGTTCATGGTGGTTATTATAACTACTTTCACAAAAAAATCAACACTATAACCACCATTTAGGCAAACTATCCCTCGCCGTGTTCATCGCACTGAATCGCGCTTGAGCTGTATATTCTTCTTGGCCAACCACGAAGAAACCTGAATCACGAAGATACCGAATACATACAGCAACGGCAGCATGAATGCGTTGATATTGACGGACACGGCAAAAGCAACACACCATTCCTGTATAGCGCTTGCAGTCGAAAACCACTGCACCAACGCAACCGAAGTGTCCGCAGGAAGCACCGGCAAAATAAAATGGTTCAGGTAATACTCGCGCACCGGCCCGCCGCCGAGCAACCGGCCATTCTAAAGATATGAGTGGGGATCGCAGCGAGAGCCGACAAAATAATTGTCGGCATCAACATCAACGGCCAAATCTGTATCCAGGTAATCATGGTCAAACGGGTACGAATATAGCCGGGCTTATACCAAAAAACTTACCCAATTTACCCGCCAGGGTTGCGCTAATTTTTCGTTTCCCAGCCAGGATCGCTGACAGGTTGCTCTGTGGTACAACAGCTGACAGGTCTTCTTGCTTCAAGCCGCGCGCCTCCATCAAGAAGCGCAGAGCATCCCGGGGTTCTGCGGGTTCGATAGCGTGGTGTTTTTGCTCATACTTCGAAACCATATCCCCTACCAAATCAAGCAAGCCAGACAAGGGATGATCTTCGTCATCTCCAGTAGTCTCCAGCAGGGTATTCATCAGAGCAACCATATGGTCGTAACTCTTTGTATTATGAATAGGGCGAAGATGCGCCTTCGCATCAAAAGCCTGCCAAGATGCTTGAATGGCACCGATGTCAAATTGTGTGTGTGCTGCGCGCATGATTAGCCTTTCCCTTTCCGATAGCGTTTGTTCCAGTCGTCGTATTCACGATGCGTCATTATTTTGTAGATAAATACTTTCTTGAACCTGTACCTAACGATAACGACCAAGCGATAGTTATTCCCACCAATATCAAAAACTGTATAGGGCGGAACGTAGTCCGCAGAGTTAAAAAACTCTCGGACATGGCTGAAGTCCGTAAATTCAGCATGCTCCACAACGGAGTGCCACTCGCGCAGTACCTTCTCCGCTTCAGGATGTTTCTGCCAGAACTCGCGAAGCACTTTGATGGATATGATATGCACAATCCAATTATATCAATATGATATATTCTGTCAATGGCCACGTAAAACAAAAATCCTGGTTGCAAGCAAGGGACTCACACGCCCAGCCCTAAGCCGGAGTTCTGCGCGATAGCGGCGACGGCCTGATCGCGGCCTTGCGCATTGTGTCCAACTGCCTTTTGTTCGCTCTTAACAATTTCATTGTGTACGGTCGCATGGATCTCAACCAACTTGGCCGGATTCATGTATCGAGTCCACAAAGACAAGCCCTCCCCTTCTTTCTGTTCACGCGCTGACGGCATGGAAATATTTTGCCAGCCGGGAAATGCTGGCAGCGGCAAGCACCGTTTTCAGAGAAGGCTGGCCAATTTCTATGCCCCTTAAAACAACTAATCGCCGCGTAATCGAGAACCAAATTCAAAGGGCGCCGAGTTCGGCGAGCAGTGTCTGGTATAGTGTTGCCCAATTGACGGCATTGGGAATGCTTGCGGCGACCTGGCGCCACAGATCGGCAATCCGCCGCTGCACCATCAGGATGAGCTGATCCGTGGCGGTGAACAGGCAGTAACGCAGAAAGCAGGCAACTTCGACGGTGTGTGCCGGCTCTCTGATTCTGGCACTTGCTGAAGGAGGCCTTGAAGCCATGCGACGGGCATAGCGCCGCACGATGATATCCGGCAATTCATGCAAATGCTGATGAACGTCGAGTGTGTAGAGATATTCGATGCGCTCGAGCACCTCGCTGATCTGACGTGTCGAGTGTTTGGCCGGAGCGGCCCATAACCAGCTCTGCTGGGTTTGACCATCGGAGCGAATCTCGACGAGAAGAGTGCTCCATCTATCACGCTTCACTTGCGGAATCGTTTCGCGAATCGTTGAGCATGTCTCTGCTTCGAATTGGGTGAGTGCTGCTGCTATCAGCGTACGGATAGCCCGGTCATGCATAATCAGCAACTGGTGTTCATATAGCCACTGCCTGGCACGAACGAGTAATTGCTCCCGGTCTGCGCATCGCGATACTTCGTCATGAAGTTCCCGCACTAACGCTCGGCGTTGGTGCTCGTTCATCCACCGAAACCCGAGGGTTGCGCAGGCAACTTGTTGGTGGTCGAAAAGCGTGCGGTCACGGCCATACATGGCCCGCAGAGATGCGACGTCGGGGGCTTTGATGCCGAGCTCGCGACCCAGGTGGGACCACAATGCCGACGGCACTATGCGAAACGCATTGAGCAGTCGTCCGCTCATGCGCAGAAAGCCCATGTGCAACGCCAAACCTAACTTGTGTTCGCTGCTGCGACGCGTGTTGATCACTTCAAGTTCGGAATGTTCGAAGGTGAAAAACGCCTGCATTTCGAACGCGTTAATATCTCGTGGGAGTTCGCGCGTACCCAGATATGTTGTCTGCCAACTTTGCATTGTGTGCCTCCATCAGTGATGGGTGACACAATACGCCATTTAAAAGCGAACAGCATTACACATACAATCAATCAGTTGTTGAGAGACCAGCGCGCCAATACTGGCTTCGCCTACCGTCAGTTATTGCACTGAAAACGAAGGGATCCC
>CANJMS010000116.1 GCA_947475825.1 Nitrosomonadales bacterium
AACTCATAACGGCAATCAATGAATACATCGCCCACCACAACACCAACCCCAAACCTTTCATCTGGACTGCCAGCGCAAAAGATATATTACAAAAAGTCATTCGGGCTAACGGGCGCTTAAGTTCCAAACAGAATGCAACACTACACTAGTTGTTAGTTGAAAAGCAAAAACCGCTGAATTGACTAACAACGAGCGACTAACGTCTAACGACTGAATTTCAATTATGAAGAAAAAAGACTACTACGAAGTGCTTGGCATCAATCGCGATGCATCTGACGAAGAGATTAAAAAATCTTATCGTAAGCTGGCGATGAAACATCATCCTGATCGCAATCCAGACAATCCCAAATCGGAGGATTTGTTCAAGGAGGCAAAAGAAGCCTACGAAATGTTGAGCGATCCGCAAAAGCGCGCGGCTTACGATCAATATGGTCATGCGGCAACCGATGCGGGAATGGGTGCGGGCGCAGGTGGCGGTGCAGGCGGGGCTGATTTTGCCGATATTTTCGGAGATATTTTTGGCGGCGGGCAAGGGCGTAGTCGCAACAGCGCGCACCGTGGCTCTGACCTGCGTTATAACTTGGAAGTGACGCTGGAGCAGGCAGCGCGTGGCACAGAAACGCAAATTCGTGTGCCAACTATGACTGTATGCACCACCTGCAATGGCAGTGGCGCAAAAGCGGGCACCTCTCCTACAACCTGCGCCACCTGTGCTGGGCAAGGCCAGGTGCGTATGCAGCAGGGATTTTTTTCTATTCAGCAAACCTGCCCGCGCTGCCACGGCAACGGAAAAATAGTCACCTCGCCTTGCGCTCCCTGTCATGGTGTGGGTCGCATCAAGCAACACAAAACGCTATCGGTAAAAATTCCGCCGGGCGTGGACAACGATGATCGTATTCGTTTGTCGGGTGAAGGCGAGCATGGCGCAAATGGGGGATCGCCCGGCGATTTATATGTCGTCATCTACATCGCGCCACACGCGGTTTTCAAACGCGATCATAACGATCTGCATTGCGAAATGCCGATCAGTTTTACTGTGGCAGCACTGGGTGGAGAGGTGGAAATTCCTACATTGGACGGTTCGGCACGCATTAAAATTCCGGCTGAAACACAATCTGGCAAAGTCTTCCGGCTGCGTGGCAAAGGAATTAAAGGCGTGCGCAGCACCACCTTTGGCGACCTGCACTGCCATGTGATGATAGAAACACCCGCTAACCTGACTGATCGCCAAAAAGAAATATTGCGTGAGTTTGAAGCCATTTCAGAAGGCGATAGCGACCGACACAGCCCGCGTGCAAAATCGTGGATGAATAAAGTGAAAGAGTTCTTCCAATAATTTCAACAGTGCCATTTGTATAAAAACCGAAAGGTCATGATGCAAATCAAATCGTTAGGCCACGCTGTACTCAAGGTTAGAAATCTTGAACGCTCGGTACAATTTTATCGCGACCAACTCGGCATGAAAGAAGTGGCGCGCATTCAAAACATGATGGTATTTTTTTCGCTCGGCGCGAATCATCATGACTTAGGTTTGATGCAAGTAGGCGATGCGGCTGAGACCCCTGCGCAACGCAGTGTCGGGCTGTATCACTTGGCGTTCAAAGTCGGCGACAGTCTGGACGAACTGCGCGCCTGCAAACAACACCTCGAAAAAAATGGCATCCCCATCCTCGGTAGCAGCGACCATCACGTCAGCCAATCGCTCTATATTCAAGACCCGGACGGTATCGAAATTGAATTGTACGTCGATGCCGACCCGGCAATCTGGCGCGATAACCCCGCCGCGTTGGCGACGGTCAAACCACTCAGGCTTTAACGGTTAGGCAGAAAGATGATTATCGTGCTTACCAAAATACATTAGGGCGCACCAAGATGGTCATTTTGTACATCAACAAAGAAGTTCTCTCGCATGGTTATAGAATCTGTACTTTAACCAAATTCTGATGAATAAAACTCCTAAGCAATGTTGGATGTGCGATAACGCCGCGACTACGAGTGAGCATGTCAACAAAAAAACAGATGTCAAAAAAATGTTCGGCAGCGGCACTTTCAAGAATGTGGTGAAGCATGACTACGACAATGGTACCAAGAAAAAAATCCAAGGCTCCGATTCTCAGCTACTGAAATACAGCAAAAATCTTTGTGCGACTTGCAACAACCATCGCACTCAACCTTATGACTTTGCGTATACCCAGTTCGAAGCATATGTGCGGAATAATTTTGATGAGTTAAAAAAATCATTATTCATCAACACCAACAATATTTTTGGAAAGCGAGCTGCCAAAAAACAACGTTGCAATTTGTTTCTCTATTTCGTCAAGGCCTTCGGGTGCCAGCTTCATGATAGGGGACTGCCAGTCCCTCAGGTCTTGCGGGAGGCTGTGCTTGGTAAAAACTACGGCAATACATTTCGAATAAGCATTTGCCTCGATCAAATGAAGATGCAGTTTATTCAAAACTTTCCACTAGAAGGAGATCAAATAAACGGCCAGCCAGAGGATTTTTTTTGGGCGCAAGATAACGGTTTCTTCGCTGTGGCCTACGCATACAATCGCTCCATCCCTGCGAAATTTGGCGAAGAATGGCATGGAAAGACTCCACAATTTAAGCTTGGTATGTGGCCTATCACCAGAACATTCTGGCCTGACTCTACCCTTCTTACGAAATAAAAAAACATAGCGTACACCCTTGGTCTCCAACCTCATTCCAGCGCTTCCATGTCCAAGATAATTTTATTCAACAAGCCGTTTAATGTGCTCACTCAATTTAGACCAGAGGGTGACAGACTTACTTTGGCGCATTTTTTTACAGACCAGAGTTTGCGTGTTGCCGGACGGCTGGATCGGGATTCCGAAGGGTTGCTGTTGCTGACTGATGACGGGATTTTGAATGCGCGGATGACGCATCCGACGCACAAGCAAACCAAAATTTATCTCGCGCAGGTAGAGGGCATCCCCACTGAAGCATCGCTACAACTGCTACGCGATGGCGTGCTGCTGAATGACGGCTTAACACTGCCAGCCAAAATTAAATTGATTGACGAGCCCAAGGTTTGGGCGCGCACCCCGGCAATTCGCTACCGCGCAAATTTACCGACCTCATGGCTGGAAATTGGAATTACTGAAGGCCGCAATCGTCAGGTGCGGCGCATGACTGCGGCGGTAGGTCATCCCACCTTACGGTTGATCCGTGTACAAATTGGTGAATACAAACTGGCAAATTTACAACCCGGCGAATTTCGCAACGCCGGGTAGCCAGCGTTTAATGCGTAGCTTGTCACTCTCTAACTATTTTCTGTGCAATATCAGCAAGGATAATATACTGTCTATAGTGGACCCCGATTTTCAGACAATAAATTAAGGTGGTAACCTGCTGCAACAAGGAGCAGGTTATGAGTGAAACGAAGCGCAAGATATATACTGGCGAGTTCAAGGCCAAGGTCGCACTTGAAGCGATCCGTGGCATCAAGACGGT
>CANJMS010000117.1 GCA_947475825.1 Nitrosomonadales bacterium
CCAATTCCTTTGCGATGCAGCCGCACGACCTGCTTGCGTCTCTCGTGCAACCGCTCCAATGTCTGAAATCTAGCATCTTCTTTGTCCATGCGTATCGGACTGAAATGCGCGACAAAAGTTCAAACTTCATCGTGCCGAGTCTATAGTATGCATCAACTGTGCTGGCAGTGACCAAGTAAAAAACGCTGACTCAACTTGCAACAGCAGTCCTTGCCCAGTGATGCCGACGTAGGGCTGTACAGATTTTTCATATAGCCCGTGCATGCCAGTTGTTGGCGCGCATCTGTACTTCGCCCGCAAGATAACAGCGCGGCTCGTATTGCTGCTCAAATGCGAGCTTGCCCGTTTGTTGTGCGACGAAGCGCAATGATAAGCCGATGTGCGTGACAATAGTTGCCCTTTACGCCTCTGCTTGCAATCTCCACGCTTTTGCCGTACCTTTCTTACTTACGTAGGGGTCCTGATTAGCATTTTAATCGGGTGAGAAAAACCCTTTGAACCTGTACGGGTAATGCCGTCGTAGGGAAGCGTCTAGCCGCAAGCTGTGCTCCCTAAATTTTAATTTTCGCCAAATTCTAATTTCTGGAGCCACATCATGAATGCTCATCCCAAGTTTTTAAGTCCCAAGGCTGCTGCCCCAGCTTTCACTGCAAAAGCTGCACACGTTGACGAAGCCGCTATCAAGCCACTGCCAAATTCGCAAAAAATTTATGTGCAAGGTTCACGCCCCGACATTCAGGTGCCGATGCGCGAAATCAGCCAATCCGACACGCCCACCATGAACGGAGCGGAAAATAATCCGCCGATTTATGTGTACGATTGTTCCGGCTCCTACACCGATCCCGCCGCTAAAATTGATATTCGTTCCGGGCTATCTACGCCACGCGCCGCGTGGATAGCTGAGCGCAACGACAGTGAAGCATTATCTGGCCCCAGTTCGCAATATGGTGTGGAGCGTTTGCATGATGCCGCGCTGAATGAATTGCGTTTTAATCTAGTGCGCCAACCGCGTCGCGCTAAGCCCGGCATGAACGTATCGCAAATGCACTACGCCCGTCGTGGCATCATCACGCCGGAAATGGAATACGTAGCCATTCGTGAAAACATGCAGCGCCGCGAATATCTGGCGGCGTTAAAAGCCTCTGGCAAGACCGGCAATAAAATGGCCGAGCTAATGGGCAGGCAACATCCTGGACAATCATTCGGAGCCAGCATTCCCACCGAGATCACGCCAGAATTTGTGCGTTCTGAAATTGCCCGTGGTCGCGCCATTATTCCGGCCAATATCAATCACCCCGAAGTCGAGCCGATGATAATCGGGCGCAATTTTCTGGTAAAAATTAACGCCAATATTGGCAACTCTGCGGTCACTTCCAGTATCAACGAAGAAGTCGAAAAATTAACCTGGGCGATCCGCTGGGGCGCGGACAACGTGATGGATTTATCCACTGGCAAACACATCCATGAAACCCGCGAATGGATCATCCGCAATTCGCCTGTGCCGATTGGAACCGTGCCAATTTATCAAGCGCTGGAAAAAGTAAACGGCAAAGCCGAAGAACTCACTTGGGAAATTTACCGCGACACCCTCATCGAGCAAGCTGAGCAAGGTGTAGATTACTTCACCATCCATGCTGGCGTGTTGCTGCGCTACGTACCGATGACGGCCAACCGCTTGACGGGCATCGTGTCGCGCGGTGGCTCCATCATGGCGAAATGGTGTTTGTCGCATCACAAGGAATCATTCCTCTACACCCATTTCGAAGACATTTGTGACATCATGAAAGCCTATGACGTGAGTTTTAGCTTGGGCGACGGCCTGCGTCCCGGCTCGATTTACGATGCCAACGATGAGGCGCAATTAAGTGAATTAAAAACGTTGGGTGAACTCACGCAAATTGCATGGAAGCATGATGTGCAAGTGATGATAGAAGGTCCCGGTCATGTGCCTATGCACCTCATCAAAGAAAATATGGATTTGCAATTGGAGCAGTGTCACGAAGCGCCGTTCTACACTCTCGGCCCGCTTACCACCGACATTGCGCCGGGCTATGACCACATTACCTCCGGCATTGGCGCGGCGATGATAGGCTGGTATGGCACGGCCATGCTGTGTTATGTCACGCCCAAAGAACACCTCGGCCTGCCGGATAAAAACGATGTGAAAGATGGTGTCATCACCTACAAGCTCGCCGCCCACGCTGCCGATCTTGCCAAGGGACACCCCGGTGCGCAGATACGTGATAACGCGCTATCTAAAGCACGCTTCGAATTCCGTTGGGAAGACCAATTTAACTTGGGTCTTGATCCCGACAAGGCACGCGAATTTCACGACGAAACCCTACCTAAGGATTCCGCCAAAGTCGCGCACTTTTGCTCAATGTGTGGCCCGCATTTCTGCTCCATGAAAATCTCGCAAGACGTGCGCGACTATGCCGCTGCCCAAGGGATGTCAGAAATAGATGCGCTTAAAAAAGGTCTGGCAGAAAAATCGGAAGAGTTTGTCAAAGAAGGTGCAGAGATTTACAGTAAAGCGTAAATTACAAGCCAGTTCGGCACTATGGGTATTCTAATCCGCTCTAGGCAAAAAGCATCTATCCTTTCGCCAGCGCAATCGACACCCCGCTACCCACCCCACTAGAGCGGGTTCACATCATGTTTGATTACAAGCCATCTTGGATTAAGGTAGTGTCCTAATTTGAATTATTTATCTGAAAATGGGAAGACTTGCATATAGCAGTCCTTCTTTAATCTTGAATCCCGCTCGCAATGGCTGCTTGCACTGCTTGATTCGGGGTTAGTATTGGAGGAGATCCAAGAACAGCGATATATTGCATCTCACATTTGTCGTCATTGTACCCCCATGCAAAAGCCCGTTTCGATTGTTTATTGGCAGTCAGATCAAATATTTCCACCTCTCCGTCCCATACGATTTCGCTATTCATTTCCTCACGCACTTTCACTGTAGACGCATGGGAACAATCACCGAACATTGAAGTTACGGCCTCGGTTAGATTTTTTAAATAGTCATTCATCTTTATCCGCCTGTCATTTCAATAACTTCTCCAATACTCCAAAAGGAAGGAAGAATCCCAGCCGCCATAGTTGGCGTACATTTTATTGTCCCGTGTGCTTTCACAAAATTATAATATGCAAAGTGCTGAGCAATAGCCGCTTCAAAATTTTCACGTTTTTTGGAAAGCGCATTATTGATCCGGCCAGATGAAGTTTGAAGTTTTCATGCCGCATATTTTACGCGAGAATCTTGGAAGTATTTTTTGACACGCTCAGGTGATTTGTCCAATGTCCGCATGTGCTCGGTTGTTGCGGCTTTCAGTTTAGCCTTGGTGCGTACCGGAACCTTTGTATAAATGGCGTGCTTCAAATCGGCGTTAAGCCGCTCTTCCGGGTTTAGCTCCGGACTGTAGCTGGGCAGATAGAACAACTCGATTTGGTC
>CANJMS010000118.1 GCA_947475825.1 Nitrosomonadales bacterium
ACACCAATTCCTTTGCGATGCAGCCGCACGACCTGCTTGCGTCTCTCGTGCAACCGCTCCAATGTCTGAAATCTAGCATCTTCTTTGTCCATGCGTATCGGACTGAAATGCGCGACAAAAGTTCAAACTTCATCGTGCCGAGTCTATAAACATGATAATAATGCGAACTTTCAACAGGGGCTTTTTTTGAAAAGTTCGCAGGATCGGGAAGGCCAAGTTCGCTTGTTACTGGGCAGGGATAATTTTTCCATGAGCCACAGTCTATACTCACAATATGAGGGCAATGATTGTTTGCTCATTCCCATTACTTTGCTGGAGAAGGACTCAGATTATGAATTAGCCAGTTATCGCATGGTAATAGAAGATGCGGCGGATGAAACGCGCTAAGGGGCATCACTAAAATTGAAGTTTCGTTACTATGCTTCGTTGCACACAAAAAACTTATACCCGTTATAGCGAACATATGCTGCAAGTGTCCATGTTTCGTAGTTGCATCCAAGCGTTGAACTTTCTTTGAATATCAGACTGAATTGTTTGATAGCTGCCGTACCAGCCAACATTCAATATCACCTATCTCTTCGGTACAAACTGAATGTGGCATATCGTATTCACGCCACTCCAATTGATACCCACCCTCTTTAAGTAAGGTCGCAGAGTGGCTTCCTGTACTGTATGGAATGATGGGATCACTGCGCCCATGCGCCATAAAAATGGGCGGCTTATGCGCGCTTATTTCCACAGGTAATTTTTCAGCCTGAGGGAGTCGAGAGGACAGCGCGATGATCCCGCCCAATTTTTCAGCGTGATGCAAACCCGTATGCAAGGCGACCGCACCACCTTGTGAAAATCCTGCCAGATAAATATTTTTTGCCACAATGCCACGCTGTTTTTCCTGTGCAATCAAATTTTCAATGGCTGCTTGCGAAGCCTGGATGCCCGCGCTATCTACAGGGCCACCGAAGGCGATGATGTCGTACCAGGCGCGCATCATCATACCGCCATTGATGGTGACGGGTCGTTTAGGCGCGTGTGGAAATAGATAGCGTACCGCTACAGGTAAATTTATCTGTTGTGCGATAGGCACAAAATCTTCGCCATCTGCCCCCAAGCCGTGCAACCAGATGATGCTGTGCTGTGGTGAGATGCCGATGTCCAATGTGATGTAAGGCAAGACACTGTAATTCATTCTGGCGACTTCCCAGTAATCGTCTCAGGCATCATCTCGCGCAACACCTGAAAAATCTCGCGATAATTTTTAGGTGGTTTTTTTAGCTCAGCTTCTTTACGCGCATTACGAATCAAGGCGCGTAGCTTTTGTGCATCAGCGGTAGGATGAGTTTCGAGCAATTCAGTGAGTGCGTTTTCATTCTCAATCAGACGATCACGCCAGCGTTCCAAATCATGCAGCCATGACGTGTGTTGTTGTGATTTTCCGCTCCACACTTCCAGTTTGGCGATGATGGGCGCAGTTTCCACTTCACGCATCAAGCGCCCAATAAACTGCATCTGCCGCCGTTGTGCGCCAAATTTGTTGATGCGCTTCATTTCTTTCACTGCCTCCAGCAAGCGCTCTGGCAGATCCATTTTCTTTAATTTATCACTGCTCAACGCGACCAATTGCTCGCCAATTTCCTGCAAATCCAACATCTGTTTTTTGATTTTGGTTTTGCTGGGCGGCAAGTTCTGTTCGTCTAAATTGTCCTCGTAAGAATGCATCATGGGAAATAATAACTGGGCGAAATAGTAATGGGATGTTGTTATCATATCGCCTTTCATCCAATTAATTTTAAAATATGAGCACCCCCCCCCAAATAAAGACTCAAGGCGAAAACAGATTTTCACACTCGCCCGAAACCCTGCGTGAAATCGCCAGCGATATGTTGCACTACGCTAAACAGCAAGGAGCCAGCGCGAGCGTGGCCGAAGTCTCGGATGGCTTTGGGCAGGAAGTTACCGTGCGTCAGGGTGAGGTGGAAAACATCCAATACAATCGCGATAAAGGTTTGAGTATCAGCGTATACATCGGCCAGCAAAGCGGTAATGCACACACTTCAGATTTTTCCAAACAAGCCGTGCACGACACTGTGGATGCTGCGCTTTCAATTGCGCGGCACACTGCCAGCGACGATTGCGCGGGACTGCCAGATCAGGAAATGCTCGCTACCGATTTTCCAGATTTAGATTTATATCATCCGTGGCTGTTGTCGGTGGAAGATGCGATTGAATTGGCGAAATCGTGCGAGCAAACCGCATTGGATTTTGATCCGCGCATTAGAAATTCAGAAGGGGCGAGCATCAGCGTGCATGAATCGCAATTTGTATTCGCCAATAGTTTAGGCTTTATCGGCGGTTATCCTAGCTCACGCCACAGCATCAGTTGCGCGGTCATCGCCGGCAAGGATGATGCGATGCAGCGTGATTACTGGTACAGCGAAGCGCGTGCGGCAGAAGATTTGCTCGGCGCAAAAGAAATTGGTTTACTGGCAGCGCAGCGCACCGTGCGGCGTTTGAATGCGCGAAAACTCGACACCATGCAAACTCCGGTATTATTTGAAGCGCCTATCGCCGCCAGCTTACTCGGACATTTTGTGGGTGCGGTGAGTGGCGGCGGACAATATCGAAAATCTTCTTTTCTGCTGAATCAATTGGGGCAAACAGTTTTTTCATCCAACATTCATATTGATGATATTCCAGACATCAAACGCGGGTTGGCTAGCGGCGCGTTTGATAACGAAGGTGTGCGAACACAGCGTCGCGCTATTGTTACCAGTGGCGTATTAAATGACTATTTTCTTAGCACCTATTCCGCACGTAAATTGGGCATGAAAACGACGGGTAATGCGGGCGGCAATCACAATTTAATTTTGCGTCCGGGTGATCTGGATTTTAACGGATTGCTGAAAAAAATGGATCGCGGCCTGTTGGTAACCGAGTTGCTGGGGCAAGGTGTGAACCATGTTACGGGCGATTACTCGCGTGGCGCAGCGGGATTTTGGGTAGAACATGGTGAGATTCAATATGCTGTTGAAGAAATCACGATAGCGGGCAATCTCAAAGAAATGTATCGCAACATTGTGGCGGTGGGCAACGATGTTCTGGTGCAAGGTTCGCGCCAGAGCGGCTCTATTTTGATCGGCAGTATGATGGTGGCGGGTCAATAAACAAGCCAATCTAACTAAGATTATAGCGAGGCTTTAAATTTAAAATTGGCGGGGATGATATTCGAGGCGCAATACATCCTTATATTTGGATTATAGACTCGGCACGATGAAGTTTGAACTTTTGTCGCGCATTTCAGTCCGATACGCATGGACAAAGAAGATGCTAGATTTCAGACATTGGAGCGGTTGCACGAGAGACGCAAGCAGGTCGTGCGGCTGCATCGCAAAGGAATTGGTG
>CANJMS010000119.1 GCA_947475825.1 Nitrosomonadales bacterium
CATATCGTGAAAAAAACTGCGATCAAGCCAGCGCGAGTTGAGTTAGATTTATACATGCGGAGGAAAATTAAATTTTAATCAGGTCGGGCTAGTGTTGGGCGTGCATCATCATACGATAATTGATGGCGGCCTTTTTGAGATAAATTTCTAAACATCACACCGCCTCAGGTTAAAATGTCGCCATGCTACGCCTCTCCGAAATAAAACTCCCGCTCGACCATACCGGTGACGCACTCAAGGCTGCAATCCTGAAGCGGCTTGGTATTCCAGCGGATGACCTCGTCAGCTACTCCATTTTTCGGCGCGGTTTTGATGCACGGAAATTATCTGCCATCCAGTTTGTTTATACGCTGGAGGTGACGGTTAAAAATGAAGCTGCGCTGTTGCAGCGCACGCAATCTGCTTCCGACAAAAAATCACCCGCACATATCTCGCTTGCGCCGGATACGTCGTATCGCTTTGTGACCCACGCGCCAAAAAATTTAGCTATGCGCCCCATCGTGATTGGCACGGGGCCGTGCGGATTGTTTGCGGGATTAATTTTGGCGCAAATGGGATTTTGCCCGATTATTTTAGAGCGCGGGAAAAGTGTGCGCGAGCGCACTAAAGATACCTTTGGGTTGTGGAGACAAGGCAAGCTCGATCCAGAATCCAACGTGCAGTTTGGCGAGGGCGGCGCGGGCACATTTTCGGATGGCAAGTTGCACAGTCAGATCAAAGACCCGAAACATTACGGGCGCAAAGTACTCACCGAATTTGTGCAAGCAGGTGCGCCGACAGAAATTTTGTATGTGAGCAAGCCACATATCGGCACGTTTAGATTGGTCGGCGTGGTGGAAACCATGCGCGCTACGATTGAATCTTTGGGCGGAGAATTTCGCTTTCAAAGTAAGGTGACCGACATTTTTATCGAGATTGCACCTGATAAAACCAGACAAATTCGCGGTGTGGTGATGGCCAGCGGCGAGCACATTGCGAGCGATCATGTGATTCTTGCAGTGGGACACAGTGCACGCGATACGTTTGAAATGCTGCATGAGCGCGGTGTGTATATGGAAGCAAAGCCTTTTTCCATTGGCTTTCGCATTGAGCATCCGCAATCGCTGATCGACCGCGCACGCTTCGGCAAAAACGCGGGCAACCCCCAGCTTGGCGCAGCGGATTACAAGCTGGTGCATCACGCCAGCAACGGTCGCTCGGTGTATAGCTTTTGCATGTGCCCCGGCGGTACGGTGGTGGCAGCGACATCGGAAGTGGGGCGAGTGGTCACCAACGGTATGAGCCAATATTCGCGCAATGAACGCAACGCCAACAGCGGCATAGTGGTGGGCATCACGCCCGATGATTACCCTGGCGATGTGCTGGCCGGTATGCATTTTCAACGGCACTGGGAATCACGTGCTTATCTTCTGGGGGGAGAAAATTATTGTGCGCCCGGACAGCTGGTCGGAGATTTTCTATCGGGCAAACCTTCTACAGCACTCGGCAGCGTGTTGCCTTCATACACTCCCGGCGTGCATCTCACCGATCTTTCTACTGCCTTGCCGGATTACGCTATTTACGCCATACGCGAAGCCATTCCCGCGCTCGACAAACAACTCAAAGGCTTTGCCCTGCACGATGCTGTGCTCACAGGCATTGAGTCTCGTACCTCATCCCCTGTTCGCATTAAACGTGCTGCGGATTTCACAAGCATCAACACACTGGGGCTGTATCCGGCAGGTGAAGGCGCGGGGTACGCGGGGGGTATTCTTTCCGCAGCAGTGGATGGAATTGAAGTAGCTGAAGCTGTCGCACGCAGTATGATGGCGATTTGCCAAAGTATTACTGGTGAAACAACCCTAGGCAAAATTATGTAATAGCCATTTTTTTCAATCGACTGCTTACAGAAATATTGAATTCACCAGTGCTTTACAATACAATCAGAATGCGGTTTCTTGAGAAGATTATAACGTGGGATCTTGAGAAAGTGGGAGGAAAATTATTTGATTTATGGGAGCTAGGTAATGTTTAAAACATATTTAATTACGATATCTTTGTTGGTGGGTAGCATGTCAGTTTTAGCATCAGATGTTAATGCACCTACTGTGGATGCGGGCGCAGTTAGCAACACCAAAAAAATGCAAGCAAAGTCCCAGCACGACGAAGCAGGACATGACCATTCGAAACATACTCACAATAAAGAAAATAAAGTCAAATCCAAATCCAAATCCAAATCCAAATCTCAGCATAGTGAAGAAGCGCACGACCATAGTAAACATGATCATAAAGATCAAGTAAAAATTCCCATAGCTAAAGCTAAACCCACGGATAAAGAATACCCAATCGGTGTAGTAAAATGGCCAGAGTTTAAAGACTGATGATCAGGACAATATGATTGGCATGGATGGGTAGCTGGGGTGAGGTGTTTCTGAAGCCATCTGAATATGGTGTTGTTCGAAAATGACTTGCAGAAGAATGGACTCGATGGGCTATCAAAAGTGATTGATTACTAAGCCTGGTTGAAATTAATCGATACCATGATGCGATGTGCTGATAGCTTCCAAATTGGAGACATACTATAAATTCCTTAGATAACAAAATTACTCGTACCTTGCACCAATTTGTATTGGTGTTGCTGGTTGATTTTTTCCTGACGTCTTGGGGAGGAGTATATGCTTCCACCCCTGCCGGCATTTCTCCCGACAATTCAAAATCAAGATTTACCAGTGTCTCCGCTTCAGATTCCAAAATCAATAGCTGTGTGCAGGACCGTGTTACCGGCTTGATGTGGGAAGTCAAAACCGCTGATGGAGGTTTGCGGGACTGGAATAAAAGATACACCAATTTCGATAATGCGGCAGAAGAACAGTTTTGGACTGGATCAGCTTGGGTTAATCCCACACAAGCTCAAGTTGATTCGCCATCAAATAGCGTGGGGTTCAAAAATAGTGTCAACGTTCAAGGGCTGTGTGGCTTTCACGACTGGCGTTTGCCCACATTGGAGGAACTACAAAGCATCTTGGACACTAGCCGAGCTACCAAGCCTTCTCGTACCCCTACTCTTACCATTGACGCAAACTGGTTTCCGAATACTCAGGTCGCAGCCTACTGGTCTGCCTCACCCGGCATAGACAATCCCACTAGCGCTTGGTACGTTTATTTCGGTAAGGGTGGCACCTTCAAAACCATACGCCCCTATAACTATTTTGTGCGGTTAGTACGTGGTAGCCGTTAATTAGTTCTCATCCATAAACACCCGAATTTTCAGCACTGACCGATGACCATTTTTGGACGGACGCTGTAAATCGAACATTTTTTTCGTTATAGGTAGACGAATTCGCTACCTTGATTCGTCTATCCTATTTTTCACCCTTTTTGGCG